>NZ_MUEZ01000004.1:0-198616 GCF_001996015.1 Salinivibrio sp. ML198
GGGAGCCAAAATGGCGCGTCCGGGAGGATTCGAACCTCCGACCGCCTGGTTCGTAGCCAGGTACTCTATCCAGCTGAGCTACGGACGCGCTGACGGATTGGCTAAGATTGAAGATGGCGCGCTCGGGAGGATTCGAACCTCCGACCGCCTGGTTCGTAGCCAGGTACTCTATCCAGCTGAGCTACGAGCGCGTGTCGTCAATCTTACGTTCATCATGAACAATCTTGCGGGTCTTCCGTGAAGAGATGGCGCGTCCGGGAGGATTCGAACCTCCGACCGCCTGGTTCGTAGCCAGGTACTCTATCCAGCTGAGCTACGGACGCACATCTTACTACAAGGCAGGCTTGTAAATCATGGCGGTGAGGGAGGGATTCGAACCCTCGATACGGCTACAAACCGTATACTCCCTTAGCAGGGGAGCGCCTTCAGCCACTCGGCCACCTCACCGTCGCTGCGGGTGCACATATTACTTTGAGCCACATATATGTCAAACACTTTTCTGGCAAAAATCGTCTTGCCACCAACAAATGGACAATTATCACCCACAGCCCGATTTTATTGTTGGATTTATCGCCGTTTCATTCTGATTTTATGGGAAAAGCGGCGATAAAAAAGGCCGACCTGTGGTCGACCTCTTCTTGCCTTGTTAGTAGTCGCTCTGACCACCTGAAGGCGCGCCTTTTTCGGCCTGAATACGCATGTAGATCTCTTCACGATGAACCGAAACATCTTTCGGTGCATTCACACCAATACGGACTTGGTTACCTTTTACACCCAATACAGTGACAGTGACTTCATCACCAATCATCAAGGTTTCGCCCACACGGCGAGTTAAAATCAGCATGCTTCTACTCCTTGAGTATCAATCTTTTACTTATTCAATTAGTGTCTGAGCCAGATAACCCGCCAGCGTATCGGCCCGTTACCTGTGATCGTTGGATTCTTTCCCTGCTCATGATGCCAATACGGGCGCTTACTCGCGTCCGTATTCCACACTATGGCCGAATTATCACACCATATCCAGAAAAGGGCAGAGAAATTTACTGTTTTATCATCATGCCGTTAGCCGTGGAGGCGATTGACCTGAGATAACAGTGTAAGAGAAATCTGTACTGCATTGGCCAGCGTGGCGACAAAATCTAACCAATATCACGTCTTACCGCTGACACAGCGCTTAAGGCGTTGCACTATACAGAATCAGAAAAAAAGTGCAATTATTAATCTAGATCACAAAAAAGGGTCGCAATACGCGACCCTCTTGACTTTTCAATAAAAACAAAAGTGTATTACAACTGCTCAGTGAGCCATGTCTCTGCTGAGGCTAGCGCGCTAGGCAGTGCACTCACATCACTGCCCCCCGCTTGCGCCATATCAGGACGACCACCGCCTTTGCCACCCACTTGTTGCGCGACAAGGTTGACCAGTTCACCCGCTTTTACCGTGCCGGTCAAATCCTTGGTGACACCCGCAATCAGGCCGACTTTGTCATTGGCCACATTGCCGAGCAGCACGATACCGCTACCCATTTGGTTTTTCAGATCATCAACCATACTACGTAGCGCTTTGTTATCCGCGCCATCAAGTTGGCTAATCAACACTTTTACCCCGTTTAGCTCACGGACTTGATTGATCAGCCCAGCACTTTCTTGTGCGGCTAGTTTCTGCTTAAGCTGCTGAATTTGTTTTTCTAACGCTTTCGCTTTGCTCTGGGCATCGGCAAGCTTGGCTTCATAGTCCGCCTGTTGCTGATAAACGCTATCAATGGCCGCTTGCCCGGTAATGGCTTCAATACGACGCACACCGGCCGCGATACCCGCTTCCGAGACGATTTTAAACATCCCAATGTCACCTGTACGCGTTGCGTGTGTCCCGCCACACAGCTCGATAGAGAAGTCGCCCATGCTCAGTACGCGCACTTGGTCATCGTACTTCTCACCAAACAGTGCCATCGCCCCTTTTTGCTTGGCAGCTTCGATATCCATCACCTCAGTCTGCACGGGGCTATTTTCACGGATTTGCTGATTCACGATCCGCTCAACCGCTTTGAGTTCGTCAGCGGTGACAGGTTCAAGGTGTGAGAAGTCAAAACGCAAACCATCAGGCCGGACGAGCGAGCCTTTCTGCGCAATGTGCTCCCCCAGTACCTCACGCAGCGCGGCGTGCAATAAGTGGGTGGCGGAGTGATTCATCGCTACCGCGTGACGGCGCTCTGCATCGACGCGAGCGGTTGCTTGTGTCCCGACACTCAGTTGCCCTTCCGACAAGCTACCGTAATGCGCAATGGCTTGCCCCGCTTTTTGGGTATCCGTCACGGTAAATCGCCCTTGGTCTGTTTCTATCACCCCTGTATCACCACACTGGCCACCAGCCTCGGCGTAGAAAGGGGTGTGGTCAAGGATCACGACCGCTTTATCGCCTGATACCAGGCTATCAACGGTGTCTCCGTCGACAAAAATCTCAGTGATCTGACCGCTGCCTTCTGTCCCTGTGTAACCACAAAAATCCGAGCCATGCTCCACTTTTATCGCTTGGTTGTAGTCAGTGCCAAACTGCCCGGCTTCCCGCGCGCGCTGACGCTGGGCTGCCATCGCCGCTTCAAAGCCGGCTTCATCAATACGATAACCGCGCTCACGCGCAACATCGTTAGTTAAGTCTGCTGGGAAGCCGTAAGTGTCATAGAGTTTGAAGACAGTTTCGCCATCCAACTCGTCACCCTTAACCTTGTCCAAAGCCTCTTCCAACATCAACATGCCACGCTCAAGCGTGCGGCCAAAGTTGTCTTCTTCAATCTTAAGGACTTTTTCCACCATGGTTTGCTGCGCACGCAAGTCTTCACCTGCCGTCCCCATGATGGTGGCGAGAGGACCAACCAACTTGTAGAAAAACGCGTCTTTGCTGCCGAGCTTGTTACCATGACGAACCGCGCGGCGAATAATACGGCGCAACACATAGCCCCGCCCTTCGTTCGATGGCATCACACCATCAACAATCAAATACGCACAAGAGCGGATATGGTCTGCCACCACGCGCAAAGACTGGTTAGTCAGATCTTCAACCCCGATGATCTCCGCGACTTGCTTAATTAATTGCTGGAAAACATCAATTTCATAGTTGGAATGGACGCCCTGCTTGATGGCCGCAATCCGCTCAATCCCCATGCCGGTATCCACTGATGGCTTAGGTAAGTTCTCCATCGTACCGTCAGCTTGACGATTGAATTGCATAAAGACGATATTCCAGATCTCAATGAAGCGATCTCCGTCTTCTTCTGGCGTGCCTGGAGGACCGCCCCAGATATGCTCACCGTGATCATAAAAGATCTCACTGCATGGTCCGCATGGCCCAGTATCGCCCATTTGCCAAAAGTTGTCTGACTCGTAAGGCTTACCGCCTTCCTTATCACCAATACGCACAATGCGATCCGCAGGCACGCCAATTTGCTGGTGCCAAATATCGAACGCTTCGTCATCGGTTTTGTAAACAGTCACCAGCAGCTTTTCTTTTGGCAAGCCAATCGTTTCAGTCAAAAACGTCCACGCGTACTGAATCGCATCTTGCTTGAAGTAATCACCGAAGCTGAAATTGCCGAGCATTTCAAAGAAAGTATGGTGGCGCGCGGTAAAACCGACGTTTTCAAGGTCGTTGTGTTTGCCGCCCGCCCGCACACAACGCTGTGCTGACGTTGCACGCGTGTAGTCACGCTTTTCAACCCCTAAAAAGGTGTCTTTAAACTGGTTCATTCCTGCGTTGGTAAACAAAAGCGTTGGGTCATCGGCAGGCACGAGCGACGAGCTAGGCACAATCTGGTGCCCTTTGCTTTCAAAGAACTTGAGAAACGCTGTACGGATCTCATCAGTGCTCATATACATTGGCTAATCCTGATAATCGAATATTGCGTTAGCAACCAGATATGGTCGTGACGCGATGGAAGCATGGTTTTATTTACGCCATTGTAAACAACCGATCGCGTGCGGAAAAGAGACAGAGTGGGATTGGTTTAGAAATGCGTGTCCGGATCGTCGTGACTGAGTGCGTATTGGATTTGATCAAAGTTAAAGCCACGTGACTGTAAAAAGCGCATGCGTTTGGCTTTTTCCTTTTGCTCGGCAGGCGGAAGGCGACCATCGAGATCGGCATATTTACGCTCTGCGGTCTCTCTGGCTAGCGCATACCAGTCAACCTCCTGCTCCTGTTCGGCGCGTGATAACAACTCAGTGTCGATACCTTTTCGCTTGGCGTCTTGGCAAATACGTAACCAGCCATGGTGTTTACTCACACCTTGGCGCAACAAGCTGGCCGCAAAGCGGGCATCATCCAACCACCCACGCGCCAGACACTGCTCCAGCGTGATGTCGATGGTGTCTTGGTCAAAGCCGCGTTGCGACAGTTTTTGCTGCAGTTCGTGAACAGAGTGGTCACGGCGGGCCAATAAACCCACCGCGACCTCTTGGCACGACGCGGCCATTACAGTTGGTCGTCCTCGGTTTCTGCTTCTGCGTTCGCGTCGACCGCTTCGTTATTTAGCGCGGTTTGCAGTAGCATCTCACGCAAGGTGGTGTCGATTTCTTCAGCGACGTGCGGGTTTTCTTTTAGGTATTTACATGCGTTTGCTTTGCCCTGGCCAATTTTATCGCCTTTGTAGCTATACCAAGCACCGGCTTTTTCTACCAGCTTGTGTTTTACGCCCAAGTCCACTAATTCACCTTGCAAGTTAATGCCTTGGCCGTAAAGGATTTGGAACTCAGCTTGTTTGAAGGGTGCAGCGACTTTGTTTTTTACTACTTTGACGCGGGTTTCGTTCCCCACCACTTCGTCACCTTCTTTAATCGCACCAATGCGGCGAATATCCAAGCGAACCGAGGCGTAGAATTTTAACGCGTTACCCCCAGTCGTGGTTTCTGGGTTACCAAACATCACACCAATTTTCATGCGAATTTGGTTGATGAATACCATCATGGTATTGCTGTTTTTGATGTTGGCTGTGAGCTTACGCATCGCTTGTGACAACATACGCGCTTGCAGACCCATGTGTGAGTCGCCCATCTCGCCTTCAATCTCAGCTTTAGGTGTCAATGCCGCTACCGAGTCAATGACGATCATATCGACAGCGCCCGAGCGTGTCAGTGCATCAGCGATTTCCAACGCTTGCTCACCGGTATCTGGCTGAGAGACCAAAAGGTTATCGATATCCACACCCAGCTTGCGCGCATAAATAGGGTCAAGGGCATGCTCAGCGTCGATAAAGGCACAGGTCTTACCCATTTTTTGTGCTTCGGCAATCGCTTCTAGCGTCAGCGTCGTTTTACCTGATGACTCTGGGCCATAGATTTCGATAATACGACCAAAAGGCAGGCCACCTGCACCTAGGGCGATATCGAGAGACAAAGAGCCGGTCGATACGGTTTCGATGTCCATAGTGCGGTCATCACCCAGACGCATGATTGAGCCTTTGCCAAATTGCTTTTCGATTTGTCCGAGTGCGGCTGCGAGCGCCTTTTCTTTGTTATCGTCCATTTCAGTCTCCAGGAAATAAAACGCTATCGCTATGCGATGAAAGCTATCAGTAATTGGGGCTAAGTATACTGTCCATTTATACAGTGTCTAGCCCTGTATAGAAAAAATCTTTGTGATGCGACACGCCTCCAGTTACGGAGACAAGCGCGTGAGAGCATGTGACAACGCGTGCACGACCGTTTGTTCACGGACCGCGCGCCTATCACCCTCAAAATGACACACTTCAGTGTCGGTTTCGCCGCCATGCCAAGCCCATGCGAACCACACGGTGCCAACAGGTTTATCCGCACTGCCTCCACTCGGACCAGCGACACCGCTAACGGCAATCGCCAAGTCAGCGGCAGCCTCATTGAGTGCGCCCTCTGCCATGGCCGTTACCACAGGCTCACTGACCGCGCCGTATTGGGTCAATAAATCGTCTGGCACATGCACCTGTTGATGCTTAGCCTGGTTGCTATAGGTGACCCAAGCTTGCTGAAACCACTGCGAGCTACCCGGCACGTCCGTCAAGCAGTAAGCAATACCGCCACCGGTGCAAGACTCTGCGGTGGTCACCGTTAAGCCCGCATCCAATAAGGCGTCGCCGAGTTGCTTTGCTAGCGAGAATAACTGTTCCACCATTCACTCCTTTTGTTTAGGGTGAAGAAACCGGTACCGCAACTTTACCCTTTGCCGTACGATCACGTATTCTACCTACCCTTTTCAATGTTCCATTTTGCAGGTCTAGTCGTGACAGTACAAGCGCTCGAAAAGCACACCCCTATGATGCAACAGTACCTCAAACTCAAGGCGCAGCACCCTGAAGAACTGCTGTTCTATCGCATGGGGGATTTTTACGAACTCTTTTACGACGATGCCAAACGTGCCTCTCAGCTTTTGGATATCTCGCTGACTAAGCGCGGCAGCTCAGGCGGTGAACCGATCCCCATGGCGGGTGTGCCCTTTCATGCCGTAGAGGGATATTTAGCCAAGCTGGTGCAGCTAGGAGAGCCGGTGGCGATTTGTGAACAGATAGGTGATCCCGCCACGAGTAAAGGCCCGGTTGAGCGCCAGGTGGTGCGAATCGTCACCCCCGGTACGGTATCGGATGAAGCGCTGCTTAGCGAGCGGGTTGATAACTTGGTCGCCGCACTGACCTGTCATAACGACCAATTTGGTTTTGCCACGCTAGATATCACATCAGGGCGCTTCGTGCTGACCGAACCTGCCACCTACGAGCAAATGCAAGCTGAGCTGCAACGCACGCAACCGGCAGAGCTGCTTTACCCCGAAGACTTTCCCTACCCTGATTTACTTGCGGTGAGCCGCGGCGCAAGGCGTCGCCCCATTTGGGAGTTCGATCTCGACACTGCTCGCAGTCAACTGACCGGTCAATTTGGCACGCGCGATTTAGTCGGTTTTGGCGTGGAAGACTGTACGCTGGGGCTCTGTGCCGCTGGCTGTGTGTTGCAATACGCCAAAGAAACCCAACGCACCGCGCTCCCCCATATTCGTGCCATCATCAAAGATCAGCAAGACACCGCTGTGGTGTTAGACGCTGCCACACGGCGTAATTTAGAGATCACCCAAAACCTCGCTGGCGGCACCGACAATACGCTGGCTGACGTTTTGGATCGGACGACGACGCCGATGGGCAGTCGCTTACTGAAGCGCTGGCTCCATCAACCTCTACGCGATAGCCATGTACTCAACCAACGTTTGGATGCAATCGGGACATTGCTTGATAGTGGCCTACACTCGGAATTAAGTGCAGCACTCAAACCTATCGGCGACATTGAACGTGTACTTGCTCGCTTGGCAATGCGATCCGCCCGTCCGCGTGATATGGCAAGGCTGCGCACCGCATTAGCACAGCTGCCCGAGGTACAGACACTGCTCACCGAGCTGGATCACGGTGCGTTTTCCGATTACCTCACTGCCACCACACCGATGCCAGAGCTGCAAGATTTGCTCACCCGTGCAGTGGTCGAGAACCCGCCGGTGGTGATCCGTGATGGCGGTGTGATTGCGCCAGGTTACAACGCGGAACTGGATGAATGGCGCGACTTATCGGAAGGCGCATCACGCTACTTAGAAGAACTAGAAACCCGCGAGCGCGAGCAATATGGCATCGATACTCTGAAGGTGGGTTATAACCAAGTCCATGGCTTTTATATCCAAATCAGCCGCGCGCAAAGCGATCGGGTGCCGACACACTATGTCCGCCGGCAAACGCTTAAAAATGCAGAGCGTTACATTATCCCAGAATTAAAAGAGCACGAAGATAAAGTCTTAAGCTCTCGCTCTAATGCGTTAGCGTTAGAGAAGCGTTTGTGGGAAGAGTTGTTTGATTTGTTACTGCCACACTTGGCCCAGCTGCAACATGCCTCTGAAGCGCTCTCTGGGCTCGATGTACTATGTAACCTCGCCGAGCGAGCAGATACACTCAATTATCACCGCCCCACCCTTAGCGACAAACCGGGGATCAATATTGAGGCCGGTCGCCATCCTGTGGTTGAACAAGTGATGACTGACCCTTTTATTCCCAACCCCATCGCCTTAAGTCCTGAGCGCCGAATGTTGATCATTACCGGTCCTAATATGGGAGGTAAATCCACTTATATGCGCCAAACCGCGTTGATCACCTTGCTGAGTCATATTGGTGCTTATGTGCCCGCCGATCGTGCAACCATTGGGCCCGTCGATCGCATTTTCACTCGTATTGGTGCCTCTGATGATCTCGCTTCCGGCCGCTCCACATTTATGGTGGAAATGACAGAAACCGCCAATATTCTCCACAATGCAACTGCTAACAGCTTGGTGTTGATGGACGAGATTGGCCGCGGTACCAGCACCTACGATGGCTTATCTTTGGCGTGGGCCAGCGCGGAATGGTTGGCAGAGAAAATCCAAGCAATGACCTTGTTTGCCACCCATTATTTCGAACTCACTGAACTGCCAGGGCAAATGGAAGGCTTGGTGAATGTGCATCTTGATGCCATGGAGCATGGCGATGACATTGCGTTTATGCACGCGGTTCAGGAAGGGGCAGCCAGTAAGTCTTATGGTCTGGCCGTGGCGAGCCTCGCTGGCGTTCCCAAGCCGGTGATTCGGCGCGCCAAGCGTAAACTGGCACAACTAGAGCAAAGCGGCCAACATACCATTAATGCTGAACAAACGGTCGGTGATCCAGCCCCCGCTCAGCTCGCCTTACTGCCTGAACCCAGCGAGCTGGATAACGCAGTCGATGCGTTAAACCCTGATGATATGACCCCGCGGCAAGCCTTAGACGCCCTCTATGCCCTCAAGGCGTTACAGCAATCTCGCTAATCAGCCGCGCCGTCATCTTGCGAGCCATCATGACCGCCAATAAAAAGGGACAGCCATCGCTGTCCCTTCATTTGCGTCTATGATTGTCAGTCTCGCGCTATGACTGATGCGATATTGACAGCGCGTTTATTGCTCAACGTTAAAGAGCGACTCAATGCTCAGACCTTGATGCGTCAGCATATCGCGCAAGCGGCGTAGCCCTTCCACCTGGATTTGACGTACTCGCTCGCGAGTCAAACCAATCTCACGCCCCACATCTTCCAACGTTGACGCTTCGTGACCCAAAAGTCCGAAACGACGTGATAACACTTCTCGCTGCTTAGGGTTAAGCTCTTGTAGCCACTGCACAATCGACTTTTTCATGTCATCGTCTTGTGTGGTGTACTCTGGGCCGTCTTGCTTCTCATCTGGAATGATGTCTAGCAAGGCTTTTTCTGAATCGCCGCCAATTGGGTTATCCACAGAGCCAATACGCTCGTTAAGACGAAGCATCCGGTTCACGTCTTCCACTGGCTTATCAAGCTGCGCCGCGATGTCTTCAGCGGTCGGTTCATGGTCAAGCTTTTGCGCCAGCTCGCGCGCCGTGCGCAGATACACATTCAGCTCTTTCACCACGTGAATAGGCAGGCGAATGGTACGCGTTTGGTTCATGATGGCACGTTCAATGGTTTGACGAATCCACCAGGTTGCATAGGTTGAAAAGCGGAAGCCGCGTTCAGGGTCAAACTTCTCCACCGCACGGATCAGGCCGAGGTTTCCTTCTTCGACCAAATCGAGCAGCGCTAAACCACGGTTAGAATAGCGACGTGAGATTTTCACCACCAAGCGAAGATTACTCTCAATCATACGCTTGCGAGCAACCTCGTCACCGCGCAGCGCTCGACGTGCGTAGAGCACCTCTTCTTCAGCGGTAAGCAGCGGTGAAAAGCCAATTTCGCTGAGGTAGAGTTGGGTGGCATCAGAGGCCTTTGAAGTGGCCGCTTGTTGCTGTACTGCCTCTTCGACTTCTTCGAGCACCTCGTCAGCTTGAGCTTCCACGGTGTCGAATTCAACGTCTTGGTTCAAGCCGTCCAGTTTCTTTGCGGTATTTGTTTGGCTCATAGCGCCTCCCTTATGACGTAGCAGCTAAGCAGAACGCATTTCTGCTTATACCGGCCCCGTCACATTGGTGGCTGCGGCGATATCACCTTGGTTACCCTGTGCTACCGCTTTGGCAGATAATGTAACGGATTGACCGATTTTCCTTTGTAGCGAATTTCAAAATGCAACCGAACACTGTTTGCACCAGAACTGCCCATGGAAGCTATTTTCTGCCCCTTTTTGACAGCTTGGCCTTCTGAAACGTAAAAACTATCGTTATGCGCATAGGCGCTTAGATAATCATCATTGTGTTTCACTATTATTAATTTACCGTAACCCCGAAGCGCACTGCCGGCGTACACGACTTTTCCATCTGCCGCTGCCTGAATGCCCTGTCCTCGTTGTCCAGCAATATCTATGCCCTTATTGCCTCGCTCTGTGCTAGAAAATCGGGACACCATCCGGCCTCTGGTTGGCCATTGCCAGCTTATCTGTTGGTTAGATGGGCTGGCGGTCCGCTTTTTAACAGCTTGTTTACTTTTTTCTTTCGTTTGACTGTACCTCGACGATGACCCCGATTCAACGCCTTTTGTGCGTTCAGTCGCGGTTTTAGACTTCTTTTTTTCCTCGAATTTGCTAGGGTTGGCGCTTTTTCTAGAAGATGCTGCTGCCACGCTCGCGCTTGCAGCTGACGTTGTGGCAGAGGCCACATTTGTCGCGCCTGATGTGGATTGGGCCACGTCAGGGCGTTGGTAGGCGGGCTTCCACAAAGCCAGTGTCTGCCCGGGATAAATGGTATAGGGAGGCTGTAGATTGTTGTGTTCGATGATGTCGTCGATATCACGATCCGTGATATAAGCGATATAGTAGAGGGTATCGCCTTTCTTCACTTCGTAATAACTGCCGCGATAGCTGCCTCTATCAACGCTGGTATAGTCTGGTGTCACGCTGGATACCGGTGCCGGACCTCGCCAGGAACAACCAGATATAACCACTAACAGTGACAGAAAAAGCGCGATTTTCATCTGTTTTTAAACACAGCTCCATCTCTGAGACAGTTTATGCCAGCTCACCTGCCACCAGGGGAACAAATTTAACCGATTCAACCGTCTCGGTGTGAAAAGTGGTGCCTTGGCGAGTGACGCGCATCAATATTTGCTCATCATCACCAATCGGAATAAGCATCACGCCGCCATCATTGAGCTGATCGCACAGCGCGTCGGGCACGTGGGCCGCGGCCGCTGTTACCATGATCGCATCATAAGGGCCCTTCGACGGCCACCCTTGCCAACCATCTCCATGTTTTGTCGACACATTATAAATATCTAGCTGCTTTAAGCGCCGTTTGGCCAGCATTTGTAATGGTTTGATCCGCTCGACAGAATAAACATGATCAACCAAGTTAGCGAGGACCGCTGTTTGATAACCCGATCCGGTGCCAATTTCCAAAATGCGACTATCGCGTCGCAAATTGAGCAATGATGTCATCTTAGCCACAATATAAGGTTGTGAAATAGTCTGTCCCCATCCAATAGGTAACGCATTGTTACCATAAGCTTGGTGGGTCATGGCTTCAGAGACAAATAAATGCCGAGGCACCGCCTGCATGGCGTTTAGCACATCGGTGTCAGTCACACCTTGTTGCTGCAAAAATTGAATAAGTGATTGCGCTTGACTCAACGTCTGCTTCCTTTATCACTGAGTATAAGTCTATTGAAACGGTTGCCGCCTCAATGCGGCTCACCAACGATGACGTACTTGCCGCCTACTCACTTAACCATTGTGAAAACACGCCTAGGGTATCATGGGCGGTTAAGTCTACCTGCAGTGGCGTAATAGAAACGTACTGCGCCGCAATGGCGTGAAAATCGGTTCCCGGCCCTGCATCTTGGGTTTGACCTGGCGCACCGACCCAGTATATCGGTTTGCCCCGCGGATCGCTTTGTTTTATCACGTCTTCGGCATGATGACGGGCGCCAAGACGTGTCACTTTCCACCCCTCTAGGCTATCGATTGGCACATCGGGCACATTAATATTAATGAGGCGGTGACTGGGCGCGGCATGGCGCTGGTTCTTGGCTAAGAATTGTTTCACTACATGTGCAGCTGTCTCAAAGTGTTGGTGACCACATAGTGAGACTGCAATAGCTGGCGCGCCCAGGAAAAAGCCCTCTGTCGCCGCGGCCACTGTCCCCGAGTAAAGCACATCATCACCGAGGTTAGCACCATGGTTAATCCCAGTGATCACAAAATCAGGCTCCCAGGGTACCAATTGCCGTAGCGCCAAATGCACCGAGTCTGTGGGGGTCCCCTGAACCGCATAACGCTGAGGTCCAAGTTCGCGCACGCGTAAGGGGTTTTCCAATGTGAGTGAATTTGACGCGCCTGAACAATTACGATCCGGCGCGGCCACCACCACATCTGCGATGGTCGATAACGCCTCGGTCAAGGATTGGATCCCTTGGGCATGGTAACCGTCGTCGTTACTAATCAATATTCGCATTGTGCTCTCCTTGTGGGGTCGCGACGACTAACTCTCGCATCACCGCGGTGGCAAATGCGCCCGCGGGTAAAAAGAAACTCACGGTTAAGGTGTCAGCATCGTGTGTCCAGGTCATCGCTTGCGGCAATAAACACAACACACGACGGTCATGGCGCATGCGATTATCACGGATCACGGCTAATAGCTCAGGCTCTTTGTCGACCACCGCTTGCTCAAAGTGCTGTGCTTGCCCCTCAGTGGGCAACGCATTATCGCCGGTCAGAGGGCCGGTGATCGCAGAATGACACTGCCCTGCCTGCTCAACCAAGTACGTTTGCTGCTGCGCGTCGAGACACAGGTCACCCGCCAAGGTAGAGGTAAAGGCATCCGCCTCTATTCGTGCAGAGACGACTTGATTAAACAGCAGCGATCGGGCTGCTGAGAGATAAAAACTGCGTTTGCTTTTGTCACGGACTTTTTTCTCTCCACGTCCCCAGGCGCGTGCCATCTCAACATTATTGCCATCACGGCCAAAGCGCTGTGCACCAAAGTAATTGGGCACGCCCTGCTCGGCTATCGCGGCTAAGCGCGGCACTAAAGCCTGTGGCGACGCCAGATCACGAATGCAGAGCGTGAACTGATTGCCGGTCAGATCGCCAGGACGCAATTTATGCTGATGCCGGGCTGTCCCTTCAATGCTCACAACGCCTGGATGATTTTGGACAAACGCTGCTAAGTCCGGATCCGCTTTGCCTGGCAGATGCACACTGAACCATTGCTCAGTCACGGCGTGACGATCTTTAAGGCCCGCCCAGCTCACTTGCCGCGAGCTAACCCCACAGGCTTTTGCCAGCTCATTGGCGACGTATTTGGTATTTTCACCACGCTTTTTAATTCGCACTAAAAAGTGTTCACCTTGACCTGATGGGGTGAAACCCAGGGATTCTGAGACAATAAAATCGTCCGGTGACGCTTTTAACGTTCCTGACTGTGTCGGTTGGCCATGTAAGTAAGCCAAGGGCGCGAGTAAGTCTGTCATACGGCCTCTTTGTTTAATAGCACCACCGCCTCACAGGCAATGCCTTCTTTGCGTCCGGTAAACCCCAAACGCTCTGAGGTGGTGGCTTTGACGTTAACCGCATCCACCGTCACACACAAATCACTGGCGATGGTTTCACGCATTGCGTCGATATGTGGGCCCATTTTAGGCGCTTGCGCGATGATAGTGATATCTGCATTGCCCAAGCGATAGCCTTTGTCTTGTACTTTGCGGTAAACGTCGCGCAGCAGCATACGGCTGTCGGCGTCTTTCCACTCATCACTGGTGTCTGGGAAATGCTGGCCAATGTCACCGGCAGCAATCGCGCCCAACAGGGCATCACACAGTGCATGGAGTGCCACATCACCGTCCGAGTGCGCAAGCAACCCTTGTTCATAAGGCACAGCCACACCACCAATGATCACCGGGCCATCACCACCAAATTTGTGTACATCAAACCCATGTCCAATTCGAATCATGATTTGCCTTCTTGTTGTGAAAGGTAAAACTCGGCCAGCCACTTATCCTCAGGGTGGGTGACTTTTATGTTGCTGGCACTGGCAGGGACCAGCACAGGCTTCCCCCCAAGCGCTTCAACGGCAGACGCTTCGTCAGTCACCTGATCGCCTGCCACATTAAGTGCCTGGATTAGCGTTTGGGTTAAAAACATTTGTGGGGTCAATGCATGCCAAAGCGCCTCTCGCTCGACAGTGTGAGCCACCTGCCCTTGCGCGTCCGCACGCTTCATGGTGTCTCTAACCGGCGCCGCGAGTAAGGCGCCATCCGGGTGAGATTGCGCCTGTCTAATCAAGGCGTCAATATCGGCATGCAACACACAAGGGCGTGCGGCATCATGCACCATCACCCATTGCGTATTGACCACATCGAGTCCAGCTTGCACCGACGCGGCACGCGTCGCTCCACCCAAGACCACACGCACATTCGGACGCTCACTCAAGCGAGTGTGCGCAAAGTAGCTATCGTCAGCACCAATGGCGATGATCACGTCAGCGACGGCAGGGTGAGAGAGTAAACGCTCAACGGTATGCTCAATCAACATTTTGCCGGCTAGAGGGAGGTATTGTTTCGGGCAGCTAGCTTGCATCCTGCTGCCGACACCTGCGGCAGGTACCACGGCGCTTATTCCGGGCTGTAAAGCGGTGTTGTGCTGCAAAGGGGGTTGTTCGACCACAAGTTATCTTCTTTGGTTGTACCGCCAGTCAACGGCTGTCAGTTACTGGGATTTATCGACTAATCGGAAAAATGTCTCGTCCGGCTTTATCATGCCCAGCTCATTGCGTGCGCGCTCTTCAATCGCTTCTTGCCCACGCTTCAAATCCGCAATTTCTGCGTACATTTGCTGGTTACGCTTAACGAGTTTTTGGTTGGCTTGTTGCTGTACGGCGACATTGGCTTCAATTTGCCAATAGTCTGTCACGCCATTTTTACCCAGCCACAGTTCGTACTGCAGCCACACGAGCGTGAGAAACAGTGCAACCGATAGCAGCCTCATACCTGTACTCCTTCCAATATCGGCTCAGGGTATTCACACCCTGATTGACTAACCGCATAGGCTAGCGGATCCGCTGGCTGGTGTCATGGTTTTCCTAAATGAAAAAAGCCGCCCCGTTAAACGGGACGGCTTTTTGGCAAAAAGTGCTTAAGTGCCGATTATTGGCCTTTCACTTCTTTTAGACCATTAAATGGTGCTTTTTCACCCAGCGCGTCTTCAATACGGATTAGCTGGTTGTACTTAGCCACACGATCAGAACGGCTCATCGAACCGGTTTTGATTTGGCCTGCAGCCGTACCAACCGCCAAGTCAGCGATGGTGGCGTCTTCTGTTTCACCTGAACGGTGAGAGATCACGGCTGTGTAGCCTGCGTCTTTCGCCATCTTGATCGCTGCCAGCGTTTCGGTCAGAGAACCGATCTGGTTGAATTTGATCAGGATAGAGTTCGCCACACCTTTGTCGATACCTTCTTTGAGGATCTTGGTGTTGGTTACGAACAGGTCATCACCCACTAGCTGAAGTTTGTCACCCAGCAGTTCAGTTTGGTGCTTAAAGCCATCCCAATCTGACTCGTCTAGACCATCTTCGATAGACACGATTGGGTATTCTTCAGCCAGTTTTGCCAGGTAGTGGTTAAACTCTTCTGAAGAGAAGGTTTTACCTTCACCTTTCATGTTGTAGATGCCTTGCTCTTTGTCATAGAACTCAGACGCCGCACAGTCCATCGCAAGAGTGATGTCTTTACCCAGCTCGTAGCCCGCTTGCTCAACCGCTTCTTTAATCGCAGCCAGTGCAGCAGCGTTTGATTCTAGGTTCGGTGCAAAACCACCTTCGTCACCCACGGCAGTGCTTAGGCCTTTGGCTTTCAGTACTTTTGCGAGGTTGTGGAATACTTCCGCACCGATGCGCAGTGCTTCTTTCAGGGTTTTCGCGCCAACAGGCTGGATCATGAACTCTTGGATATCAACGTTGTTATCCGCGTGCTCACCACCGTTAAGGATATTCATCATTGGCAGAGGCATTGAGAACTGACCAGCCGTGCCGTTTAGTTCAGCAATGTGCTCAAACAAAGGCATGCCTTTCGCAGCCGCGGCTGCTTTTGCGTTAGCAAGAGACACCGCCAGGATAGCATTCGCACCAAATTTAGATTTGTTGTCAGTGCCGTCGAGATCGATCATCACTTGGTCGATATCGGCTTGGGCTTTCGCGTCTTTACCTTGTAGGGCTTCGGCGATGGGGCCGTTAACCGCTTCAATCGCTTTTAGAACGCCTTTACCCATGAAACGTGACTTGTCACCATCACGCAGTTCTAGCGCTTCGCGAGAACCCGTTGATGCACCTGAAGGTGCTGCCGCCATACCAACGAAGCCACCTTCTAGGTGTACTTCAGCTTCAACGGTTGGGTTACCGCGTGAATCGATGATTTCACGGCCTAGAACTTTAACGATCTTAGACATTGTGATTCCTCTCGTCTGTCATTGTTTTTAAAAATAAAAGCGGCTGCCTACGTTCAGGCGACCGCTCGAATCTCGTTTATAGCTCACCGCGCTGTTTTTTGCCTGCCGCCGCAACAAACCCGGCAAACAGTGGGTGACCATCACGTGGTGTCGACGTGAATTCTGGGTGGAACTGGCACGCAACAAACCATGGGTGCTCAGGGTTCTCGATGATCTCCACCAGCTTTTTATCTGCAGACAAGCCTGAGATTGAAAGCCCCGCTTTTTCTAGCTGCGGACGCAATAAGTTGTTCACTTCATAACGGTGGCGATGGCGCTCGTGGATCTGCGTGTTGCCATAAAGCTGGTGTGCTTTAGAACCTTCGGCAAGGTGGCAAAGCTGTGCGCCAAGACGCATGGTACCGCCCAGATCAGAGGTTTCACTGCGCTCTTCCACTTTGCCTTCTTCATCCACCCACTCGGTGATCAGGCCCACCACTGGGTATTTACTCTCTTTGTTAAACTCGGTCGAGTTTGCGCCTTCCATACCCGCGACGTTACGCGCGTATTCAATCAGGGCAACCTGCATTCCTAGGCAAATGCCGAGATAGGGCAGTTTGTTTTCACGCGCATATTGTGCCGCTAGGATCTTGCCCTCTACACCTCGGTCACCAAATCCACCTGGTACCAAGATAGCATCCAAGTCTTGCAGCATTTCCGTGCCACGTGTTTCAAGATCTTGCGAGTCTACATACTTGATGTTGACGGTGAGACGGTTTTTCAACCCACCGTGCTTCAACGCTTCGTTGACAGATTTATACGCATCCGGCAACTCGATATATTTACCCACCATACCAATGGTCACTTCGCCCATTGGGTTGGCTTCTTCGTAGCTGACCTGTTCCCACTCTGACAGGTCAGCTTCCGCCGCTTCAATGCCAAAGCGGCTGCAAACCAGATCATCCAAGCCTTGAGAGCGGATGAGTGATGGGATTTTGTAGATAGAGTCTACGTCTTTCATGGTGATCACGGCTTTTTCTGCCACATTACAGAACAGCGCAATTTTCGCGCGCTCATTGGCCGGGATCGGGCGCTCACTACGACACACCAGTACATCAGGCTGGATACCAATCGATAGCAGCTCTTTCACCGAATGTTGCGTTGGCTTGGTTTTCACTTCACCCGCGGCCGCCAAATAAGGGACCAGAGTCAAGTGCATAAACATGGCATGTTCGCGGCCGACTTCAACGGTCAGCTGACGAATCGCTTCTAAAAACGGCAGCGACTCAATGTCGCCCACTGTCCCGCCGATTTCGACAATGGCAATATCGTGACCTTCACCACCGGCGATGATGCGGTCTTTGATCGAATTGGTGATGTGTGGAATCACCTGAATGGTGGCTCCCAGGTAATCTCCACGGCGCTCTTTGCGCAGTACATCCGCATACACACGACCAGAGGTAAAGTTATTACGCTTGGTCATTTTGGTGCGGATAAAGCGCTCGTAGTGGCCGAGATCAAGGTCGGTCTCTGCGCCGTCTTCCGTGACGAATACTTCCCCGTGCTGGGTAGGGCTCATTGTCCCTGGATCCACGTTGATATAAGGGTCGAGTTTCATGATGGTGACGTTAAGGCCACGCGCTTCAAGAATGGCTGCCAATGAGGCTGCAGCAATACCCTTACCGAGGGAGGATACAACACCGCCCGTAACAAAAATGTAGTTCGTCGTCATGCTAAACCTGAGAGTTGGATTTAGAGGAAATTAATGAAGTTCTGGACGGGACATTATGATACCAGACCCCATTGACTCCCACAATGTGAAAGCTACCACACACCCTGGTGTTTTTAATTGTCACAAATCAATTATGCCAATTACAGGATATTTACTTATTCGCCTTTTTGACGGCCTGCCATGCCGATTCTAGTTCATCTAGCTGACATTGTTGAATGTTTTTTTCATTATCACGTAAGTGGTTTTCAATCTTACGAAAGCGAGATTCAAATTTTTGGTTGGCACGGCGTAGGGCTTGCTCGGCATCTGTCCCTAGGTGGCGAGCCAAATTTACCACCGCGAATAACAAGTCCCCGACTTCTTCCTCCACACGCGCCTGGTTGACAGAAGTTTGCGCCAGCTCTTGCTCGACTTCTTCAATCTCTTCCCGCACTTTATCTATCACAGGGGCGACAGTCGGCCAATCAAAGCCCACACGTGCACAACGCTTTTGCAATTTATACGCTCGTATTAAGGCGGGTAAGCCTTGTGTCACCCCATCGAGCACACTTTCCGGTTGCACAGAGGACGATTTCTCGGCGCGCTCTTTCGCTTTGATACCTTCCCAATCTGGTGCCATTAAAGGCTTTCCCTGCGCATCTTTGGGACCAAAAACATGAGGATGACGACGGATGAGTTTGTCGCAAATGCCGCGCACCACATCCTCAAAATCAAAATGGTTTTCTTCCCGCCCCAATTGACTGTAGAACACAATTTGAAAAAGTAGGTCACCGAGCTCATCTTTTAGGTCTGACCAGTTTTCACGTTCAATGGCATCCGCCACTTCATAGGCTTCTTCTAGCGTATGAGGCACGATGGAGGCGAAGTGTTGCGCGTTGTCCCAATCACAACCTTTGTCGGGATCACGTAAGGCCGCCATAATGGTCAGTAATTGCTCGATAGGAGCCATAAAAGCATTCCTTCTAAAAAAACGCCCTGTCGAGACAGGGCGAAGGATGATTAGCGAAGACGTTTGGCCTCGACCACATCTTTTACTTGTTCAAGCCGGTTAACCACGCGGCTCAGGGTGTCGAGATCGGAGATTTCTAAATCAAAATCCATAATAGACATTTGTTTTTTGTAATCCACGCGACTTTGCATGCCCGCTACGCGTGCTTTTTCATTGCTGAGCACGGTATTGATGTCTTTGACCAACCCGGTACGCTCATTGGCAGATAAGCGGATCCGCACATGGTACTGACCAATGTGCCCTTTACCCCAAACCGTGGCAATAATGCGCTCGGGCGCGTGATGACTCAGTTCGTTGAGTTGCTCACAATCAGCGCGGTGCACAGAGATACCCCGCCCTTGGGTGACAAAACCTTTGATCTCATCACCGGGTAATGGCTGACAACAACGCGCAAGGTGAGTCATTAAGTTATCAACCCCCTCCACAACCACTGCATCACGGTGCGCCTTGCCCGTATTCGGCTTTTGCTCACTTTGTTGCAGCTTCTCTAAAAGCTGTTGCTCTTCTTCTTCAAGACTTGGCTTGTTAATCAGGCCATTGATATGGTTAACCACCTGATTAATACGCAAATCACCGCTACCAACTCCCGCGTAGAGCTCATCCAGTGTATTCACATTAAAGCGTTTGAGCGCGAGTTGAGCGTCTTTGCTGGTACCACCGATTTTTTGCAGCTCAGTATCCAAAATCTCTTTACCCGCGGCAATGTTCTTATCTTTATCCTGTTTGCGGAACCAAGCATTGATTTTGGCGCGTGCCCGGCTCGAATTCACAAAGCCATGGCTGGGATTTAGCCAATCTCGCGAGGGGTTGGGCTCTTTTTGGGTAATGATTTCTACCTGGTCGCCCATTTGAAGGTGATAAGTGAACGGGACAATACGCCCTTCCACTTTCGCTCCGATACACCGATGCCCTACCTCGGAGTGAATATGGTAAGCAAAATCCAACGGCGTGGCGCCGCTGGGTAAGTCCACGACATCGCCGCGCGGGGTAAAGGCATAAACCCGGTCGTCAAACACTTGGCTGCGCAGCTCATCGAGCATTTCACCCGAGTCTGACATTTCTTCTTGCCATGCCAACAGTTTACGCAGCCAGGTAATTTTCTCGTCGTACCCACTGCGCCCACTGGCCGCCCCTTCTTTATACTTCCAGTGTGCGGCGACCCCAAGCTCTGCATCATCGTGCATTTGTTTGGTGCGGATTTGAATTTCTACCGGTTTACCTTCCGGCCCCAGCACCACAGTATGAATGGATTGATAACCATTGGGTTTCGGGTTGGCGACGTAATCATCAAACTCTTTGGGCAGATGGCGGAATTTGGTGTGCACGGCCCCTAACGCGGCGTAACAATCTTGTAGCTCTTCTGCGATGATGCGTACCGCACGCACGTCAAACAACTCGTCAAACTGCAGGTTCTTTTTCTGCATTTTACGCCAGATGCTGTAAATGTGTTTGGGGCGACCATAGACTTGCGCATTGATGTTGGACGCTTCCATCGCCTGCTGCAGATCGTCGACAAAATCAGTGATGTAGTTTTCGCGATCAATCCGTCTTTCCGCGAGTTGCTTGGCGATTTGTTTGTAGGTTTGCGCATGCTGGTAACGGAACGCGTAGTCTTCCAACTCCCACTTTAACTGACCAATGCCTAACCGGTTAGCCAAGGGGGCATAAATGTTGGCGCTCTCTTTTGCCGCTTGTTGGCGGACAGATTCCTCCGCCTCTTTCACTTCGCGTAAATGACAGATGCGCTCCGCCAGCTTGATCACCACGCAGCGAAAGTCTTCCACCATCGATAACAGCATACGACGTACGTTATCAACCTGAGACGAGGTCGCTTCTGTCTCTGTTTGGGTATTTAAGTGGCGAATGGCCGCCGTCTGTTGTACCCCTTCTATCAGTTTGACGATAGAGGTTGAGTAAGCGTCCGCAAGGGTATCTAGGCTGATAAGCTCCGCCTCAACCACGGGGAAAAACAGGGCTGCCAATAAGGTATCAGCATCCATGCTCAAGGTGACGAGGATTTCAATCATCTCCCGGCCACGCCATAGTGGCTGGCTGAGCACGGCTTCATCGTCGCTCAATGTTCGGCAGTATTGATAACCATCTACCAACGCCTGAGTGGTTGAGGGATCTTGCCCTAACCGTTGAACCCAGGTATTGAGATCAAACGCTTCGTCTTCGTGTAGGTGGGCTTCTCGTACCGCAACCATAACCGTTCCTATCCTTATCTCTCGAGTGACAAGAGAGGCGTATCCGTATCGACAGGCCACGAGGGCCAAACTTGTATTATGCCAACCGTTTGGTGACAGGCATGAACAAAGCCATCGACTCCATGTGTCCTGTTTGTGGAAACATATCCAACATACCAAGCGTGACCAGCTGATAGCCATTATCGAGCAATACGCGCGCATCACGTGCTAGCGTGGCAGGGTTACAAGACACATACACAATATGTGAAGCCTTAGATTGTGCCACAAAGTCTATGACACCAGCAGCCCCCGCACGTGCCGGATCGAGTAAGATTTTGGTAAAATCCTGTTGCGCCCATTCACCCATCAGCGCGTCACTGTTCAAGTCAGCTTGGTAAAACTCGGCGTTCTCACAGCCGTTTTTTGCCGCGTTATCCGCTGCTTGGTCCACCATAGCTTGCACACCTTCAATGCCTACCACGTGTTTCACACGCTTAGCCATTGGCACGCTAAAGTTACCCAAGCCACAGAAAAGATCCAACACACGATCGTCTTGCTCAAGGGCAAGCCAGTCAAGTGCTTGCCCTACCATTTCTTGGTTGACCTTCGCATTGACTTGAATAAAGTCACTGGGCGCAAACGCCAATTGACAACCTGCCACATTATAATAGGGCGCAGGCCCGACAAGACGCTCCGGTGCCATGTCGCCTTGATACAAATACAGTGTGCAGTCTTGCGTCTGTGCCCACGCCATTAACGCGTGGCGATCGTCGTTGTGCAAGCCCTTAGTGGTACGCAGTGAGACCACTGATGTGTTGTCAGCGTCAATGACGTCTAAGTGTCCCAATACACGACGGCCACGCAGGCTTTCTAAACAAGGACGTAAGCTTGACAGGAGGCGGTTGAGTGGTGCGCTTAACACCGGGCACTGATTCACTGTGATGATCGCGCTTCGTTGACGGGCGCGAAATCCCATCGCCAATGCCCCTTTTTTATCCACCTGCAAGCTGATCCGCGCACGACGACGATAATGCCAAGCCGCATCTTCTATCGGCGTTGACAGCGTTATCTCATCACCTGCAAATTTTTGCATCAACTCATTGAGCGTTTGCTGCTTGTGTGCGACCTGTGCTTGGTGATCCAAGTGTTGAAGACTACAGCCCCCACACTGCTGGTAAAGAGGACAACCAGGCTCAATACGCTGCGCGGCCTGGTTATCCAACTTAATTAATTGACCGCGCGCATATTGACGCTTTTGTTCGGTCAATTGCACCAAGGCTTGTTCGCCGGGCAAGGTTCCCGGGACAAAAACAGGTTTTTTCTGCAAAAAACCCACTCCGTCACCATGATGGTCCAAGCGTTCTATGGTCAG
The DNA here is from genome assembly GCF_001996015.1 of Salinivibrio sp. ML198. Classification (NCBI taxonomy): domain Bacteria; kingdom Pseudomonadati; phylum Pseudomonadota; class Gammaproteobacteria; order Vibrionales; family Vibrionaceae; genus Salinivibrio; species Salinivibrio sp. ML198. The sequence continues at coordinate 22,673 of NZ_MUEZ01000004.1, forward strand.
CAGTTGATGCTTTTGCTCAACCTTTTTCTTTTTCTCAGGCTTAAAAAAGCGCGCCATTATCGATTCCAGTGTTAAAAGCTTGTCGCCAAGCCAGTCAAGAGATCCTGCCAGTGGGAGTTGTGATAGTTCGCTGACTATTTTGTGATTGAATCATGTACACTGACGGCTAAATGTCGTGATTATTTTCCCATAGTTTATCTAGCATGACCAAATATGGCCTCCGCACCCGTGTCTCTGTTCTGACCATTGCCCCAACGTTGATTGTCGGCCTATTACTGAGCGCGTTTTTTACCAGCACCCGCTACCAAGATCTTGAACAGCAACTGACGGTCACCGGCTCTGCGATCATCGAGCCACTGGCGATTGCCAGCGAAGTCGGATTGAAAAATGATAGCCGTGAAAACGTACGCCGGCTAATTGGCTTTGCGCACCGCCAGCACTCACAGTTTGTGCGCAGTATTGCCGTGTTCGACCGACGTAACGAGCTATTTGTCACCTCGAACTATCACCGCGATCTTGCCATGCTCTCGGTTAACAGTGGCCAACCTATCCCCACACAACTGCAGATAAGCCAACAGCAGGATACCTTGATTCTGCGCGCCCCTATTTTGGAGATTGGTCGGTTTACCCCTGGCCTCAATGTTGAGCGACCGCTGGGCTATATTGCCATGGAGCTAGATTTGAGCTCGGTGCGGTTAAAGCAATACCAGGAGATGATCACCGCACTGGTGATGGTTGCTTTGGGCGGAATATTGTCATGCTTCTTTGCCTATCGCTTAATTGCGGATGTCACCCATCCGATTGGTAACATGGTGACCTTAGTCGATAGAATTCGGCGCGGCCATCTTGATGTCAGGATTGAGGGTGAGTTACTCGGTGAGCTCGACACCTTGAAAAACGGTATCAATGCGATGGCTATTTCGTTGTCGGAATACCATTTAGAAATGCAGCAAAGTATTGATCAGGCGACCTGTGATCTGCGCGAAACCCTCGAGCAATTGGAAATTCAGAATGTTGAACTCGATATCGCCAAGAAAAATGCGCAAGAAGCGGCGCGGGTTAAATCTGAGTTCTTGGCCAACATGTCGCACGAGCTACGTACCCCACTTAACGGGGTGATTGGCTTTACGCGTCAAATGCTCAAAACCGAGCTCAGCAGCAGCCAGCGTGACTATTTGCTCACCATTGAAAAGTCGGCTAATAACCTGCTCACCATCATTAATGACATCCTCGACTTCTCTAAGTTAGAAGCAGGCAAACTGCTGTTGGAAAACATCCCGTTTGATGTTCAAGACATGCTCGATGAAGTGATGCGACTGCTTGCGCCGATGGCGCACGAGAAAGGACTAGAGCTCACCTTGCGGACCGATGCGCGTATTCCTGCAGGGGCCGTGGGCGATCCACTCCGTATCCAACAAGTGCTGATAAACCTGATTGGGAATGCCGCCAAGTTTACTGAGCGCGGGAATATTGATGTCAGTGTCGATCTCAAGCAGCTTCACGATGAAACCGTTGAGCTACAGTTAATGGTTAAAGATACTGGCATTGGCATTTCCGAACGCCAGCAAGCACAGCTTTTCCAAGCCTTTAGGCAGGCGGACGCCAGCATTTCGCGTCGCTATGGTGGTACTGGCCTTGGCCTAGTGATCACACAGAAACTGGTCCAACAAATGGGCGGTGACATTGGTTTTACCAGTCGCCTTCACCAAGGCTCAAGTTTCTGGTTTACCCTGCAGCTCACGCAGACCGATTTGCCAGTTTCACAACCGCTCGACATTGAACCTTTGGTGGGTCGCGACATCGTGATCGTTGAGCCGAATGCGCGCACTCGCGAGATTTTGCGTAAGCGGCTGACGCAAGTGGGGCTGAATGTCGACACTGCATCTGGCACCAATGTGCTGACGGACCGTCACTATCACTTTGCCTTGCTCTGTTTCGACGCGGGAAGCATGCCGAGTCTTGATGCCATGCAACAAGCGGTGCAGGTCTGCGAGCAGCAAGCGCAATCAGTGGTAGTGTGTTTGCCAACCACTGAGCTAGAAGCGTCTGAGCATCTATTAAAAGCCGGGGTCAGCGCCTGTATTGCCAAGCCTATCCCTCAACGTAAACTGCTGGAGGCATTAATCGGGTCCCCTGAGGCGACGCCTTTACCCTTGCCTAAGCCAAGTGCATCACAAAAAGCGCCTTATACGGTAATGACCGTCGATGATAATCCAGCCAACTTAAAGCTGATCACTGCCTTGCTGGCCGAACGGGTCGAGAAGGTGATCACCGCAGAAGATGGGGTGAAAGCGGTCGCGCTTGCCCACCAACAAGCGTTTGATATTATTTTGATGGACATCCAAATGCCAGAGATGGACGGTGTCACCGCTAGCCAAGAAATTCGCAAAGCGGGATTCAATCAGCAAACACCGATTATTGCGGTGACCGCCCACGCGATGCCCGGTGAACGTGAGCGTCTCCTTGAAGCGGGGATGGACGATTACCTGACCAAGCCAATTGAAGAAGCCATGTTAGAGAGTACCCTCGCACGCTGGCTGCATCTTGATGAAGCGGCCTCTCAAGCGCAAAGCGTCCCATCGCCAAGCCCGTCAGCCAACCAAGATCAAAGTGTGCGACACCTAGATTGGCAGCGCGCGCTCAATCAAGCGGCAGGCAAAACGGATCTGGCGAAAGAGATGCTAACCATGTTATTGGCCTCGTTTGACTCGGTGAAAGAGGCCGTTGAGCAAGCATTGGCCGGAGAGTTAGAGAGTGATCAGTTATGGCACGCTATTCACAAGCTCCATGGGAGTTGCGCGTATAGCGGTGTCCCGCAGCTAAAAAGCTTGTGTCATGAGCTCGAAACCCAACTAAAAGCAGGCGCGGATATGGCTGCTATCGAGCCAGAGCTGTTAGAGCTGCAAGATGAAATTGCGCACATTGAACAATTGGCACCACAATACTTGGGTACCTCATAAAACATCGAACGCCACACCGTGTGAGGTGCAGCCATACAGCAGTAAGCTTATGCGGTTTCTAGCACCACATACGCGATGGCATACGCTTTTTCATCAGAGAGGGTGAGCCAACACTGTGTAATGCCACGCACCTGCGCCAGTTCCGCGGCTCGGCCCGACAAGCGCAAGGTAGGTTGGCCCGAGGCCTGGTTGGTGATAATAAAGTCGTGGAACGTTACCCCGTTGGCAATGCCGGTTCCAAGCGCCTTGGCGGCGGCTTCTTTGGCGGCAAAGCGCTTGGCGAGGAAACGTCCAGGCGCGTGATGGCGCGCCAGATTGGCTTGCTCAGGCTCGGTTAAGATCCTGGCAGCAAAGCGTGGTTGGCGCGCGAGGGCTTTTTCAACACGCGCAATCTCAACAATGTCAGTACCAATTCCAGCAATGGCCATTTAGCGACGCGCCGCTTCCATGATCGCTTTCATATCCGCGACGGCTTTTTGCAAACCATCAAACATGGCACGGCCAATGATCGCATGACCGATGTTCAGCTCATGCATTTCTGGCATCGCCGCTATCGGCGTGACGTTATGATAGGTTAAGCCGTGGCCCGCATTCACTTTGATCCCCAAATCGACCGCATAACTGGCCGCCGCTGAGATTTTCTTCAACTCGGCTTGGCGATCATTGTCATTGGCGGCATCGGCGTAATGCCCGGTGTGCAGTTCAATAAACGGCGCGCCACATTGGTGAGCGGCTTCTATCTGGGTGCGGTCGGCATCGATAAATAAGGAAACCTTAATCCCCGCTTCGCTCAACGTTTGCGTGGCGGCTTTGACTTTATCCAGCTGGCCCGCGACATCGAGGCCCCCTTCAGTCGTCAGCTCTTCACGCTTTTCTGGCACCAAACATACAAACTCAGGCTGCGTCTCCAAGGCTATCTCGACCATTTCATCGGTGACCGCCATTTCCAAATTCATCCGGGTTTGCAAGGTTTCTTTAAGCAAGCGAACATCACGATCAGTGATGTGGCGGCGATCTTCACGCAAATGAACCGTGATCCCAGCCGCGCCTGCACGCTCTGCCAACTCAGCGGCATGAACAGGATCCGGATACGCGGTGCCACGCGCATTGCGCACTGTCGCGATGTGATCGATGTTCACACCCAAGTAGATTTTATCCATGATTATTTCCTTCTAAACAATTCTCTGCTTTTGAGCGGCTTGGGGCCAAGATATGGCTTGAGCGCCATACGCGTAAAACGCTTTGCGGCACGTAACTGAGCGACCGTCTCAAAGTGACGCGTCGCCAACGCACGCAGATCGGCCCCCGTAAATTGTCGGTGTTGGCTTTTCATGATCGATGCCACAAAGCCTTGCTGCTCGCGATACAAGTACGTCATGTTATCGTTAATCGGGTCACCGCTGCCAGCACAATGAAGAAAATCAACCCCATAGCCCAAGGCTTCTAATAACGCGAGTTCAAAACAACGCAGGGCTGGCTCAGGATTATTGTAGCGAGCCAGCTGGGTCAATGCGGTCACATAGTCATGAAATAATGCCGGGTAAGGCGTGTGAGGCTCCAGCACACGCATCACCAGCTCATTGAGGTAAAAACCGGAATACAGGGCATTGCCTGATAGCGGTAGGGCGAGGCCTGTGGCTTCGGCACTGCGTAAAGTGCGCAGTTCACCACGTCCCCCCCATTTGAGCAGCAAAGGGGTAAAAGGCTGCAAGGCACCTCTTATCGCCGAGCGTGGCCGACGTGCCCCTTTGGCAAGCAGAGTCACGCGCCCCTCGTGCTCAGAAAAGATATCCAAAAGCAGACTGGATTCACTGTAAGGGCGCGTATGCAATACAAAGCCGCGTTGAAACCCGTCCACTCACTCTCTCCTCCTGGCATGGGTACCTGAATCAGTGGGTCACTTAGAGATCGTCGATATAACCGAGGCTGCGTAGCGCGCGTTCATCGTCGGCCCAACCTGACTTCACTTTTACCCAAAGCTCAAGGTAAACCTTGCGCTCATACAGCTCTTCCATGTCTAGACGCGCTTCACGGCCAATGCGCTTGATCTTTTCGCCGCCTTTACCAATGACCATTTTCTTTTGACCATTGCGCTCAACCAAGATCAAACCATTGATATGAAACCCGTCCGTTTCTGGGTTGTAGTCAAAGCGCTCGATTTCGACGGTGACCGAGTAAGGCAGCTCCTCACCGGTAAAGCGCATCAGCTTTTCGCGGATAATTTCAGAGGCCATAAAGCGCTGAGAGCGGTCTGTGACGTATTCTTCAGGGAAGTAAAACTCACTTTCCGGTAACGCGTCACGCACCTTCTGTTCAACCACATCGATATTGGTGCCGTGTTTCGCGGACACCGGGATCACGTCAACAAACTCCATCTTTTCCGACAAGGTTTGAAGGTGTGGAAAGAGCTCGGTTTTCTCTTTCACATTATCGACTTTATTGACCAACAAGACCGTTGGCAAACCAGAGCGCGCTAACTTGTTGAGCACCATCTCGTCGTCTTTGGTCCAATGGGTGCCATCGACCAAAAATAACACCAGTTCGACATCGGTTAATGAGCTGTTCGCCGCACGGTTCATCAAGCGGTTGATCGCGCGCTTTTCTTCGATGTGCAGCCCTGGGGTGTCAACGTATACCGCTTGATAGTTATCACGGGTATCCACCCCCATGATGCGGTGACGTGTGGTCTGCGGTTTCCGCGAAGTGATCGACAGCTTTTGCCCCACTAAGCGGTTCAGTAATGTTGATTTGCCGACGTTCGGACGGCCTACAATGGCAATAAAGCCACAGCGCTGTGTATCAGTCATTATGTTAACTTCTGTAATGCGAGTTCTGCAGCCGCTTGCTCTGCCTTGCGACGGCTGCTGCCTTTTCCAATCACAGAACTCTCCAGTCCTGATACTTGGCACTCTACCGTAAATTCTTGGTTGTGTGCCTCACCACGCACTTTCATCACCGTGTAAGACGGCAAGGGTTTGCGTTTACCCTGTAGGTGTTCTTGCAGTCGGGTTTTCGGATCTTTTTGACTCGCGCCAGGCTCAATGGTCTCGAGGCGGTGTTGATACCACTGCAGGATAATCTCCTGTACTCGGTTGATATCACTGTCCAAAAAAATCGCGCCAATCAAGGCTTCGACGGCGTCAGCGAGAATCGAGTCACGACGAAACCCGCCACTTTTAAGTTCTCCTGGGCCAAGGCGCATCACTTCGCCCAGAGAAAACTCACGTCCGATCTCCGCCAAGGTGTTACCACGCACCAAGGTAGCACGCATTCGGCTCATGTCGCCTTCGTCCACTTTCGGAAAACGGTGGTAAAGATCCTCGGCAATCACAAAGCTCAAAATCGAGTCGCCTAAAAATTCGAGACGCTCGTTATGGGTGCCATTGGCACTGCGGTGCGTTAACGCCAATTCGAGTAATGCAGCGTTGCTAAATTGGTAGCCGATATCACGCTGCAACTTATCTGTTAGTTTTGTCATCATAGTCCAGAATTAATCAATTCCACCAATACGGTTAAAGCGAATGCCTGTCGGTACCCACGATGGTAGCCAGCTATCACTGGGGCGCTCAAATTCAAAGCTAACCCAAATAGCAACCGCTTTGCCCACGAGATTGCGTTCAGGGACGAAGCCCCAGAAGCGGCTATCCGCGCTGTTATCACGGTTGTCACCCATCATAAAATAGTGCCCGTCTGGCACGACCCAGCGGTTGACGCCCGGACGTGGCTGATACGCGCTCACCCGATCTTGCTTTTTAGGGTGCACCAAAATCTGATGCGACTGCTCCCCTAACTGCTCCTGCGCTTGCACAAGGTTGATGCCCGCTTGAATAAACTGGCTCGGCTGAATATCGTCAATCGGCACCGGCTGACACTGAGATTCGCCCTTGGGCTGAATACATAGGCGCTTATCTTCATACACAACCGTATCGCCCGGCAGCCCGACCGTGCGCTTAATGTAATCGATATTGGGTTGAGGCGGGTATTTAAATACCACGATATCACCGCGCTCTGGTTTACCGGTTTCGACAATTTCAGTGTGGAAGGCAGGATCGCGTAAGCCATAGGCAAACTTTTCCACCAAGATAAAATCCCCGACCAATAAGGTAGGCATCATCGATCCGGATGGAATTTGAAACGGCTCATAAATAAATGAGCGCAGCACCAGTACCACCGCGATCACTGGAAAAATAGACGCCATATTTTCAACCCAACTCGGTTGAGGCGCCACTTTAGCAACTTGTTCGGCATCCAGTTCACGCGCTGACACCTTGAGGGTTTCCCCTGCCGCTTGGCGGCGGCGCGGTGCCCAACGGTATTTATCTAACGCCCAAACAATGCCGGTGACCAAGGTCACCAGCACTAAAATCAAAGAAAACGTATTGGCCATAATGGAATCCGTCGTTATTTATCTTTGCCCACGTGCAAAATGGCCAAAAAGGCTTCTTGCGGCAGCTCGACATTACCGACCTGCTTCATTCGCTTTTTACCTTCTTTTTGCTTTTGCAGAAGCTTTTTCTTACGGCTCACGTCACCGCCGTAACATTTCGCGGTCACGTTTTTACGTAGCTGTTTCACCGTCGAGCGCGCAATAATGTGATTACCAATTGAAGCTTGGATGGCAATATCAAACTGCTGACGAGGAATAAACTCTTTCATTTTTTCCACCAGCTCGCGACCACGCGGCTGTGCGTGCGCACGGTGAGTGATAATCGCCAGCGCATCGACGCGTTCACCGTTTAGGAGGATATCCACCCGCACCATGTCAGATACTTCATAGCGCTCGAAGTTATAGTCTAACGACGCGTAACCACGTGAGGTCGATTTAATCCGGTCAAAGAAATCGAGAACCACTTCGGCCATCGGAATGTCATAGGTCAGTGCCACTTGGTTGCCGTGATAGACCATATCGACCTGCACACCACGCTTTTCCACACACAGTGAAATGACGTTACCGACAAACTCACTCGGCACCAAAATATTACACCGCGAGATCGGTTCACCAATGGTTTCTATGTCATTGATAGGTGGCAGTTTAGATGGGCTGTCGACGTAAATGACCTCGCCATCATTTTGGGTCACCTCGTACACCACGGTCGGTGCAGTGGTGATCAGATCGAGGTTATACTCGCGCTCCAACCGCTCTTGGATGATTTCCATGTGCAGCATGCCAAGGAAACCACAACGGAAACCAAAGCCCAGTGCCGCAGAGCTTTCCGGCTCAAAGAACAAGGAAGCATCGTTAAGGCTCAGCTTATCCAAGGCATCACGAAAACTTTCGTAATCATCCGATGAGATGGGGAACAGACCCGCATAAACCTGCGGCTTCACTTGTTGGAAACCTTCAATGCGCTTTTCACAGCCGTTTTTAGCATGAGTGATGGTATCGCCCACTGGCGCGCCGAGGATATCTTTGATCCCACAAATCACCCAACCAACCTCACCGGTTTGCAGACCATTGAGCTCTTTACGCTTAGGCGTGAAAATACCAATGCTGTCCACGTTCCATTCTTGGCCCGTGCTCATGATTTTCACTTTGTCGCCTTTTTTCAGCGACCCTTCACGGATGCGCACCAAAGAGACCACGCCGAGGTATTTATCAAACCAGGAGTCAATAATCAGCGCTTGCGTTGGCGCGTCAGGATCGCCTTCAGGTGGCGGGATCTGGCGTACAATGTCTTCAAGGACATCATCAACACCCATGCCGGTTTTCGCCGAACAGCGAGTGGCGTCAATGGCCTCAATACCGACGATGTCCTCAATTTCTTGCGCGACGCGATCAGGATCAGCAGCCGGCAAGTCAATCTTATTCAGGACAGGAACCACTTCCAGGTCCATATCAATGGCGGTGTAGCAGTTGGCGAGCGTCTGTGCTTCAACCCCTTGTCCTGCATCGACCACCAGCAAAGCACCTTCACACGCCTTGAGCGAGCGTGACACCTCATAAGAGAAGTCAACGTGTCCTGGCGTATCGATGAAGTTGAGCTGATACACTTCGCCGTCTTTGGCTTTGTAGTTCAGTGTCACACTTTGTGCTTTGATGGTGATACCGCGTTCACGTTCCAGATCCATTGAATCAAGAACTTGATCTGCCATTTCCCGGTCAGTTAGGCCGCCACATACTTGAATCAGTCGGTCAGAAAGTGTCGACTTACCGTGGTCAATATGGGCGATGATCGAAAAGTTACGAATATGCTTCATGTGTTGGTGTGACTTACTCGTTATCAATAAGAATGGGATCCTAAGATCAAGTGAGCGGGATTCTACCGAAAATAGTGGCTAGTCGCTATCCTGCTGTGTGGTATTTATTACCGCCAAGTCAGAGACGGGCTCCCCCATCACGCGTAACAGTTGAGGCTGTTGCTGCTCTTGGGTACCGATACGCGGTGCAAGATGACGCGCTAGGCCCACGCCAACCGCTCCCAGCCCTAGGCTTAGCGCGATAACGCCACCCTCCCCGCTGCCGGCGAGCGTGGCGAACAAAAATTGCCCGAGCAGTGCCCCCGTTAGCATCATGACTAAAGGCACCATGTAGACCAATAACGCGGAGCGTAATAAGGTCGCCTCACCTAAGCCAATTTCAACTAAGGTGCCGGCCGGCAGGGGTTTTGGGGCACGTACTTTAAGGTGTTTCACCTTACCAGGAAGGGCTTTGGACACAATACCAGTGCCACATTGACTTTGTGACTGGCAGCTACCGCAACTGGTTTGCTGCTGGCAGGCCAATGACAACCAACCATCTTGGTAACCGGTAACTTCTGCCAATGCTTTGATCATGGTTCAACCTTCTGTTCTGACTTGCTAGCAGGCATATCAGTAATACGGACAGACTCCGCCACCCGTTTAGCTGTCTCAGGAGGAATATCGCCGACCACCGTGATTTCTGCATTGCCACTGGTCACGCTATGCAGTGTGCGCCGACCTTGGCGAACAATTTGCTTACGCACCGAGACATCATCGGCTTTGGCAAGATACACAGAAAAGCTGAACAAACCATCACTAAACATCTGACTCTCGACCGCACGTTTAGTCATCATCAAACGGTGACGATTGCTGTATACAGGTTCGAACCCCTCAGGTAACGCGGTGACCTGCCAATCTAAGTCGGAGCGCTGCGTGGTTTGTGGCAAGGTCAGTACCGGTGGCAATGCCAGCTCAGCCAGCTTTTGCATTGAGGTACTGATTTGTGAGGAGACGACCAACGACAACGCACGATATTGCTCAAGCGGATCGCCATCACGGTCGAGCAAATCCGCCCTGACAGGCAGTTTGCTGTTCTCATCTAACCATAATACATACGAATAACGCTCTCCGTCTTTCGGGGTAATCCGAACCACTTGGCAATCCATCCCCGCTTCACGCGCGTGCCCCATAGAGACAAAATCATAATGGTTAGCCAGCACATCGATATCGGCTTGGATAAGCGTTGGCAAAGGCGCAACCATATGATCACTGGCAATGGTGAAAGGGTCGTAGCCTGGTTCAAAATAGCTGATTTCACCGCCTCGACGGATGACTTCTCGCGGCGGGCCACTTAAATACATGAGGTGGCCGTAGGCATCATCCCCAACTTGGGCATGACGAAAGCGAAGGGGTTCGAGACTATTTTTACCTACCAAGATGTAGGACACTTCATAATCTAGGGTGTCGCTTGCGGTATCCATTTGATGTAACAAAGCCTCGGCAGAAGGTTCGGCCGAGGCTTGCGCAGACATCAAACTGACCAGCGCAAGCGCACCGATCAGAATTTTTTTCATTGATTATTACTGCTTGTCGACGGTGCCATTGTCTGATGGTTAGACAGCCTATCCTTATTCAAGCGCAGCTGCAATTCATAGTCTTTGAGCATGGCATTGACGCGGCGACGCTGCTCCATCAACTCGGCCTCAGAAGGTGTGGCACGTAGATCGTCACGGCTTAAGCTGACCGGCTCCGCAGCCCCTGCAAAAGGAATCGTTTCTAGTACTGGCGGTTGGGTTTGCGTGCTGGCCACCGGCGAACTCGCATCAGACTGATTATATTGCTGCACACCCACGATCACGGCCAACGAGACACACGCGGCAACGCTTACCTGTGTCAGCTGCTGCAGCCACCCTGGTAAGTGACGACGCGCCTTTTCAGGACGCGGCTGTGCTTCGTGCATGGGGAGCACGTTATTATCAAGGTGATCGCCTTGATAAGCAGGTTCTGCTTCCAGCGCGGACGCTACAGAATCGGCAATGTTCCATTGCAACGAGCTGGGTGCCTCACCACGCATCACATCGCGAATGGTGCTAAAACTCCCCCAAGCCTGTTGCGCGTTATCATCTCGCTCAATCTCGTGGATGACTGCCGTATCCACCAGTTCGCCATCTAACAACGCTGAAATTTTTTCTCTATCCGTCATTCAAGTCACCGTCATGCAGCCAGTAAAACTCGTTACCGTTTCATCAGTGGCCGGATGCGTTTTTCAACCGCTTCACGCGCTCGGAAAATACGCGACCGCACCGTACCGACTGGACAATCCATTACCTGTGCAATTTCCTCATAGCTGAGCCCATCGAGCTCCCGTAAGGTAATTGCGGTTCTTAAGTCGTCAGGCAGTGTTTCTATGGTCGAAAATACCACCTGTCTCAATTCATCTGACAACATCAAGTTTTCAGGGTTCGATATTTCTTTTAAAGAACCCCCACTTTCGTAATTTTCTGCTTCGTCGGCATCAATATCACTGCCTGGCGGACGTCGTCCTTGTGCCACCAAATGGTTTTTCGCGGTGTTCACAGCAATGCGATACAGCCAAGTATAAAACGCACTCTCGCCACGAAATCCCGGCAATGCGCGATACGCTTTGATAAACGCCTCTTGCGCAATATCTGGAATATCACCACTGTGTGTACCGACATAGCGGGCGATAAGGTTACATACCTTATTCTGATATTTGACGACTAACAGATTGAAAGCTTGCTTGTCACCATTCTGTACACGTTCTATTAGAACCTGGTCGGTTAGCTGCTCGCCCATTCGAGCGTTTACTCCTTGGTTGATCTTTCCGCCCGATTATCGAAATTCTAGGCCCGACGTTGTCAGAGCGCGGTTAAACCCGCTTGCGAGCTTTCGCACACGATTCGATAACCCAGCCGGCGAAAAGTTCCTCACCATGTTGGTTTTATTATGCGTTGAATCACATTACTGTGACGGAATGGTCAAAGAATGTCTCTTTGACTGAGGGCATTGTCGCCCGAACCATACCATGGTTGCAAACTTTCACCCAAGCGAGACGGGATTTGATCTTACCGCGCGCAGCCACGTCAAATTGGTGTAACATTGGGGGCGCAGAAAGAGGATTAGGGATCATGACGACCACAACTCAGGAACATCAATGTGACGTGCTAGTCATCGGCAGTGGTGCCGCAGGCTTGTCACTGGCGCTCCGCTTAGCGCCGACCCACAAGGTGATTGTATTAAGTAAAGGCCCGCTCAGCGAAGGGGCAACGCTTTACGCACAGGGCGGTATTGCCGCGGTGTTTGACGAACAAGATTCGGTAGAATCTCATGTCGAGGATACCCAAATCGCAGGCGCAGGTATCTGCGATACCCAGGTCGTGGACTTTATTGCCCGCAATGCTAAAGATTGTGTGCAGTGGTTAATTGATGGCGGTGTCCCGTTCGATCAAGAAGATAGCGACGACGACACCCCTCGGTATCATTTAACCCGTGAAGGCGGCCATAGCCACCGCCGTATCTTGCATACCGCCGATGCGACCGGAATGGCCGTGCAAAACTCGCTTCAAGATAATGTGCGCCAACACCCTAATATCACCCTGCTTGAACGACACAATGCGCTGGATATTATCACCCGTAAAAAAGTCGGATTAGGTGGTCCAAACCACGTCCTCGGCGCCTACATCTGGAACCGAAACCAAGAAGTGGTTGAGACCGTGCGCACCAACTATGTGGTACTCGCCACCGGAGGGGCCTCGAAAGTTTATCAATACACCTCCAATCCCGATGTGTCATCCGGTGATGGCATCGCCATGGCATGGCGCGCAGGTTGTCGTGTCGCCAACCTAGAATTTAATCAGTTTCATCCAACGTGTCTGTACCATCCAGACGCGCGCAACTTTTTGCTCACTGAAGCACTGCGCGGTGAAGGCGCTCACCTTAAACGCCCAGATGGCTCGCGCTTTATGGCGGAATTCGATTCACGCGGCGAGCTTGCCCCGCGTGATGTGGTTGCCCGTGCGATTGACTACGAAATGAAGCGCCTTGGCGCCGACTGTATGTATCTCGACATCAGCCACAAAGACCCTGAATTTGTGATCAAACACTTTCCCACCATCTACGAAAAGCTCAAGCAATACGGCATCGATCTGACTAAAGAGGCGATCCCTATTGTCCCAGCCGCCCATTATACGTGCGGTGGCGTGATGGTGGATAAAAACGGCACCACAGATTTACCCGGCTTATACGCCATTGGGGAAGTGAGCTACACCGGCTTGCATGGCGCGAACCGTATGGCATCTAACTCGCTACTCGAATGTGTGGTTTATGCATGGTCAGCCGCTGAGCATATTAAAGCGCACTCAGACCATATCGAGCCGCATACTGCGCTCCCCCCTTGGGATGAGAGCCAAGTAATTTGTTCCGACGAAGAAGTGGTGATCCAGCATAACTGGCATGAGTTACGCCTGTTTATGTGGGATTACATGGGCATTGTCCGCTCAACCAAACGGTTGGAGCGTGCGCTACGCCGTATCGAACTGCTCAAGCAAGAAACACATGAGTATTATGCTAATTTCCGGGTCTCAAACAATCTGCTGGAGTTGCGTAACCTTTTACAGGTGGCAGAGCTCATGGTTCGTTGTGCCATGCAACGTAAAGAAAGCCGAGGCCTTCACTACACCATTGATTACCCTGAGCCTAACGAGCAATCCGGTCCCACCGTATTAACGCCAGATCAGCCCTGCTAGTACGTGTCGCTCGCCGACTGCTAATGATAAAGGCCAGCCTCAAGAGGCTGGCCTTTTTACTGGATATCATCGCGGTTATTCGCTTTTAAACTCGCTCACCGCACGCTCAAGGTGTGCGGCTTCTTCGGCCACCTTGTGTGCCGCTTCGCGGTTCTGGTTGGCGCGTTCAGTACTGTTTTGCGCAATATCTTGAATATTGTGCACGTTTTGATTGACTTCTTTTGCCACCGAGCTTTGCTGCTCGATCGCCGTGGCAATGTGGGTGCTCATATCCATGATGTTTTGCATATCTTCCATGATCTGCGAGAGCTCTTGCGAAGCCGCTTCCACCTTACCCACGGATGTTTCCCCGTCTTCTCGGCTTTGCTCCATACGCTCAGAAACTGACTGAGTTTGCGCTTGCAACGACGTAATAATGCCAGAAATTTCATCGGTTGATTCACGCGTACGGGTCGCCAACTGGCGCACCTCATCAGCCACGACCGCAAAGCCACGTCCTTGCTCACCAGCGCGCGCCGCTTCAATCGCCGCGTTCAGTGCCAATAAGTTGGTTTGCTCGGAAATATCTTTAATCACATCTAATACTGAGCCGATGGTTTCAGACAGCTTACTCAGTTCAAGCACCTCGTTGCTGGTATTACTGAGGGTTTCTGCCAGTGTCATGATCATCGCTTTAGTGTCATCCACCACTTTTTGCCCGTTCTCCGCACGGCTTAAGCTGGTGCGCGCATTCTCCGCGGCCTGATCGGTATTACCCGCAATATCGCGAATGGTGCTTTCCATCTCATTCATCGCAGTCGCGGCATGAGTGGTTTCATCTAACTGGGTAGCCATGGCGGCCCCAGTGGCTTCAGTACGGGATTCAACTTGCTCTGCACTTTGATTAAGCGCTTGTATGGCGCGACTCACATCCAAAACCATGGTTTGGATACTGCCGAGCATCTGGTTAACGTCTTTCGCCATGAAGGCAATCTCATCACGACCGTTTTCGTCAGCTCTCAAGGTCAGATCCCGCTGCTGTGTAATGGCGGCCATTTGCTCACTAAATCGGTAAATACGCTGTTGAATGCCACGGTTCATCCACAACGAAATCGCTGTCATCACCAGTGCCAGTATCACCACCACCGATCCGGTCATCATCACGGTCTGTCTTAAGGCTTGCGAAATGGCCTGCTCATACTCTTTACTGAGCACATCGAACATTTCCTCAACTTGGTGGGTTTTCCCCCGGATTTGCCCCAGTAGGCCTTTGTCTGCCGCTAGCCCTAATGTCTTTTTCTGCGCGACAATCTTGTCCACTTGCGCCTGATGCGCTTGAAATAAAGCGAGCAGGTCACCGCGAAGGTAATCTTCAAGCTCTTGCATTTGGCTTTGATATTCATCGATGTAGTCAAGGTTACTGCTTTGCACAAACAGTTTGGCATCTGCGGCTAATAAGCGGGCGCTACTCTCAAGCACAATGTCATTTTTGGTCGCTGCCACCATTTTCTTGCTCGCGTTTTGCATCTGTCCTCGGATCCCCTGCTCAGGGGTTAACCCCAATGTTTGGTAACCCTTACCCAGATCGCGAAAGCCGTTGGCATACGCTGTCATTGCTCGCTGCACTTTATCAATGGTCGCAGTCTCCAGCCCCAACGAAGCACTGCGGGCGCGAAAATCACTCAGCAGCTGATCGAACGCGTCGACATTGTTATCAAAACGGGAGAGATATTTGGGGTCCATGCGCGCGAGAAAGTCTTTCTCATTGCGGCGTAGATTGAGCAAGATCACCTCAAGATCAGAGACCGTGGTTAGCTGACTGTGCATTTTTTGTAGCCGCGTTTCCGCTTTCCATGCAACGGCGGCAACTGCAAGTAGCGCCAACACCGACATCAAGGTGAGTGACAAGAGTTTTTGTTTAATATTCATAGCGACCCTACAGCGTTATCTGAGCAGAATGGATTGAACCCGTGTTCCTTGAATATCGGAGATAACGTGAAAAAGTAAAGCCACGCAATCGGTTTGTCACAAATATGTCACATGCTATCCCAGCCTTACTGACAGCAATGCCGATAAATCAGACGAAAATGATAGTCTGGAAGGCCATAACGCCAAATATAAAGGTATTGGGCATCCGCACGCGCGGCGAGCACCAGCAGCCATGGGGTCGCATAAACACAGGTCAGTTTTCGATACTGCCCATTAGGCATGACCGCCCAAGCGTCAGATGAAAAGCGAAAGGGGCCTTCGTTAGCGATGAGGTGAGCATGGAAACGGAGCAAGTCTCGTACCGCCCAAACGGTTAGCACAGCACGAGCACTCAAAGGAAGGGAAACATGCGACACGGCCAGCCAAGCCACCATCGTTCCTAGCAAAAGCAGACAGACAGTGACATAACGCGGGCAATGTAGGTGACTATGTACGTAACTTACTGCGGTTATAAGCGACGACCTTATCGACAACAGATTTCATCTTCGGGTCGTCAGGTTTACCATGCCCCATCAGCCAGGCAAACAAGTCAGGATCCGCGCTTTCCAAAAATGCGACAAAATCCTGTTTTTCTTTTTCATTAAGCGTGTCGTAGCAGGCTTCAAAATACGGCATAACCAACACATCCAGTTCCAACATGCCGCGACGACATGCCCAACGAACCCGCGCTTTATCCTCGGTATTAACCATTGTTTACCTCTATCGATGATGTCAGTACTCGCATACTATCAATGCCGTTATCGGGCGACTACTTTTGCTGAGCAACAAACCACGAATCTGAGAGCTCTCTAGCGTTAATTCGGTTTATACAGCAATCGCCCGACAAGACAAAGGCTGACAAGCTTTATGCTCCCTATTAGTATACGGGGCAGAGTCTATGTTTTCTCAACAGAGAGCGTGAATGTTATGAGTGAATGGTATCAAACCGTAGCCTTTGAGCCTGCGGATACACACCCCAGTGATCCACAACCTGAACTGGCGATGGTTGCCCTTGATAACTGGGCAATCACTAAAGTGAGCGGCAATGATACGAAAAGCTACTTACAAGGCCAGCTCACTTGCGATATTGCGAACCTCGCAGAAGATAAATCGACCCTCGCCGCCCATTGCGATCCAAAAGGTAAAGTTTGGTCAGTACTGCGTTTTTTCCATTACCAAGACGGGCTCGCCATGGTGCAACCGGCGTCGATTGAAGCCACCCAGCTTCAAGAAGTAAAAAAGTACGCCATTTTTTCCAAGATTGCGTTTGAAAAGGTCGATGCCGTGTTGCTCGGTGTCATTGGTACACAGGCAGACAAGGTAGTGGCTGATCACTTCGGCCCGCACGGTGACGTTCGCCAAGGGCAACAAGGCACCGCTGTATACGTTGAACCACATCGCTGGTTGCTGGTGGTTGACGCGGCCAAAGCCACAGAGCTTACCCATCAATACTCAGCCGCATTGCTCACCCATGAGTATTGGGACAAGTGGGATATTGACGCGGCATTACCCCGCATCGAGCAAGCGACCAGCGGTGAATTTATCCCGCAATCGCTAAATCTTCAGGCGCTGGACGCGATCAGTTTTACCAAAGGCTGTTATACCGGACAAGAAACCGTGGCACGAGCCAAGTATCGAGGCATGAATAAGCGCGCCATGTACACGCTGAGCGGCCACGCCGAGCACACACCTGTTGCAGGCGACAAAATCGAACGTGCGGTGGGTGATAATTGGCGCGCAGGCGGGACAGTGATCGCTGGTTATCGCGATGCTAACGGCAATGCGAGCGTGTTAGCCGTGCTGCCAAACAACTTGGACGACGACACCGCTTTCCGCCTTGCTGAGTCTCCTTCGTACGCATGGCAGCGTGAGCCACTTCCTTATTCACTTGAGGACGATGATTAAGCCGTGTACGCGGATCCTAATTGGCAAACCCCGGTGACTGCCGCGCTCGATAGCGCCCATATTCGCTACCAAATACTGTGGCAGTCACGCGCGACACAATCGATTGAGGAAACCGCGAAACAACGTGGTATTGATCCTTCTCAAATGCTCAAAACCATGGTGTTGCGTGATATGGGAGGGCGCTATGCAGTGGCTTGTGTCCCAGGCGATCAGCAAGTCTGCCCACCCAAAGTGCGCCAACTACTCGGCTGGCGACGGATGACACTTGCCAGTGCCCAACAAGTGCAAAGCACTACCGGCTACGCACGCGGTACTGTCGCGCCACTAGGGCTCTCTCCGGATCTGGCCTTGGTCTTTGATGAGCAGATCTGGGACTATGAAACTGTCACTATTAGCAGCGGTGATCCCCATGCCGGATTATGGGTGAGCGTGAAGGATCTTCTCGCACTTTGCCAGCCGCTGCGTGCCGAAATATGTCGTAATCGGGCAAATCAAATGAAGGAATGACCCAACGGATGGCACAAAAACACTGGCGTAAATACGATCTCAACTTGTTGGTGACCTTTGTCACTTTAATGGAAACACGCAGCGTGACTGGGGCTGCACAGCGCCTATCTCTGGGTCAGTCAGCCATGAGCCATAGTTTGGCACGTCTGCGTACCATGCTTGACGATCCCCTTTTTGAGCGGCGTGGACACCAAATGGTACCCACTGCTCGCGCACTGGATATCGCCCCTAAAATTGAGGCGCTACTCGACACCCTCGCCACGGACGTGCTGACCCCGCCCGCTTTTGAGCCTGTCCTGTTTGATGGTCAGATCCGCCTTGGGCTCACCGACTACGCTGAGCTTATCTTCGCCCCTGCACTGTTCGACACCCTCAACCAGCAACTTCCTTTAGCACAACTTAGCTTGCGCCCGGTTGACCGTCGCCACTGTCTGGACGCGATTAAAAACGATGATGTCGACGCGGTGATCGGCGTGATCCCCGACAACACCGAGATTCTTGATAGTCAGGTATTATACCATGAGCAGCATGTGTGCTTATTTGATCCACACAGCACCGGGCTCGGCACACCCATCACCCTCGCCGATTTTGTCGCTACACCACATGCACTGGTTAGCACATATGGCCAGCTCTCCAGCCCGATAGATGCGCGTTTGGCAGCACTCGGCTATCATCGACAAGTGGTGATGGGATCGCAGCGGTTTCTCACGGTGAGGCAACTGCTCAAAGGGCGACAGCTGCTTTGTACCGTCCCAGAGCTTATGGCGCGATTAGATACCTTTAACGATGCTAACCATCTGGCATTCAGCCCTCCCCCTATTGATGTGCCAGGGTTTGATATTGGCTTGGCATGGCGACATCAAGCGAGCGGTCACCCCAAAATGCAGTGGCTCATTGATCAGATCACCACCATTGTCGACAAGCGCGTGGCTTCCCTAAAAACGTCATCAACCCTGTCTCACTCGCAAAAGGAAACCTAATGAACATCGTCTCTCTATCGACCCTTAATCCCGATTACGTGGCGCAACGGGTCAGTGAAACGTTCACGCATAGTGAGGGGGCCGACACCGGTGAAGTCATCCGACAACTGGTGGATAAGCTGCTCGGTGAAACGCCCAGTGAAGACTGTCATGGCTGGGGATACCTTGAGGGTGAGAGCTTAGTGGGCGCTGTCTTTTTCTCACGGTTGACCTACCCGCATACCAATAAGATAACGCTGCTCTCTCCGATGGCTATCCACCCGGATTATCAGCGCCAAGGGCATGGAAAAGCATTAATCAACGCCGGGCTGCAACAGCTACGCACTTTGGGTTATCAGGCGGTGATGACCTACGGGGATCCTGCTTTCTACACCCAGCTAGGGTTTAGCGCTGCCGACCCTACCGAGATCGTGCCACCACATACATTAAGCTACCCACACGGTTGGCTGGCCCAGTCGCTTACTGACAGTGACTTGCCAGCATTAGGCTCCAAACCGTGCTGCGTCGATGCCTTCAACCAGGCGGATTTATGGTAAGGATAAAGTGAATGTTTTTTTAGGCATTGTCATCACCGCGACATAAACCCACTTCACAATCGGTGCCGTTTTCACACCCCTACCGGGTGACGACCACCAACATTAGTAAGAAGAGGTTATGCGCGTTTTTAATCGCTACTCACCCAAGCTTGTCGCCAAACATGTCACACGCTTATTCTCAGGGCGCCTATATATCGCCGGACGCGGTCGGTTTGATTTTAATAATGGTTGGTTAAGCGCCCCCGATCACGCCACTATCTGTCACTACCAAACCGTGAAGGAAGTTAACGGTTTGATTCGAGATGTGTATCAAGAAGGGCTGCGAGAACCAGAACAAGCTGGCTCGTTGCGGACCACTTACTGACTTGGCCGCACAATACAAACAGGGGCCCGTTGGACGGGCCCCTGTTTGTTATCGGGAGCAAAAAGACACGGATAGCACAGGTGCTACCCCTGACCGTTTTAGTCTGCGTCTTGATCGCCTAACGTTTCTTCATAGCTTTGCGCATCAAGCAGGCTATCGATTTCAGACTCATCTGTCGCTTGAATCTGGAACAACCAACCATCACCGTAGGGATCGCTGTTAACCAGTTCAGGGGCACTGTCTAACTCTTCATTGACGGCCACGACCTGACCAGAGATGGGCGCATAGATATCTGACGCCGCCTTTACCGACTCTGCGACCGCACAATCGTCACCCGCATCAAAGGTGTCATCTTCATCAGGCAAATCGATAAACACCATGTCCCCTAACAGCGCCTGGGCGTGGTCAGAAATACCAATGGTAAATAGGCCTTCCCCTTCAGGGCGAACCCACTCATGTGTCGCGGTAAATTTTAATTCAGATGGGATATCACTCATAGTCTTGTTCCTTGTTACACCCAATGACAACTCGCACCGTCAGTCGGTAAATTCAACATCATACTCACCATTCAACCATTGCCTGCTCGGCGAGGGTCTTTGTGGTATTTAGCATATTCTCTATTTTTCGCCAATTCAGCCATCACGCAATCACCAAAAAGTCGCGCCTCGCTCACACGGCTTAGCCAGCTCGGGTAACGTCCCCACAAGGCCTAGCGCACGCGCCATAAATGGCTGCTTGGCGCCAGGCAAATGATTGACGGCGCGCATGCCCACGCCACGGACGAGCTTTTTAACCGGATTATCGCCCGCAAATAAACTTCGAAAGCCTTGCATCGCTGCAATCATCTGCGCCGCTTCCGCTTTGCGCCAACGTTCATACTGGCGCAAACCGGCATAATGCCCGATGTCTTTCCCTTTGTCGGCGAGTGAGGCCAATGTTTGCGCCAAGGCGGCCGCGTCGAGCATACCTAAATTCACCCCTTGTCCAGCCAAAGGGTGGATGGTGTGCGCCGCATCACCGACTAAAGCCAGGCGCTCCGCCGCAAAGTGTTGAGCATAACGCATGGTAAGCGGGTAGCTGGCGCGTGGGCCTACCACCTCACAAAGGCCAAGTTGCGCATCAAACGCAGCGGTTAGGGCGCGGTTAAAAGACGCTGAGTCCATCGCGACATAATCCGTCGCTTGTTCTGGGGGGATAGACCAAACAATCGAGCACAGATGGGAGTCGGAAAGCGGTAAGAATGCAAGCGGCCCGTCCGGCGTAAACACTTGACGCGCAACGCCCTGGTGCGGCTCCACCGTGCGCACCGTCGCCACCACCGCATGATGGCCATAGTCGCGCTGTACCAAGGGAAAATGTGCTTGCTCACGCACCCAAGAGCGCGCCCCATCGGCCCCCACGACCAGTTTCGCCGTCACACCGCCCCCAGATGCGAGCTGTAACCAAGTTTCGCTCTCTCCTTGTAGCATGGATTGGCATTGCTCCGGCATCAACACAGTCACATTGTCCTGCTTTTGTACTTTATCGAGCAAAGCCAACTGAATCACACGGTTTTCAACAATATGGCCGAGGTTTTGCTGGCCAAACGCCTGCGCGTCAAAGTGAATATCGGCAAAACTGTCTTTCTCCCACACCCGCATCTGCTGGTAACTGGCCGCGCGACGTGAGGCGATGCCCGGCCATACATCCAGGGTGCGCAGTATGTTCTCACTCGCTCGGCTCAACGCCGAGACGCGGTTCTCTGGTATGTCGTTTAAGGTCGTGTCAGGCGCTTTACCTTCTATCACCACCACCCGTAAATCCGTGTCGGCAAGGGAGGCGGCGAGTGTCAGCCCCACCATGCCGCCACCGACAATGGCCACGTCGGCATTGATCATTTTCATCTCGGTTCTACCCATCCTATGGTGCGTTGCACAAGCGGTTGCTTCATACTCTCTAATGCTGACATCAGCCCTAACCCGGCATTACGTGCCCCCGCCAGAAGCGGACTATCATTGGAAAAGAGGTGAACCAACCCTGATGTCAATGCCACTGTGGCATCTCGGTCTGGTGTTCGTTGTTTGGCGTACGCCATCAATGTTGGCATCGCACCGATATCATCGCCACGCCTTGCCGCCTCCGTCAGCGTGTGCGCTAACGTCATTACATCTCGCAAGCCAAGGTTAAATCCTTGCCCGGCAATAGGGTGTAAGCTTTGTGCCGCATTCCCCACCACGGCCACACGATGACTGACCGGACGAACCACTTGGTTAAGCGTCAATGGATACGCATGGCGCTCTCCAACATGCAGCAATTTGCCCAAACGCCAGCCAAACACCTGCTGCAGGCGCTGAAGAAAGGCGTCATCGCTGATTTGCATCAGCGCATCAGCTTGCTCCGCGGTGACACACCACACTAACGAACACCGTCCTTGCGACATGGGTAACAGCGCCACAGGGCCTGTTTGCGTGAAGCGCTCAAAGGCGTGTCCTTGATGAGGAAGTGCGGTCGAGACATTGGCAATCACCGCCACTTGGCCAAAATCGTGTTGCTTGCATGGCATCTTCAACTGCGCGCAACAAGACGAGCGCCCACCGTCAGCCGCAATAAGTAACGAAGCGGTCAGTGACTCCCCCTGTTTTAATCTCACCGTTACCGCCGCCGGCGTTCGCTCAATCGCCATCACGGCATCTGGGCAAAACACATCGATCGCCTCGCGGTGTTGTAACTTTTGGTGAAGCACCGCACCGGCATCCGCTAACTCGATAACTTGGCCAAGATAAGGCACTCCCTGCGACTGTGCGTCAATATGGGTTTGTCCGGCGTGGCCACGATCAGACACATGAATGTGCTGAATCGGCGTGCCAAAAGGGGCAAGTGAGTCCCACAGCCCCAAGCTCGCAAAGGCTGCACAGCTGCCTTGTGCTAATGCGATACTGCGTGCATCGTAACCCGGGTGTTCGCGGTGATCGGGCACCATTGCCTCGACCACGGCAATACGCAGTGTGCCGCCACTCAATGTGTCTAAGGCCAATGCGGCAGTCGCACCGGCCATTGCGCCGCCTGCGATCACTATGTCATAGGCTTTCATCCCACTTTTACCTCACCCTGAGTCACTTAACGCCTCAATCTGAACGCGTCATTGAGATTAATGCAATGTTTTAGGCGTATCGTCACGGTCCGGACGCGCCCCAAGTTCTGCGTGCACCACCATGCTGCATACGCGTACATGCTCGACAACCTGCTCAAGTAATTCGGCTTGCTCTTGCATGTCGCCATCTTCATCGACACCCAGCTGCGCAACATCTTTGAGATCGCCCAATGCTTCTGTCACATCCTTAGATAAGGTACGCCCTTTGGTTCCGATCAGTCCCACCCCCGCTAAAAACGCGTTAATCCACTCCACCAGCGCTTCGGCACGGGCAACGACACCCGACTGCTCGTCGTCAGGGACATAAATATCTAAATCAAGATCACTGCCGGTAAGCTGCGCTTTTAGCTGATGATAGCTTTGCAAGGCAAGCGTCTTAGACTCTGTTGGCCACCCCATCCCTTGGTGGGTGTAATCATAAAGCATGGTTAACCAGCTACCATCTTCCAGCTCTAGTCCACCACTGAGCATGCCTGCGATTAAACCGTGCATCTCTGCAGGCGTCACCGCCAAACTGTCAGCCCTCAGTGTGTCTGCTGTTGTCGCATAAGCGGGTAAACGGGTATCAGTCACAATCTTGCCCCTTGCTGTGCCATCAAAATAAGAAGCACAGTCTAGCATTTCACACCATCAGGCTGAATCACCGCGATAAAAAACGGTATGATGCCCCACCACGCATGACTGATGACGCAAGACAGTGTATAAGTGCAGATGACGCCCTCACGATGACAAGGATCAACCCTGGCCGCGAGAAGCCACTGTCGCAAGCGAGCCGCCTCACATTTGTGTCTAAAAATGTGCGCGCTTGGTCGTGAAAAGGAGCAAACCTCACGACGCCTCTAGCGCTGCGCCCTAGGTACCGCTTTACCGAGACGCGATGTCGCTGTCATGTTTTGGTCAAATTCCCTGCACCAGTAGCAGAGATGATTTTCGATGTAGTGTATTCACCAGAATAATTGCTAGAATAGCGCCATATTATTGTGTACTGGGCCCTCGACAAATCGGGCCGGATGAGGAGCCAGCGTGGGACTATGAGCACACAACCGGTTGAAATCAAAATTCTAGATCGTCTTGTTCGCGTCAATTGCCCACCCGGGCAAGAGCAAGCGCTTAAAGATGCAGCAAGCGAGTTCGATCAACGGTTGCATCGGCTGGCTGAGCGCACTAAAGTAAGCAATACAGAGCAGCTAATTGCCATTGCCGCTCTCAATGTTTGCCACGAATTAAATGATGCCAAACAGTCGTTAGAGACATTGCAAGATCAGGTCACGCAACGGACCGCCCTGATGACGTCACAACTAGACAAAGCAATGGCAGCGCAAGGATCGCAAGAATAACCCAATTCCCTGGGGTGTTTGTCAGCGGATCTACGTCCCTGAGCCGATAAGCAAAACTAAGGGTGCGTTGTTATAGGCTACTGAGCAAGCTCGGCATGCACCGAGAAGCCTACGGCTTATACTACCCACCCGCCTTGAACCAGCGGGTTCAAGGGCCATCGATCCCAACGGCACCCCGGGGTCTTCTTCTCTACCCTTCGGCTAGCATCAAGGACAGTTATGCAGCCTAGACAACAAATACGACATGCTATTCGCGAAGCACGTCGTCAGCTTTCTCCAGAGCAACAAACGTTCGCCGCAGACGCGGTTGCCAAACGATTTACGGCGCTTGCTGATGTTGAGCAAGCCACGGACATCGCCCTGTACCTCTCATTTGATGGCGAGCTAGATACAACGCCTGTCATTGAGGCGTGCTGGAAAGCGAACAAAAATGTCTACTTGCCCGTCATTCATCCCTTTAGTTGTGGTCACTTACTGTTTCTTCACTACACCCCGACCACCCCAATGCGGGTCAATGGTTATGGTATTGCCGAGCCGACACTCAATATCAATGCGTTAATCCCAACTGCAAAGCTGGACGTGATTGCGACGCCGCTGGTGGCGTTTGACGCAAAAGGACAACGCCTGGGCATGGGAGGAGGCTATTACGATCGCACGCTCGGCTTATGTGCGCCTGATGCGGTCGCGGTTGGGCTCGCGCATGACTGCCAGCAATGGCCAGCGTTACCTACCGAACAGTGGGATGTGCCTTTGCCACATATTTTAACCCCCAGCCAACATTGGCAGTGGCCAACGCGTATTTCGCGACCTAAACCCTGACGCCATCTATTGGCTTCGCTATAATCACGCCCATTCCCCTAGATTCAGGAGTTATCATGACCCAAGACGAAAAGAAAAAAGCCACGGGCGAAGCCGCGGTGGAATATGTCAAGCCGGGCAGTATTATCGGCGTGGGAACCGGTTCTACCGTTAATTACTTTATTGATGCCCTTGCGCCCATTAAAGAGCACATCAAAGGCGCGGTCTCAAGTTCAGAAGCCTCCACCGAGCGACTCAAAGCGTTGGGCATTGAGGTACTCGATGCCAATGAGGTGGCAAGCTTAGACATCTATGTGGATGGTGCGGATGAAATTAACGCGCGTCATCATATGATTAAAGGCGGTGGTGCTGCCTTGACGCGTGAGAAAATCGTCGCGGCGATCGCAGATAAGTTTGTGTGTATTATCGACGACACCAAACATGTGGATGTGCTGGGTGAGTTTCCACTTCCCGTTGAAGTGATCCCCATGGCACGCTCTTATGTCGCGCGTGAATTACTCAAACTAGGGGGCGACCCGTGTTACCGTCAAGGGGTGATCACGGACAATGGCAACGTGATTCTCGACGTACACAATATGAAAATCCAAGATCCCAAAGGATTAGAAGATGCCATCAATGCCATTCCTGGCGTCGTCACCGTTGGGCTGTTTGCCAATCGCGGCGCAGATATTGTGTTAACCGGTACCGACACCGGTGTGAAAAAAGTAGCAAACTGAGTGCATAATACCGCAAATCAGAGGCTTATACGCGGTGGTGAGTAACCAGAAAAGCCAAACGTTTGCGTTAAGTGTAATCAATAAGTTAAAAGCACCTTTTTTAAGGTGCTTTTTTTATGGCCTAGAACGGATAATTCTTACCCCTTATGTGAATTTTTGTTATCTTGGTCACTGTTCTGATACCGGCACATCGCATGCCCAGCGGTCTTTTGACGTAAAAGATCAACCTAATGACCAGGTCAATCAACCGCATCTCCTCGTCGCCATCGTGCGCGGGAATAAGGTACGATGCGCCCCGGCACTCAGGCGCAACATTGCTACCATTATTGTTTCTAAGGAAGAGAACAGCCCGCATGTCACACTATTCACTGGACAAGAATAAAATCAAAATCCTATTACTCGAAGGCGTCCATCCCACTGCTGTTGAAGCCTTCAAGCAGGCCGGATACACCAACATCGAGTACCATAAAGGCTCACTCACCGGTGAGGATCTCGAAGAAGCTATCCAAGATGCACACTTTGTGGGACTACGCTCTCGCACCCAGTTAACGGAAGCCGTCTTTGCAAAAGCGAAAAAGTTGGTCGCGGTTGGCTGTTTTTGTATCGGCACCAATCAAGTGGACCTTGATGCGGCGGCCAAGCGCGGGATCCCCGTTTTTAACGCACCTTTCTCCAACACCCGCAGTGTCGCAGAGCTGGTTTTAGGTGAGATCCTACTGCTCCTACGCGGGATCCCCGAAAAAAATGCCAAAGCGCATCGCGGTGAATGGCAAAAATCCGCTGATCGCTCCTTTGAGGCTCGCGGGAAGGTACTCGGCATTATTGGCTATGGCCACATCGGCACCCAGCTAAGTATCTTGGCAGAAAACTTGGGGATGCGAGTGTATTACTACGATGTTGATAACAAGCTCTCGTTAGGGAACGCCATTCAAGTCAACTCGCTCACAGAACTGCTTAATCGCAGTGATATTGTCTCGCTTCATGTCCCCGAGACGCCAAGCACGCAGAATATGATTGATGCTGAGGCCTTTGCCCGCATGAAACCAGGGGCGATCTTTATTAATGCCTCACGCGGTACGGTGGTCGATATCGATGCTTTATGCGGCGCGCTAGAAAGCAAGCATTTGGCTGGGGCGGCAATCGATGTTTTCCCCGTTGAGCCAAAAACCAATAAAGACGCATTTAGCTCTCCGCTACAAGCGTTTGATAATGCGTTACTCACACCACACATTGGTGGCTCAACCCAAGAAGCACAGGAAAACATCGGCCTGGAAGTAGCCGGTAAGCTGGTGAAGTATTCTGACAATGGCTCGACGCTGTCGTGCGTCAACTTCCCTGAAGTGTCATTGCCAGAACATCAAGGCCGCTCGCGCTTACTGCATATACACGCCAACCGACCTGGGGTGCTGACCAAAATCAACACCACCTTTGCCGACGAAGGTGTCAACATCGCCGCACAGTACTTACAAACATCGTCGCAAATTGGTTATGTGGTGATTGATGTTGAAGACAGTGATCATGCCTACAAGGCACTGAAAAAGCTTAAAGCGATCGAAGGCACCATCCGCGCGCGGATATTGCACTGATTCGAGCCAGAAATGAAAAAAGCCCCTGTTGGGGCTTTTTCGAATTGTTCGCGTTTTATCACTGGCGCCGCTTATTGCTCGTCGCGCAGAAATACCAGCTCATTGTCTTTCGAGTCGGCTTCACTAAAGTAATAGCCTGCCACATTAAACGCTTTAATGTCCGCCACTGAGCTCGCGCGCTTATCAATCAAATACCGCGCCATCATGCCACGGGCTTTTTTGGCATAGAAGCTAATCACCTTGTATTGACCGTTTTTATAATCTTTAAACACTGGGGTGATGATGTCGCCTTTAAGCACCTTCTTGTTGACCGCTTTAAAGTATTCATTGGAGGCAAGGTTGACTAATAGCTCACTGCCCTGTGCCGCCAAATCATCATTCAGTGCCTCTGTGATGATATCGCCCCAGAACTGATATAAGTTGTCGCCTCGTGGTGTCGACAACTTGGTCCCCATTTCCAACCGGTACGGTTGCATCAGATCGAGCGGCCGCAATAGCCCATACAAGCCTGATAACATACGAAAATGATCTTGTGCCCAATCAAAATCTTGCTCGGACATCGAATTGGCATCTAACCCTGTGTACACATCCCCTTTAAATGCAAGCGCCGCAGGTCGTGCATTATCTGGGGTAAAAGAAGGAGACCATTCAGAAAAACGCACAGCATTAAGACTGGCGATTTTATCACTGACTTTCATAAGCGAGGCAATGTCTGCCGGTGTAAGCTGACGGCAAACCTTAATCAACGCCTCTGAGTGTTCAGTAAGCTGAGGTTGGGTATAACGGTCTGTCGGCAATGGCGTTTCATAATCCAAGGTTTTTGCAGGAGAAACCACTATCAGCATGTTGCTCGCCCTTTTGTTATTTATCTTTTGCTAAGCCTATCATTCCCGCATAAAAAAACCACCGCCCGCCACCACACATCATGCGTATCAGTGACTAACGTTTGGGGAGCGGCCACGCCTTATCGTCAAGCTGACTGTGCAGCTCGGGAAAGCGGCGACTGTCGAACACAGGTACCCGCCCCAATGAGCGCTGAGTGTGATAGTCCTTTGCCAGCCGCTTGACGATGCCCGAAAGTAAAAAAATCGCAATCATGTTTACCAGCGCCATCATTCCCATAGACGCATCCGCGAGAGTCCAAACCAGCGGCAGTTCCGCCAGCGCCCCAAACATGACCATACCCAAGACTAAGGCACGGAAGTACGGCAATGCCGGACGACACCGATGATTGATAAACAACAGATTGGTTTCTGCATACGAATAATTAGCAATGATCGAGGTAAAAGCGAAAAAGAAAATGGCGACCGCCACAAACTGTTCGCCCCATTCCCCAACTTGTGCGCTTAACGCCCGCTGAGTCAACTCAACCCCCGTGATTTCGCCGCCGGGAATGTACTCACCTGATAGCAGAATAATCGCCACGGTAGCAGTGCAGATCACCAAGGTATCCACAAACACGCCAAGCATTTGCACGTAACCCTGAGAAACAGGATGAGGAGGATAAGGCGTCGCTGAAGCCGCCGCATTAGGCGCGGAGCCCATGCCTGCTTCGTTAGAGAATAATCCGCGTTTAATCCCCTGAATCATGCCTTGTGCCAAGGTGTAGCCCAAAGCGCCTGATGCCGCTTCGTGGAGACCGAATGCACTTTCTATGATCAAAGAAAATACCGCTGGCACTTTATCAAGATGGGTTAACACCACATACAAAGACAAGGACAAATATAACAGCGCCATCACGGGCACAATCACTTCTGCCGTGCGCGCTATCTGACGTAAGCCACCATAAATGATTAACCCGCTAACCAGCACCAACCCCGCGCCGACATAGGCCGGTGGCCATGAAAATGCCACTTGTGCCGCTTGTGAGATAGAGTTGGCTTGAACCGAATTAAACACTAGCCCAAATGCCAAAATCAGTAATAGGGAGAAGAGTACCCCCATCCAACGCATTCCTAGGCCATGTTCCATGTAATAGGCAGGACCACCGCGAAAATAGCCGTCCGGATCCCGTACCTTATACACTTGCGCCAGCGTACTCTCTGCAAAGGCCGTGGCCATGCCGAGAAATGCCATTAGCCACATCCAAAAGATTGCCCCCGGGCCACCTAATGACAGAGCGACCGCCACCCCGGCCATGTTGCCCGTCCC
The DNA here is from genome assembly GCF_001996015.1 of Salinivibrio sp. ML198. Classification (NCBI taxonomy): domain Bacteria; kingdom Pseudomonadati; phylum Pseudomonadota; class Gammaproteobacteria; order Vibrionales; family Vibrionaceae; genus Salinivibrio; species Salinivibrio sp. ML198. Next base: position 52,557 of record NZ_MUEZ01000004.1, read on the forward strand.
TACACGCGCGGCGAGCCCGGTACACAAGGCTTGGAAAGAGGAAATGCTGCTCCCCTCACGGCGTCGGCTATGACGCATGACAGAAAACATATGAGAAAAGTGACGAAACTGAATGCCGCCTAATTTTAAGGTAAAAAAGATCCCGCCACCGATGAGCACATAAATGAGCACCGACCCCCAAATCAGATCATTAATAAAAGTGAGTAGGCTCAATGGACTGTCCCTCGTCGTGATTAAGTAAGGATAATGATCAATGCGGCGCAATCTTCGCGTGAACCACCTTCTAGGTCAATTCAAACCCATCACGGCTGGGGCAACAGTCACTCATTTTAAAAATCAGTGATTGCGGTCTCATAAAAACTTCATCGGACTGCCACAAATGAGAAATACTTCAATTTTACGTTAGGGGTAGCTGTGGTATTTAAAATCTGACCGCAAGGTGAAAAAGAGGTGACTATGGAAAACATTGCCTTTAACGATCTGTTCGAGCAAGACAAGCCACAACGCAACGGACGCGCGAAACCAGTCAAACGTAAATGGAGAGAAATTGAAGCGCTGAAAGACAAACAGCGGCTAAAAAAAGAATTGGAAGAAATCGATATTTTTGGCGATTTCTCTCAACTGGACCTCGATTAACTCACCCTCAACATAGGATTGCTAAAAGGTGCTCACCGAGCACCTTTTTTTCATCGCTCCTCAGCGACTGCGCCTACTCCGCCTCGAGATAAGGCTGCCAATCAATGGGCGTCTTCCCTTGCGCCTGAAGCAACGCATTGGTTTGTGAAAAGTGCTGACAACCAAAAAAGCCACGATGCGCTGACAGCGGTGACGGGTGAGGCGCGGTGAGCACATGGTGGCGCTGACGATCGATCGCTTTACCTTTTTTCTGGGCGTGCGCGCCCCATAATAAGAACACCACGCCTTGGCACTGCTGATTTACCGCATCGATGACACGATCAGTAAAGGTTTCCCAACCCAGTTTGGCGTGTGAGTGCGCTTTTCCTTGCTCAACGGTGAGCACAGTATTAAGCAACAACACACCTTGTTCCGCCCAGCTTTTCAAGTAACCGTGAGAAGGTGGCGTAAAGCCTTCAATATCGGTGGCAAGCTCCTTGTAGATATTGACCAATGACGGTGGTGTTTTCACACCCGGTCGCACAGAAAAGCACAGCCCGTGAGCTTGGTTCGGCCCGTGATAAGGATCTTGACCCAGAATCACGACTTTCACCTCGCCCAACTCGGTGTAACGAAAGGCATTAAACACATCTTCCTTCGGAGGAAAAACCGTCACCCCCTTGGCACGTGCTTGTTCAACATAGGCAAGGGTTTCTCGGAAATACGCTTGTTGTTTCTCATCAGCCAATACTTGCTGCCACGTTTGCGCCTGAGTCATGGTTGCTCCTTTTGATTATATTGGCGCTATTCTAACGAGGCAGCATGGCAAAATCAGTGTGTGCAACGATCTTTTGTTCGTTCGGTGTGTGAATGGTAATGACGCTGACAGCGGCCTTGTACCGCGCGGTTAGGGGTCGGTAAGCTCGCACGCGTCATGGTTGGCTTAATCATGGGGCATTCCTCATCATTGTGGATTCATCATTAGCAATGAAATTTTAATGCCAACTTTATAAAAGCAATAAATTCATGGTGTTAGCCTATAAGCTGATCACCCTAAGTCACACAATGAGCACAAGTGGTGCAAATTTGCCTCTTTTTTACGCACACTTGTTTGCGCACACATCACTTTCATTTGTAATTTAATTACTACATTTTGAATCAAAAAATCCCCGTGAGACTCGCAGTGCGGAAGCAGCCGTGCTACAGTCCTCACTGTAGTTCAAAAAAGATTGATATAAGATAAATATCATAATGTTAATTATGAGGTAAACTTGATTCAGGTCAATAAAACCCCACTCTTTAAAGGGTATATATAGGCACTCTAAATGATGAAATCTTACATCATAAAAGTCACTATCATAAAAGGGGATAGGCCATGATCACTGGTATTCAAGTAACCTCAGCGGCCAATGATGAACTCGTTAATTCTATTTGGTTGATTGATAAAGACACCGATCAAGCGCGTTGTGTTTGTGCTAAACAAGGCTTTGAAGCGGATCAGGAAGTTGCCCTATCTTCTTTGGGTGAATTCGATTACCGCGAGGTGAATATCGAGACACAAGCGGTCAACGAAGGCGGCCAGCATCTTAACGTCAACGTATTGAAGCGTGAAACGCTGGAAGATGCAGCAAAGCACCCAGAGAAATACCCACAGCTGACCATTCGCGTCTCCGGTTATGCGGTACGTTTTAACTCACTGACGCCTGAACAGCAGCGCGACGTCATTACACGTACCTTTACCAGCTCACTATAAGCGCATTGCTTTTCGCAAGAGCGCTTACACTGAAACAGCCCGCTATCGCGGGCTGTTTTTTTTCAGGCATAGGCTGGAGTGCGTTGCTTCTACCCGTTAGCCATTAATGTCTAATAGGTAGTCTCGTAGCACTTGGAAATCCGCCTCTTGCTCACGAGAAAGCAGCGTCATTTTCGCGTGTTTCGCGAGCGGCCCAGGCAGGGGGATATCTTTATCCAAAATGGCATCCACCGACTCTTTAAATTTCGCCGGGTGGGCGGTGCACAAGAAGATCCCCTCTTCTCCTGGTTCAAGCTGCTCAGCCAGCAGACGGTAAGCAATCGCACCATGCGGTTCACACAAATAGCCCGCGTGAGAGAGCGATTTTAAGCTCTCAGCCGTTTCCTCATCGTCAGCACGCCCTGAGGCAAGTTCACTCAACGTCCACTGCTCTCGGCGGAAAAGCTCTTCGATACGTGGCCAGTTGTTAGGCTGACTCACGTCCATGGCATTGGATAAGGTGGCGACCGTTTGCTGCGGAGACCATTCCCCCGAGTCCAAATAGCGCGGTACCGTGTCATTGGCATTGGTACCCGCAATAAAGCGCTTAATCGGCAGCCCCATCGCTTTAGCAAGCAAACCGGCCGTGAGGTTACCAAAGTTACCACTTGGCACCGATATCACCACCTGATCGCGTTTATGCGGAGGGAGCTGCGCCACCGCCTCGAAGTAGTAACAAATCTGGGCCATTAAGCGGCTAATGTTGATGGAGTTAGCCGAGTTAAGACCAATGGCCTGACGAAGCTCGCTATCATCAAAGGCTTGCTTGACCATGCTTTGACAATCGTCAAAGGTGCCATTAATCGCGACCGTATGGATATTGCCGCCGAGTGTGCAAAAGAGTTTTTCCTGCAGCGGGCTGATTTTGCCTTTCGGGTACAAGATGACGACATCGATATTATCAATACCGTAGAACGCATGGGCAACAGCCGCCCCGGTATCCCCAGATGTTGCCGTGAGGATGGTGATCTTTTTGCCATCAGAGACCGCTGCCAGCGACTGCGCCATAAAACGGCCACCAAAGTCTTTAAAGGCGAGCGTCGGGCCATGGAAAAGCTCTAGCGCGTGAATATTATCTTTCACCTGGGTAAGCGGTGCGGCAAAGCTAAATGCGTTTTTAACCAGTTCACTCACTTGCTGTTTAGGCAGCTCATCGCCAATTAATGCAGATAAAATTTCGCTACTGCGCGCCACCAAAGGCATGGCCAGTAATGCCTCGATGTCGTCGAAGTGGGGCAAGCTCTCGGGAAAAAAGAGCCCTTGGCCACGACCTAAACCTTGCTGGACCGCCTGAGAGAATGACACGGTTTCACTGTGATCTTTGATGTTATAAAGCTTCATGCCTGACTTCCTATTTCTTTCGCGCCCTGTCCATCAATGCGACATACATGAACAAAGCCATCATCATTTTGTATATAGTGCTCGCGTAACCATTGCGCGACACGCTCTGCCACCTGTCTATCGTCACAAATGCTAAATAGGGTTGGCCCTGAACCGGAAATCCCCGTCGCCAATGCGCCACAACTGGCGGCATACTCGCGCGCTTCAACAAACCCCGGCAGCAGTTTTTGTCGGTACGGTTCAGCAATCACATCGCAAATTAAACTCGCCGCGAGCTTAGGCTGTTGCGTGTGACACGCATGAATAAAACCGCCGAGATAGCGCCCATGGGCGATCACATCTTGCCGGCGATACTGGGCGGGCAAGATGGTGCGTGCTTCTGCCGTCGACACCTTGATGCCCGGATACGCCATCACCCAATACCAGTTTTCAAAGTGTGGCACCGCTTGACTGATCACCCCTTGGCTTTCCAGCATGAGCTGCACGCCACCAAGATAACAAGGCGCGACATTGTCATAATGTAAGCTACCGGAGATGGACGCTTCCATCTCTCCCATCAGCGCTAACATGCGAGTCTCATCGAGCGCATGGTCATGAAAGCGATTCAACGCATCGAGCGCGGCGACAATCGAGCATGCACTGGAGCCAAGTCCTGACCCAATAGGCATATTCTTTTCAAGCACCATGGCAACGGGTTTCACCGCCAAGTCATGGCTTTTAAGCGCCTCGGCATAGGCCAAGTACGCCTGATAAACGATATTATCCTGCTGATTAGCGGGTAGCTTATCGATAAAGCGGCCTTGGCAGCGCAATGAAAAAGCGTGGTTTCCACCGTCTGCCACTTCCACCACATCGCCCAGTAAACTACCGTCGACAGGACTCACCGCTGCCCCTAAGACATCGAATCCCACACTGACATTACCAATCGATGCAGGTGCATAAACACGGACTGCCATAACTAGACTCCTAACTTCCAACCCAGTGTACGCATTAAGTCCGCAAACACCCCGGCGGCGGTCACTGCGGTTCCCGCGCCATAGCCTCGCAGCACCAAAGGAATCGGCTGATAGTACCGGCTATAAAAAGCCAATGCGTTCTCACCCTCTTTGATTTTGTTCATGGGGTCATCGTCAGATACCGCTTGGATTTTGACGAAACAGCGTCCTTCTTCGATACCACCAATATAGCGCAATACTTTGCCTTCTTTGGCGGCAGCCTCGGACCATTGTTTAAAATATTCATCGGCTTGCGGCAAACGCGCCATAAAGGTTTCCACATCACCGGACTGATCAAAGCCAGGCGGAAGCGCAGGTTCGACCTCAACATCATCAAGCTCAAGCTCCATGCCAGCTTCACGTGCCAGAATCAACAGCTTACGTGCCACGTCCATGCCCGACAGATCGTCACGCGGATCCGGCTCAGTAAAACCGTTTTCACGCGCGACCTTGGTCGCCTCACTAAAGCTGGCGCCGTCATCTAACTTGCCGAAAATGTGGGAAAGCGATCCCGATAAGATCCCAGAAAAGCGTGACAGCTCATCCCCTGCCGCAATCAAGTTTTGTAGGTTTTCAATTACCGGCAGGCCTGCGCCCACTGTAGTCTCATACATAAATTTGCGGTGCGTCGCGCGGGCCGCCTGACGCAACTGGTGATAGTAAGCCATGCTGCTGGTATTGGCTTTCTTATTAGGGGTAATCACGTGAAAGCCTGCACGCAAGAAATCAGCATATTGATCGGCGACCTGTTGATCAGCGGTGCAATCGATCAACACAGGGTTAATGATATGATTACGCTGAACTAGCTGGATCATCCCCGCTAAGCTGAACGTAGACAGGTGGTTGGGGAGTTCATCACGCCAGCTATTTAGATCAATGCCTTGGCTGTTAAGCCACATCCCTTTGCTGTTCGCTAAGCCACAGACCCGCATCACAATGCCTTGTTGCTGGAGCTTGGCTTGTTGGCGGCGGATTTGCTCAATCAGCTCACCCCCCACACCACCGACACCGACGATAAACACATCCAAATGATGCTGGCTATTAAATAAGTTCTCATGACAGGCTTTAACCGCCTCAGAGACTCGCTCTGAAGGCACCACCGCAGAAATAGCGCGTTCCGATGAACCTTGAGCAATCGCAACGATATTGACATTGACTTCTGCCAACGAGGTGAAAAAGCGGGAGGCAACACCTTTCGATGTGCGCATGCCATCGCCCACCAAAGAGACAATCGACAAATTATCCATAAACTCGACAGGCTCGAGCAGACCATCTTTCAGTTCAAGCTCAAAATGATTACTCAGCACCTTGTCGGCTTTTTCTTTGTCCTGGCTTTGAATACAAAAACTGATGCTGTACTCAGAAGAGGATTGGGTAATCAACACAATCGACACCCCCGCCGATGACATCGCACCAAATACGCGTGATGCCATCCCTACCATGCCTTTCATACCCGGGCCTGATAGGTTGACCATGCTCAAATCGCTTAAGGTGGTGATGCCCTTAATCGCAAGCTTGTCCTCCCCGCTATCCTCACCAATTAAGGTGCCTTCTGCTTGCGGGTTCGCCGCGTTTTTAATTAAACAAGGGATATGAAAGCGCGCAATCGGTGCGATGGTTTTGGGGTGTAACACTTTCGCGCCAAAGTAAGACAGCTCCATCGCTTCTTGATAGCTCAGCGATTTGAGCAAGCGCGCATCCGGTACGAGGCGAGGGTCACAGTTGTACACCCCATCGACATCTGTCCAAATCTCGCAACACTCGGCACGTACACACGCTGCGAGTACCGCGGCAGAGTAGTCTGAGCCATTCCGTCCTAGGGTCACCAGCTCGCCATTTTCATTCCCCGCCATAAACCCTGGCATTAGACCAATGTGTTTCGCCGGGATGGGCGATTGTTTGAAGCGTTGCGATGAGACTTCGATGTCGACTTCAGCACTTAAGTGACTGCCCGACGCGGCAAAGTATTCCACCGGGTCAATATCGAACACTGCATACCCACGCGCCTCGAGTAGTGCATGCATCGCTGCGACCGACAAACGCTCACCTTTACTGACGACACGTGCATAGGTGCTATCTGGGCATAAGCCCAATAAGCTCATGCCATGCACATATTGGCGAAGCTGGCCGAGACTGCGTGTTAATTTATCGAAAAGTGGCTGGGTATCGAGGTTGGGTTGACGCTCAGCTAGGCCATGAAACAAGCCGACGAAAAGCTGCTCTAGCTCTTTAAGCGGCAATTCCGCTTCACCATGTTTGACCGTGTTCTCAACCACTGAAACGAGGATGTTTGTCACCTTCGCTGGGGCGGATAACACGGCAGACACCTCGCTCTGCCCCTGGTTACTGACAATGATATCGGCAGCGCGACTGAAGCGCTCAGCATCGGCCAGCGACGTGCCACCAAATTTTAAAACTCGCATCCGTTTGGGACCTCTCTTTTAAGATAAAAAAAAGCCCGTACCTGGGAAGGTACGGGCTTTTTTGGAAATTCTGTGCGTATCAGCCCGCACCAACACATGATGTGCCAGTAATAATAATGGTGGTTGTGGTGGTCTGGGTGCTGATCGTTAGTTGCATGTGTGTTGCGTATATCATTTGTTTTGTTTGATTCTCTCTAGGTGTATCGAATCATGTTGCTTAGGTCAACAAAAAAGTGATCCTGATTGCTTTTTCAACAAAACTCTGCGAGCTTGAACAAGGGAGCAACCAGATCGCAAGGAGCGCGAATGACCCAAGAAGCGATGGCCCAATTAGTCGCCAATACCATACTACAAGGCTCGGATGCTATGTATGGCCGGTTTCTCGATGTCACCTCCGGTGCCCAGGAGCGCTTTGAGCAACAAGACTGGAAAAGTGTTCAACAAGCGCTTAAAGCGCGTATCCAGTTCTACGACCATCATGTTGGTTTGGTCAGTCAACAATTAGGAGCCATGCTCGGCAAAGCGCACGCCACACGCTCCTTTTTGATGGCAGTCAAAGCGGCTTATGTCACCTTGCTTGATGACTACCCGCGTTACGATATCGCCGAGAGTTTCTTTAACTCTGTGTATTGCCGGATCTTTGAACACCGCAATATCCGTCGCGATAAGCTGTTCGTGCAAAGCTCCCAAGGGGGACGGATCCCCAAATATCCAACCCCTTTATTAAGACGCTTCCAATCGCAAGCCGGCATTTACGCCACCTTAGAGCGGATGCTCGATAGCACCCCGTTTACCCTACCTTGGCGGGATAAAAGCGGCGATCTCAAACGTGTGACACAAATACTCCAAGCGCGGTTTGGCCCGCAACTTACCATGAGCTTTACCCTAGAAATGGTTCGTCAGCCTTTTTTCCGTAATAAAGGCGCTTACCTTATCGGCCGACTCGATATGGCTAACCAGCGCCGGCCTTTGGTGCTGCCGCTCGCGATCTCCGAGCAAGGGGAGCTATACATCGACGCCTGTATTACCGACAGTGATGATGTCAGCATCGTGTTTGGTTTTGCCCGCTCGTACTTCATGGTCTACGCCCCTGTGCCGGCGGCGTTGGTGGACTTCCTTAACCAGCTGATGCCCAACAAAACGCCCGCCGAGCTCTACACCGCGATCGGTTGCCAGAAGCACGGAAAAACCGAGTTATACCGTGAGTTTCTTTACCACCTGGATAACTCGGATGACTTGTTTGATATCGCGCCTGGGGTCAAAGGAATGGTGATGTCGGTATTTACTCTGCCTTCCTATGGGTTTGTGTTTAAGATCATCAAAGACAAGTTTGCCCCGCAAAAACAAATGACCCACGCCCAAGTAAGGGAAAAGTACCGCCTGGTTAAAGAACACGATCGGGTTGGACGCATGGCCGATACTCAAGAATACCGTAACTTTATTTTTCCCCGTGACCGCTTTAGTGACGCCTTAATTGATGAACTCCTCGAGGTTGCCCCCTCCTGCGTTAACGTCACCGACAACGAAGTGCGCATTCGCCATCTCTACATGGAAAGGCGCATGATCCCGTTAAATATTTATCTCGAACAAGCCGAGCCGGACGCGATCACCCAAGCCGTACAAGAATATGGCGATGCACTCAAAGAATTAGCCGCCGCCAACATCTTTGCCGGCGATATGCTGTTTAAAAACTTTGGGGTCAGTCGTCACAATCGGGTCATTTTCTATGATTACGATGAGATAGCGTATCTCACTGAGGTAAACTTTCGCCATATTCCGCCACCTCGCTACCCAGAAGATGAACTGGCTGCAGAGCCTTGGTACAGCGTGGGCGAAAATGACGTATTCCCAGAAGAATTTCGCACATTTTTACTGGTTAATCGTACCGTTGCCGACGAGTTTGATCGCCTCCACCCAGAGCTGTTTGAAGCTGGTTATTGGCAGCAACTGCAAAGCCAGGTAAAGGCCGGGTATTTTCATGATGTGCGTCCCTACAGCGAAGAAAACCGGTTAGGACACGCGACGCTCTCACCAAAAACGGCCTAATATTTGCTCAGTCATCATGTGTTAACCGCACACTGGCGATTTACCGCCTTTTTGCGCCAATAAAGTGGCAAACCGTCAATATATTGGCATCTTAGTCTATCGACCGTTATCGGCACGCATGAGGAGAGAGACAAAATTCGGCAGTAGTATCTATTTTTTGTCTACACTGATCGCAACGCATCAGCGTCTTCTAAGACTGAGCTAAGCCTAAAAAGAACAATGAGGCACAGGATTTGAGTATAAAACAACTAGGACTGTTGACCCTCGTCTTACAAGCTGTGGCAGCGCCTGCGTGGGGCCAACCGTTAACTTGGCAAACGCTGCCAGCTGGGACAGCTGATCATTTTTTTATTCAGTCTATCCCATCAGCCACACAAGGTTTTGACAGTTGGACCATTCAGTCAGGCTATCGTTACCCACTCAGTAATGTATCTGTTTATATGGGCACGCAACTGAAAAGCGAAAACGACCAACACACCACGCAACAAGGGTTGTTAAGCGGGATTGAATACCGTTTTACCGACAAGCTGCGTCTTTCGAGCCAAATTAGCCGCGATAATGACGATACCCTGATCAATCAGTGGGGCGTCAGCAGTCGCTACCAGTTGAGTGAGTCAATTGATGTGAATGCCGGGCTAGATGTCGAGTTTCGTCCCGAAACCTCCCCCGAATCGATTTACCAACTCGGGGTTGGGTTGCACTTTTAACCCGCCGCCCAGATTAACTGATCAGTGGCTCTGCACACACAATCACGCCATTTAGATCGGCATACAGATAATCACCTGCCCTCACAGACACGCCGTTTAACGCTAACGCGACATCCACATCGCCCTGATCGCGTTTTTGCGTTTTTATCGGACAGACACCCAGAGCCTTAATTCCGATCGGCAAGGTCGCTAGCGTCGCCGCATCGCGAACCGGCCCAACGATGACGACGCCTGCCCACCCATTATCAACAGCGCTTTGTGCGATAAGATCGCCCAGCAAGGCTCTATCCATCGCACCAGAGCCATCCACTACCAGCACCTGGCCCTCACCTGGGGTAGCCAGCATCGCCTTCACTTTGGAATTATCGTGATAGCAACGTACTGTACGAACTCGGCCTTCAAAGCAGCAATGAGCGCCATAGTTCTGCCACTGCAGTGGGATCCATTGCACCGCCTCCGGGTGATTGTCACATAAGTCCGGCAATTTATCGTCCATGATGCCTTTCTCCTTTTTCGTTGTGGGAAAGAGTTAGCGAGTGGCTGCCGTAAACAAGGATGAAAAACGCACGTTCAGTGATTGCGGTGTGAACGCATCCATCAAAACAGGCAACAACCATAAACTATCATTCTCTACCCAATAGATGGCATTTTGTTGCCATTGTTGCGCCAATAACATGGCTTCGTGCTTATCCACAGCAACCGCAAAACCCGGCTCATACCAACTCCCATCCGGCGCCCCACCATTCATTGGCCAATAGCGTATCCCTTGTTGTGTCATTGCACTTTCAAGCTGAGCATTACGCGATTGATTCTCTTTCTCAGATAAAGGTTGGCTACGCGGATTAAATGCGGTAAGAATAGCAAATGCTTCGGCATCTGGCGCTTGAGGAGCGTGAAACGCGATCGATTGGTAAGTTTTCCACAATTCTTGCTGGTTATCAGGATCACACATTGTTTACACCTACTCGTAACGCATACTATGCTTAGTGACTAATTATGCGTCATTATTCAGAAAGTTAAGTTAAAACGCGTCGCTAACTGACATTTAACATGCTTTTGATTGGGGTCAATAAAGGATGAAAAAAATCATCAACCCTTATCCTAATATATTGTTAGCGTGCTGTTAAATGAATACAATTGGCGATAATTAATGGATATCAGAGTGATTGGCTTGGTGGTGCACTCATACTGCCACGCCCCGTCTTAAGCTGGAACTCACGGTGCGTTGTCTAGCATCGACGAACACTTCTCTATGGATGGCGTGCCATATGTTAGTTGCGAGGTTCGCGGTAGACACTCCTCGCATTTTTGTAAATTTTTTTCACAGGCTAGACAGTCTAGACTGTGAAGTGCAACCGGATTCTATTTAGATATTAGGTATCGCCAATGCAAACCCCGCAAATTCTGATTGTAGAAGATGAACAGGTCACACGTAACACGCTGAAAAGTATCTTTGAAGCGGAAGGTTACAATGTGTTTGAAGCCAGCGATGGCGACGAAATGCATCAAGTCCTGTCTAACCATCATGTTCACTTAGTGATCATGGATATTAACTTGCCAGGTAAAAACGGCTTGTTGCTCGCGCGCGAATTGCGTGAACAAGGTGACATGGCGCTGATGTTCCTCACTGGGCGTGACAATGAAGTCGACAAGATTCTCGGGCTCGAAATCGGTGCCGACGACTACATTACCAAACCGTTCAACCCACGCGAACTGACTATCCGTGCGCGTAACCTGCTCACACGTGCCATGAGCAGTGTCAACGACAGCGAAGAAAAGCGTAACGTCGACGTGTATGTCTTTAACGGTTGGACACTCGACATCAACAGTCGCTCGCTCATTAACCCAGAAGGGGAAACCTTTAAGCTGCCTCGCTCTGAGTTCCGCGCCCTGCTTCACTTCTGTGAAAACCCAGGCAAAATTCAGACGCGTGCTGAGCTGCTTAAGAAAATGACGGGTCGTGAACTTAAGCCGCACGATCGTACCGTGGATGTCACGATCCGCCGGATCCGTAAACATTTCGAATCGCACAATGACACACCAGAGATCATTGCGACCATTCATGGTGAAGGTTATCGCTTCTGCGGTGAAATCGAAGAGCAATAAAGAGTCGTTGAGAGACAGTGCATGGTTTAATGACTGCGTGTCGAACTCAAGAAAAAGGCGCCGATTAAGGCGCCTTTTTTCTCTTTGTCGCTTGCTGGTTTCTCAGTGGGCTCGCCAGCCAGAAGCGCTACGCTTGCTCGTCTAACCATGCTTTGAGCACATCCAGATCGTGCTGATAACCATCTTTGATTTCATCAATCCAATCCGCAATGTTTTCCCACCACGCGGGGAGGTCGGGTGACTGTGCTTTTTGCGCCACTTTTTGAATATGCTTGAGTCCCACCGATCCTGCAGCGCCCTTAATTTTGTGCGCTTCAGAAACAATGCCTTCTTGATCTCGTGCCGTCATATTCGAGTCGAGGATGGCGATGTACTCTGGCATGGTTGACTCAAACATCTCAATGCTTTGTTTCACAGGGTCTATACCCACTAACTCCACATACCCAGTGAGCATATCCATATCGAGTAACCGCTCTGCTTGTTCATTCGCGATAGGACGGCTCGGCGCGGGCTCATTCACACTCTCGACGTCTGTCACCATGTTTGATGACAAAGCATACTGCTCAATCACCTGGTTAAGCGCACTCACACTAATGGGTTTGCTGATCGCATCGTCCATTCCGTTGGCAAGATAGCTATTTTTGTCATTAATAACATTGGCGGTCAGCGCAACTAAAGGTGGCAGTTGCGCATACTGCTCTCGCCAAGTAGCCGCGATATCAAACCCGGTCATATCGGGCAGTTGAATGTCGAGCAGCGCCAGATCAAACGCGTCTGGCGAGAACACATCTAACGCCGACTGCCCATCGCGAGCGACGGTCACCTGGTGCCCCAAGCTCTCAAGCAAGCTGGTAGCAACAGTAATATTGAGCTCAATATCCTCCACCAATAAAATACGCAGCCTGCTCTCCACTGGGGTGAGTGCCGGTGTTTCGTCTTCTCCAGGCTCACTCAATGGCACCTTGACGGTAACCGTAAAGGTACTCCCCTCGCCCTCTTCACTGTCGAGAGTAATATCTCCCCCCATCAAACGGGCCAATTTACGCGATACCGCCAAGCCAATACCTGTCCCAACGGCATGCAGGTTTTCCCCTGCCTGTTTAACTTGGTAATACATGGCAAAAATCTTGTCTTGTTCATCCGCGGGGATCCCGATACCACTGTCTTCAACGTCAAAGCATAAATGGGCTTGGTCACCGTCCACTTCCGCGCTGACTGTAATGATCACACAGCCTTGCTTGGTAAACTTGACCGCATTACCGACGAGATTCCATAGGATTTGCCGCAGCCTCGTCGTATCAACCGCCACATAGTCAGGGAGTTCGGTCACTCGCTCAAGTTCAAAACGTAAGCCCTTTTGCTCGGCCATCAACCCTGAAATATTGTCGATTTCGGTAACAAATTCATTTAAATCCACACTGGTGGGATGCAGAGAAAGACGTTTGCGATCAGATTTGTCTAAATCAATGATGTCGTTAAAAATATTGCCCAACGTGATCGCACTGACATAAATCGTCCGCAGATAATTACGTTGCTTATCATCCAAGTTTGACTCCAGCAACATGCGGCTTAGGCCAACAATCCCATTGAGCGGGGTACGCAATTCATGACTAATGGTGGAAATAAACGCTGTTTTTTCTCGGCTCGCTTTTTCTAGCGCATCTTGGTAGCGCTTACGCTCGGTAATTTCTCGCCCAAAACCAAGCAGCCCAAGGTGCCGCCCATCTCGGGCAAAGAAAGGCACTTTGCGCAATTCAAAATAGGCTTTGCGCCCGTCTTGATATTCAAGCCATTGCTCGTAGGTTATCGACACATTGGCGTCAAACACTTGCTGGTCGGTTTCGACCACTTTTTCAGCGATATCTTCGCGATAAACGTCCCAAGGTGTCAGCCCTTTGAGCGTTTTCTCGTCATAACCGGTTAGCTCTTCCATCGCTCGGTTACAACCCGAGAACTGACCATCAGCGTTGCGGTAATAAATCAAATCCGGGGAAGCATCAATGAAAGAGCGGAGTAAGGCGGTTTGCTCCGCCAGCTCCAACTGCGCTTTTTCACGCTGATAAACTTCGTTTTCAAGATCTTTAATCGCCTGCTGCCGCGCACTCTCCGCTTTCTCACGCTCTTCTATTTCCGAGTTGAGTTGCTCAATATTTTCGGTGAGTTGGCGGTTAAGGCGCATATCACGCGCACGCATTTCTTCCAGCTTAGAAACCAGTTTTGATAACCGCTGACGAGACTCCTCCAGTTGATCAACCACCACCGACAGAAAGTAAACCGCCCACGGCGTAATCACCAGGCCAAAGAAAACCGAGCGAATGATATCAATATTTTGAACCGTGCCCTCAAGGACTAAGGTAATCCCCACTTGCACCACTACCGCGAGCGCCACGAGCGCCAAAGCCAGTAGCATGCTAAAGCGCACTATGCCTAACTTGACCAGCAAGTCGACGTAATATTGGGCAAGGACTTTAAGTTGTTTCATATAGGCTTATTAACCGCCAGATTCGAAGTGAATTGATTCAGCCACCGAGGCTCGTTGCTTGTTTGATGGGCGAGAATGAGAGGCACCTTGCAGCACACTCACACGATTGCGGCCATGTCGCTTGGCTTGATATAACGCACGATCCGCGCATTGTACCAAATCGCCATAATCTTGATCCGGCGCTGGGATCATACACGCCGCCCCCAGGCTCATCGTCAGTTGCTGGGTGGATGCCTCGTCCAAGTGTTCGATGTTCGCCGCTAATATCGCTTGCCTCGCCCGTTCAGCCACATCCATCGCGCCGTTTAGCCCTGTCTGTGGTAAGACAATCGCAAATTCTTCCCCCCCATAACGGGCAACCATATCCATCGGGCGATGAACGGACGATTTTAGCGCCTTGGCCACTTGCTGTAAGGCCCAGTCACCCTGCTGGTGACCATAGTGATCGTTGTAAAGCTTAAAATGATCTATATCGCAAAGAATAAACGCCAGGGGGGTCTGCTCTCTGGCGTGTGAACGCCACAGCGTGCTCAATTGCTCGTCAAGACTGCGTCGGTTAGCCACTTGAGTAAGGCTATCAACAAAGCTGAGCTCCTGCAGTGCCATGATGGCATCGGCTAACTGTTGTTGTGTCTCTTTCCGTTCGGTGATATCTCGTGCCATCAGCAGCACAGCCGGTGCCAACGTGACCGGATCTTGAATGCGTGACTTGGTCACCTCATACCAAGTTTGCTCACCCGTATCCGTTAAAATGACATCTTCATAGGTAATGGTTCCACCCGTTTCTAGCACCTGTTTATCACGCGCTTTGTGTTGATCAAATATCTCCGGATCTACCACATATTGCGCCGGTGCATTCTCGAGCGCTTCAATGGTGGTGCCAAGCGCATCGGCATACGCTTGATTACACGCCAAGTGATAATAGTCTTGATCAAAAATACCGATAGGGTCGACACTCGCTTGGAAAATCGCACTGAGCAAGTTACTTCGCTGCTCCAGCACTTGCTCAACCGAGTGACGCTGTTGTGCTTCTTTTTGTAACCGCTCCTGCATCTGGTGCCAATTGGTCACATCATGGCTAATACTCAATGTGCCTATCACTTCCTGCTTATCATTTTTAAGCGTTGTGATATTCGTTTCCAATAAGCAGCTCTGATCATGATGTTGTGTCGCCCAGGTACGTACTGTTCGCGGCTCGGAAAGCGGCTCACCGGCTTGCCAAAGCACTGCTTCCTGCTCTCGGCCCTGCCAGAAGCGGTCAAAGGCGGCGTTCGTACCCACCACGTTTCCCTCAACATCTTGAAAGCATACGAGCTCCGCCAAGGAATTAATCACGCTTAAAAGCACACCTTGTTCTTGTTGCTGCAGGTGCCATTGCGTGTTGGACTCAGAGGCAGAAAATGAAATGAGCCAGGCACGCTTGCCGCGACAGCGGATCGGCAAGCCAGATAAGGTCACCTCAACCCGCACCCGATTCGCGCCCGGGGCTCTGACTTTGGCTTCAACATTAGAAAATGGCTGAGGCCAACGCTGCGCCACAATAAAAGCGCGCACCGCTTGCTGCTGTTTTTCATTGGCGGTTTTAAACCGGTTGTGGCTACCTACCAGCGAAAAAGACTCCACACAAGGTGCATTGGCATACAAGATATCACCATCATCGGCCGTGACAATCGCATGTGGCGTGTCTAACCCGGCCATGTAAACCCGCCAATCGGATAACGCCAGTGTCGCTCGACGCGCGCGCCAACCGTAGCCAAGCAAAGCGCCTAACACGAAAACCAAGCTAAAACTAAAAAACGCCATGCCACTCCTGTCTGCCTTATTACTGTCCTTGATCGTATTCACGCCCTACCTCACCGGCGACGTATTCTGCCACAGTTTTGATAGAACGCGTGATTGTCCTGTTCACAGCTTTGCGAATATCATTTGTTATTTTATTACATCAATTGACAGTGCTTTTTGCTATGAAAGAGAAAGCATATAACGCACCCTTCTTTATTCATCATCAAAGCTAGAATATCTACTCGAATTCGCCTTTTATTTAATAATTATTTAACAAAATGGCATAATTGCGAATAGATATTATTCATCAAGAAAACCACAATAAATACTTTTATATCAGTTGTTTACAATAAAGACATACTTCTATTGCTATGCATAAAGGATGCATATAAAAATTTGACCTTTGCAAGGTTTACCGTTAATTTGGAAGGTCGCTGAATAGCGCTTTGCCTGTGTATTCTCTGTCAATCCATCGATAAAACAGTGAGTTAGAGTGTAGATCACCGACTTTTCTCGTTAAAAAATCACAACATAACGAGCGCACAGTCACAAAGCGAATCTGTTCAGAGTGGTCAGGAGGATCACGACAATAAATGCAATCACTGCGCGTAACGCAGTAGCAAGGGAGAATTGCAATGTCGCTGTACAACCCAATGCTGGAAAAAGATAACTGTGGTTTTGGCCTTATCGCCCATCAAGAGGGGGAGCCCAGCCACAAACTGGTTCGTACTGCTATCGCTGCACTTGACCGCATGACCCACCGAGGTGGCATCAACTCTGACGGCAAGACAGGCGATGGTTGTGGGCTACTACTGCAAAAGCCCGACCGCTTTTTCCGCCTTATTGCTGAGCAAAACCAATGGAAGCTGAGCCGTCTATATGCGGTCGGCATGATTTTTCTCAGTGCCGATCCGGCAAAAGCCCAACAAGCCAAACAACGCTTCGAGCAAGAAATCAACGCTGAAACGCTATCAGTGGTGGGATGGCGGACCGTACCGACCAACCCAGATGTACTCGGGGATATCGCCAAACAGTCTCAACCGGTCATTGAACAAGTGTTTATCAATGGTCCAGCAGGCTGGCGCGCACGCGATTTAGAGCGACGCCTGTATATTGCGCGTCGCCGTGCAGAAAAAGCCTTGGCAGACGATGCTGACTTTTATGTCACCAGCCTATCCACACAAACCATTGTTTACAAAGGGTTGTGTATGCCAGCGGATCTGCCTCGTTTTTACACCGATCTCGCGGATCTGCGCCTAGAGTCATCTATCTGCTTGTTCCACCAGCGTTTCAGTACCAATACTCAACCACGCTGGCCGCTCGCACAGCCCTTTAGATACCTTGCCCACAACGGCGAAATCAACACCATTGAGGGGAACCGTCAGTGGGCACGCACACGTGCATACAAATTTAACTCCCCTTTGTTGCCTGACTTACATCAAGCCGCCCCGTTTGTGAATGAATCAGGGTCTGATTCCTCAAGCCTCGACAACATGATGGAAGTTTTTCTCGCCGGTGGGATGGACTTATTCCGGGCTATGCGCTTACTGGTGCCGCCCGCATGGCAAAATCACCCAGATATGGATGATGAACTGCGCGCATTTTATGACTTTAACTCCATGCATATGGAGCCATGGGACGGGCCAGCGGGCATCGTGATGTCAGACGGCCGCTATGCCGCCTGTAATCTTGACCGCAACGGCCTGCGTCCGGCGCGCTATGTGGTTACCAAAGATAAGTTTATTACCCTCGCCTCCGAGATTGGGATCTGGGATTACGCACCTGACGAAGTGTCAGAAAAAGGCCGCGTGGGCCCGGGTGAGCTTTTAGTGATCGATACCCGCGAAGGGAAGATTTGGCACTCAGGTGAAATCGATGATGAGCTAAAAAGCCGTCATCCGTATCGTGAGTGGCTGGACCAACATGTCCGTCGTCTCACACCGTTTGAAGACTTAGATCCTGACACCAGTGAAGGCAGCCGTAACCTTAAAGACGCCCAGCTTAAGACCTATCAAAAGCTGTTTGGGATGTCGAATGAGGAAGTGGATCAGGTCGTCAAAGTGCTGGGCGATATTGGCCAAGAAGCCACTGGCTCCATGGGTGATGATACGCCAATGGCCGTATTATCGTCGCGTCCACGCTGTGTGAGCGATTACTTCCGGCAAAAATTTGCCCAGGTGACTAACCCACCGATTGATCCGCTGCGCGAGAACCACGTGATGTCTCTGGCCACCTGTATTGGCCGTGAAATGAATGTGTTCTGTGAAACCGATGGGCACGCCGAGCGGGTCGCGTTTAAGTCTCCGGTTCTTTTGTTCTCGGATCTGGTGCAACTGCTTGAGCTGGACGATACCTATTATCGCAACAGCATTTTAGATATTAATTACGATCCGAACGAAAAAGATCTTCATCAAGCCATCCTCGATTTATGCGATCAGGCCGAGCGTTGTGTCCGTGATGGCACCGTTCTTGTGGTGCTCTCTGACCGCAGTATCAATAAAGATACGCTTCCGATTCCTGCGGCAATGGCGGTCGGTGCGGTGCAAAAACGCTTGGTTAACCAAAACCTACGCTGTGATGCCAACATCATTATCGAAACCGGCAGTGCTCGCGACCCCCATCAATTTGCGGTGTTACTCGGGTTTGGTGCCACGGCGGTTTATCCTTACTTAGCCTATGAAACACTGGCGAACTTGGTCGATATTGGCGCCGTCGATAAGCCGTATCGCGATGTGATGGTCAACTTCCGTAATGGCATTAATAAAGGCCTTTACAAGATCATGTCAAAAATGGGGATTTCGACCATTGCCTCTTACCGTTGCTCGCAGTTGTTCGAGGCGGTTGGCTTGCACCAAGATGTGATTGAGCTTTGCTTTAAAGGCGTGGCTAGCCGCATTCAAGGGGCCAATTTTGATGATTTCCAACAAGATTTGATCAACCTATCTCGCCGAGCATGGATCAAGCGTAAACCGCTTGAACATGGCGGTCTGCTTAAGTATGTCCACGATGGCGAGTACCACGCGTATAACCCAGATGTGGTGACCAACTTGCAAAGCGCGGTGCGATCTGGCGAGGCCATGGATTACAAAACCTACGCTAAAACCGTGAATGAGCGTCCTGTGGCAACCTTGCGCGATTTAATGCAACTGAAAAAAGCGGCCTCACCGGTTGCGCTCGAGCGTGTAGAGCCGGCAACGGAGCTGTTCAAACGGTTTGACTCGGCGGCGATGTCTATCGGTGCCTTGAGCCCGGAAGCGCACGAAGCGCTGGCTATTGCCATGAACCGTCTAGGTGGCCACTCAAACTCCGGCGAAGGAGGCGAAGACCCACGTCGTTTCAATAGCGAACGCAATTCACGCATCAAACAGATTGCATCTGGCCGTTTTGGCGTCACCCCGCACTATCTGACCAATGCGGATGTGCTGCAAATCAAGGTTGCCCAAGGCGCGAAGCCCGGAGAAGGTGGACAACTGCCTGGCCATAAGGTGACGGCAGAAATTGCTAAACTGCGTTTCTCCGTCCCCGGCGTGACCTTGATTTCGCCACCGCCGCATCATGATATTTACTCGATTGAGGATTTAGCCCAGCTGATCTTCGATCTCAAACAAGTTAATCCGCAGGCACTCGTGTCGGTTAAGCTGGTTTCAGAGCCGGGCGTAGGCACCATTGCCACCGGGGTGGCCAAAGCGTACGCCGACCTAATAACCATCTCAGGGTACGACGGTGGGACAGGTGCAAGCCCGCTCACCTCGGTAAAATATGCAGGTAGCCCGTGGGAATTGGGGCTCGCTGAAACTCAGCAAGCACTGGTTGAAAACGGCTTGCGCCATAAGATCCGTTTACAAGTCGACGGGGGCCTAAAAACCGGTTTAGACATTGTCAAAGCCGCTATCTTAGGCGCAGAAAGCTTTGGCTTTGGTACCGCCCCTATGGTCGCACTTGGCTGTAAATACCTTCGTATTTGCCACCTCAATAACTGTGCAACTGGCGTTGCTACTCAGGATGAAACCTTGCGTAGTGAGTACTTTAAAGGCCTGCCCGAGCAAGTGATGAACTTCTTCAAAGGCCTAGGGGAAGAAGTGCGCGAGCTGCTGGCCGAACTAGGGGTGGAAAAGCTTACCGATCTGATTGGTCGAACCGACCTCCTTGAGGCGGTTGATGGCTTTACCGCCAAGCAACTGAAGCTCGACCTAAGCCATATTCTCGATGCACCAACGCCGTGGCCAGGTAAGACCTTGTATTGCAGTGAGCCTAACACGCCATTTGACAAGGCTGAACTTAACCAAGCCCTGCTTAGTGAGCTGGGTGAAGCTATTGCGGCCAACCACAGTGCCAGTGTCTACAAGTCTGTTCGTAATACCGACCGTTCAGTCGGTGCCAGCTTGTCTGGTGCGATTGCCAAGCGTTACGGCAATACCGGAATGGCAGCTAACCCGCTGGATGTCCAGCTGCAAGGTACCGCTGGCCAATCGCTCGGGGTATGGAATGCCGCGGGAGTGAACATCACCCTTATTGGGGATGCTAACGACTACGTCGGAAAAGGCATGAGCGGCGGACAGATTGTGATCCGGCCCCCTATCGGCTCAGCATTTGCCAGCCATGAGTCCACCATCATGGGTAACACCTGCCTATACGGTGCCACTGGGGGCAAATTGTTTGCGGCCGGTAAAGCCGGTGAGCGTTTTGCCGTGCGTAACTCAGGCGTCCATGCCATTGTGGAAGGCGCGGGCGACAATGCGTGTGAATACATGACGGGAGGCATTGTGGCCATTCTCGGTCGCACCGGGGTCAACTTTGGCGCTGGGATGACCGGTGGCTTCGCATACGTGCTGGATGAAGAGGGTGATTTTAACGGTCGTATCAACCCTGAGTTGGTTGAAGCCCTGTCTTTGGAGGCTTTGGCTATCCATCAAGAGCACTTACGTGGCCTGATAGCCCAACACTTCGAGCTGACCGGCTCGGATCGTGCACAACAGCTGCTCGATGACTTTGACACTTGGGTACACCGTTTCTACCTCGTCAAACCGAAAGCCGCTGATGTGAATACCTTATTAGGCCACCAAAGTCGCAGCGCTGCTGAGCTGCGCGTTCAGGCGCAGTAAAAGGAGGGACCCATGAGCCAGAACATCTATCAGTTTATTGATGTGCAGCGCATTGACCCGCGCAAAAAAGCGATTGAAACGCGCAAAATTGAGTTCGTTGAAATCTATGAACCCTTCACTGAAAAAGAGGTGTCAGCACAAGCGGATCGTTGTCTTGACTGTGGCAACCCCTACTGTGAATGGAAGTGCCCAGTGCACAACTATATTCCGCAGTGGCTCAAGCTCGCCAACGAGGGTCGGATTATAGAAGCGGTTGAGCTGTCGCACCAAACCAATAGCCTGCCCGAGGTATGTGGTCGCGTGTGCCCACAAGACCGTCTCTGCGAGGGTGACTGCACCCTCAACGACGACTTTGGCGCCGTCACCATCGGCAATGTCGAAAAGTACATCACGGACAAAGCCTTTGAGATGGGCTGGAAGCCTGACATGTCACACGTTGAGTGGACAGATAAAAAAGTCGCCGTGATTGGTGCCGGCCCAGCAGGACTCGCCTGCGCCGATGTACTGGTCCGCAACGGGGTAAAACCCGTGGTCTTTGACCGCTACCCAGAAATTGGGGGCTTGCTCACCTTTGGCATTCCATCTTTTAAGCTGGAAAAAGATGTGATGCGGCATCGTCAGCGTGTCTTTACCGAGATGGGGGTTGAGTTTCGCCTCAACACCGAAGTAGGTAAAGATATCGACATGCAAACCTTGGTCGATGACTACGATGCGGTTTTCTTAGGGGTTGGCACCTACAAGTATATGCGTGCAGGCCTCGCCAATGAAGATGCGCCCGGCGTCTTTGATGCGCTGCCCTTCTTAGTCTCCAACACCTATAAGGTGATGGCACTGGACAATGCTCCACCGTTCATCGATATGGCGGGGAAACGTGTCGTGGTGCTTGGAGGGGGAGATACCGCGATGGACTGTGTCCGTACCTCGATTCGTCAACAAGCCGCCAGTGTCACTTGTGCCTATCGTCGTGATGAGGAAAACATGCCTGGCTCGCGCCGTGAGGTCAAAAATGCCCGCGAAGAAGGGGTGAACTTTATGTTCAACCTGCAACCGTTAGGGATTGAAGTCGACGGTAATGGCAATGTTAGCGGCGTCACTGTGGTGAAAACCCAGCTCGGAGAGCCTGATGCTGCGGGTCGCCGCCGCCCAGAGCCAATTGAGGGCAGTGAGCATGTGCTGGAAGCGGACGCGGTGATCATGGCCTTTGGTTTTCAGCCACACGCGATGGAGTGGCTAGAACCTTACGATGTCGCCCTTGATGAGCGCGGACGAATCCAAGCGCCCGCAAAAGGTGATATCTTGTACCAAACTACGAACCCCAAAATTTTTGCCGGGGGCGATGCGGTGCGCGGCTCCGATTTGGTGGTGACAGCCATTGATGAAGGTCGCAAAGCAGCAGAAGGCATCATGGACTACCTAGAAGTATAGCGCGGGCGACGCTCCAGCGGTATCGTCCGACATCGTTCACGTAGACATCGATGCTATCTATCCAGAAGTGCCTCAAAGGAGGCACTTTTTTATTGCCTCATGTACACTAACGGCATTTACACGAACAGGATTATCAGCATGAAAATCGGCATAATTGGCGCCATGGAGCAAGAAGTCACTCTACTGCGCGACAAGCTGGAAAACAGCGCCACTCACCAAGAAGGCGGCTGCACCTTTTATACTGGCACTTTGCAAGGCCATGATATCGTGTTACTTCAGTCTGGCATCGGTAAGGTTGCTGCTGCCGTTGGTACCAGCTTGCTGCTATCACAATTCAAGCCTGACTGGGTGATCAACACAGGGTCGGCTGGTGCGTTTGAGCCCTCACTCAATCTGGGTGATGTGGTAGTGTCTTCCAAAGTCTGCTATCACGATGCGGATGCCACTGCATTCGGCTATCAAATGGGACAAGTGCCGCAGCAACCGGCGGTCTTCGAGTCCGATGAAGCATTAATGCAACTCGCAGAAAAAGCAGTGGACAGCCAAACACATGTGGTGCGTGGCTTGATCTGTACCGCCGATACCTTTGTGCACACCGATGCCCACCGCCAACATATCTATACCCACTTCCCAGATGCGGTGGCCGCCGAAATGGAAGCGGCAGCGATCGCGCAAGTGTGTGCCCAGTTTGCCACGCCTTTTGTGGTAGTGCGCGCCATCTCCGATGTCGTGGCAGAAAAAGAGTCACCCATGACCTTTGAAGAGTTTCTGCCGTTAGCGGCCAAAAGCTCATCGGCCATGGTGGAAAACATGATCGCAATGATCGACGCCTGATCACTCGACCCCATGGATGATTTGCTCAATCCGCAACAATGGATGATCTACGCCGCCGACCAAGGCCGCTTATGGGCGCTGTGGTTGGCGGTATTAGTGCACTGGCTACTCCCATTGCCCAGTCAATACTCTCCGTTTCAATACTGGCGACAGTATGCCGACTTGCTCGCGAGCCAAGTCAACAAAGATACAGACCCTAAGCGCCAGCGTAAGCTTGCCGGTGCGCTCGCCTTAATGTTGATGGGTGGCACCCTCGCCATTTTTTTAATCGCCACCCGAGAGCTCGTTTGGTCGCGTCCCCTGTTCGATGCCATATTGCTCTGGCTCGCACTTGATTGGCGGCCAATCGATAAGTTTGGCCACACCATCGCCCATGCGATAGACCAACATGACAAGGGCGCAGCGCGCGCGTTGCTCGCCACACGCGTCAATCGTGAAACCGAGTCTCTGTCATTGATCGGAATAGGAAAAGCGGGCGCGGAAACACTGCTTCTTGGCACAGCGCGGCACTGTGTTTGCGTGATATTTTATTATCTGCTCGCAGGCGGTGTGGGTGCCTTGCTATACACCAGCTTGGTACACCTTCACCGCGTTTGGACCCCAAGCCGCTTAAGCTATTACCCGTTTGGACTCGCCAGCGCCCGCTTATTGAACCTGTTGGATATAGTGCCAATGGGGCTGTTTGCTGTGATCGTGGCAATGAGCCGTCAACCTTGGTCACACCTAAAAACCGGCTGGCAGCAGGGCAGACGCTGGCGAACGCCTGGTTCAGGTTGGCTACTCGCGTGTGCAGGTAGTCGCTTCCAGCTCTCTCTAGGCGGCCCGGCTGTTTATCAAGGTACTAAGACCTTGAGAACCAAAATTGGCTATGGGGTCACCCCTGCTTGTTATCACCTTTTATTGCTGCGCTTGAAGTTAACCCACAGTGTTTTAATCTGGCTCGGGTTATGCTCCTTGGTTTTAATCGTTTAAGGACACTGATTGATGCCACGTTTTCGTGCCCTTTGTACCCTTTTTCGCTTGCAAGCCTGTTGGCTTGTCTTGGCCTTAACATGGATGCCTTTTGCTCACGCCACTCCGTTGCGAGTGATTAGTCTCGCCCCCCACGCCACAGAGCTGGCTTATGCCGCTGGGCTTGGCCCCAATATGGTCGCTGCAAGTGCCTACAGTGATTATCCGCAGCCGGCTCAGTCGCTCGAACGCGTGGCCAACTATCGGGGAGTCAAACTCGAACGCATTATCGCCCTGCAACCGGATCTTATTTTAGCTTGGCGCGGCGGGAATCCGCCCAAACCTCTGGAAGCCTTGGCGGAATTAGGCTTTACCATCCGTTACCTCAACCCAGACACGCTCAGTGATATTGGTCAGTTTATTCGCGAGCTAGGTCATTATAGCGAGAGCCCAGACATCGCCACACGCAATGCTAACGCCTTTGATCAAAAGCTGGCGCAATTAAACGCCCAGTACCGCAGTGCAGAGCCCGTTCCATACTTTTACTTACTCAGTGACACGCCACTGATGACCGCCAGTAACCGAGCCTGGCCGAGTCAGTTATTTCGTTTATGTGGAGGGAAAAATGTCTTCGCCGACAGCCCCGCCGCCTATCCACAAGTCAATATGGAACAAGTCATCACACGTGCCCCCAAAGTGCTTTTCCACACAGGCGAGCAGCTACCAGACAGTTGGCATTCAATGGCTGAGTTGCTGCCTAAGGCGACGCGCCAGTTTACTTGGTCACTTAACCCGGATTGGCTCACTCGTGCGACCCCTCGTGCATTAAACGCCGCCGAGCAAATTTGTACCGCCCTCGATGAAGTCCGTCAGGCACAATAGGATTTAGCATGACTCAGACCATGATTTTGTATTTATTCGACTTATTCGGTACGGCCGTGTTCGCAATTTCCGGGGTGCTGGTGGCGGGCCGTCTGCGTATGGATCCCTTTGGCGTGGTCGTTCTCGCCTGTGCAACCGCCATTGGCGGCGGGACAGTGCGAGATATGGCGATGGGGGCCACACCTGCGTTTTGGATCACCGACACCACCTATATCTGGGTGATTTTAGCCACCTGTGTGGCCACTATGCTACTTATCCGTCATCCTCGCCGTCTCCCCTGGTACGTGCTGCCTTGTGCCGATGCCATTGGGTTGGCGGTCTTTGTGGGTATCGGTGTCGATAAAGCCCTGAGTTATGGCGCATCTCCCTTGGTAGCGGTGATCATGGGCGTGATCACCGCGTGTGGCGGCGGCATTATTCGTGATGTGCTCGCGCGCGAAGTACCTATGGTGCTGAGAACAGAAGTGTATGCCACTGCCTGTATTGCTGGCGGCATCGTTCATACCCTCGCCGTTCAAGTCAGCCCGGGCTCTGTGACTGCCTCTATTGTGGGTATGGTCACCACACTATTGATTCGCTTAGCGGCGATCCGCTGGCATTTGTCCTTGCCACCGTTCGCGCTAGACAGGTCTTAAAAGCCATTATTGGGACAGTATGCCGAGCCTGAATAGACAGTGGTTGAAATTTAGACAACACACCCTAAGGTCTGACGTACAGTCTCAGTAAAGGAGCCACTATGATCAGCATTGCCATTATTTATCATTCTGTCGACGATCATACTCATGCGCTAGCCACCACGATTGCGGAAGGCATTCATGCCGGCGATGCCGAACCTGTGGTTTACCGCATTGAGCCAGACATGATTGAAAACGGACGCTTTGTCGATGACAAGGTGTTTGAAAAGCTTAAAGACGTTGATGCGATTATCTTCGGTGCGCCAACCTACATGGGTGGACCGAGCGCCCAATTTAAGGCGTTTGCCGATGCCTCTAGCCCCACCTGGGAGCGCCAAGACTGGCGAGGAAAGTACGCGGCTGGCTTTACGGTGGGCACCTACCCAGGAGGTGACCAGCCACAGACACTGCAGTATTTCCAAACCTTAGCCAGCCAGCATGACATGCTGTGGTTAAGTCTAGGTCGCGCCAACATAGGGGTGGAAAAGATTAATCCAAGTGGTACAAGCCTTGGGGTGACTGCACACACGCCAGAAGATGATCAACCTAACGAAGCCTGCCTACAAACGGCGTTTTATCTTGGTCAACACATGGTACGTGCACTAAAAGGCGTTTGGCACACCTAGTGGCTAAGCGCCAGTCCCACTATCGGTGTTGAGTATTTGATATAAAAAACCCTCGCGTCATGCGAGGGTTTTGCACTCTCAGTGGCTGCTGAATACGCCAGCTAGGGTGCGGTTTAGCTGAGCGTCACCCGAGCAAACTTGCGTTTTCCCACTTGGTAAACGGCTTCACCCGCGGCAGGCACTAACTTGGTATCTTCGACTTTTTCGCCATCAATTTTCACCGCGCCTTGGCGAACCATACGCAGCGCATCGGAGGTGGAGTTAACCAACCCCGCCTCTTTTAATAGGTTAGCAATCGCCATACCTTGCTCGAAGGTGAAGCTTGGCATTTCATCCGGCATCGCGCCTTTTTGGAAGCGATTGACGAACGTTTGCTCAGCGGCATCGGCGTCGGCTTCGGAGTGGAAACGCGCGATGATTTCTTTGGCTAGCAGAATCTTAATATCACGTGGGTTTTTACCCGCTTGTACGTCCTGCTTAAATTGGACGATTTCCTCGAGGGGACGGAAAGACAGCAGCTCATAGTAATCCCACATCAGATCGTCAGAAATCGACATGATTTTACCGAACATATCATCCGGGCGTTCGCTCACACCAATGTAGTTGTGTGCTGACTTCGACATCTTTTTAACGCCATCTAACCCAACCAGCAGTGGCATGGTCATCACCACTTGCGGCTTCTGTCCTGCTTGCTTTTGTAGCTCACGCCCCATCAGCAAATTGAACTTTTGGTCAGTGCCGCCCAGCTCAACGTCAGCTTCCAGTGCCACCGAATCGTGCCCTTGAAGCAGTGGGTAGATAAACTCATGGATAGCAATGGCTTGGTTGCTGGTATAACGCTTTTTAAAGTCATCACGCTCAAGCATGCGAGCCACGGTCGAGCTTGCCGCCAAACGGATCATGCCATCTGTGCCCAGCTCCCCTAGCCATTTCGAGTTGAATTCGATACGCGTTTTCGCCGGATCCAGAATTTTGAACACCTGCTCTTTATAGGTCTCTGCATTTTGCAGCACCTGTTCACGTGTCAATGGTGGACGGGTAGTATTTTTACCACTTGGATCACCCACCATACCGGTATAATCACCAATCAAGAAGATCACTTCGTGGCCAAGCGCTTGAAAAGCTCGCAGCTTATTAAGGATCACTGTATGACCCAGGTGGATATCGGGTGCGGTGGGGTCCGCGCCAAGTTTGATGCGAAGAGGACGATCCTCTTTCAGCTTTGCCACCAGCTCGTCTTCCGGGATTACTTCATCTACGCCACGTTTTAGTTCTGCTAGCGCAGCTTCCAGGCTCGCCATAGTCTCTTGCTCCTACCCAATAGGCAAAAATGTGATAAACCGACATACTACTCGAATAGCGACAGTTTTTGAAACCAGTTAAACTGATAGAGTGTGTACAGGGTGCGCGCAGCGGCTGCCGTCAAAAGATGTTTGTGGTCTTTGTGTCAGCCGTGTCAAATCTACTTCAGGGCATCATCCCCAATAAAACCGATTGGGTGTCTGACTGTCATAACTTTATTCGTAGTGATTCAACATAGTCTTCATGCCGTTAAATAAACTCGCAGCCTTACCTAAGTTACATAAACTCGTTATCGGTGCATTGAGCGCATTCATTGTCTTATTAATCTTGGTACCAGACGGCGCCGATACGCCGCGCCCTAAACCTAATTTCGAACCGGGTAAACATTACCCGTTACCAGTTAAAGCTGTCTCATTACTGCCTCCCAAAGAAGAGATGCCCGCGCAGTTTAAGCGCAATATCAACTGGCAAACCTATGAAGTGCAGCCTGGCGAGAGCATGGCGCTACTGTTCAGCCGTGCGGGGTTAAGCCCAACGACCCTTTATCGCCTTGTGAATGCCGACGAAAGAACGCAAACCCTCGCTTACTTAAATCCAGGCGATGAAGTACGCCTAGGGGTAGACGATGACGGCGAACTGGTGCAGCTCATTCAGCCTCGAGGCAGTAATGAAACGCTGATCGTCAACAAAATTGATGATAGCTATCAATCACGTATTGAAACCAAGCACGTGGATACGCAGCTAAACTTTGCGCGCGCGACCATCAAGTCAAACTTCTGGCAAGCAGCCTCGGATGCTGGATTAAACCCAAATCAGATCATGCAATTGGCGGGGATCTTTGGTTGGGATGTGGATTTTGCCCTTGATATTCGCAATGGTGATAGCTTCTCCGTGTTGTATGAAGAAGAGTTTGTGGAAGGGGAGCATATTGGCAGTGGTAATATCCTCGCCGCGACCTTCACTAACCGAGGAGATACCTTTACGGCAGTACGCGCAAAAAATGGTAAGTACTACACGCCGAGTGGTAAAGCGATGAAAAAAGCGTTTTTACGCTCACCGGTTAACTTCCGCTATGTTAGCTCAAACTTCAACCCACGTCGTTTGCACCCGGTCACTGGTCGTGTAAAGCCTCACCGTGGTACCGACTATGTTGCGCCAGTGGGTACCCCCATTAAAGCAGCTGGGGACGGCGTGGTGATGAAAGCCTCGTATAACCGCTTCAACGGCAACTATGTGTTTATCCGCCACAGCTCGACCTATATCACCAAATATTTGCACCTGACCAAGCGTAAAGTGAAAACCGGCCAGCGAGTCAAACAAGGGGATATCATTGGTACGCTAGGCTCAACAGGGCGCGTGACGGGCGCACACTTGCACTATGAGTTTCTCGTCCATGGGGTACACAAAAACCCGCGGACGGTAAAGCTGCCTGAGGCGAAGTCGTTGCAAGGCGAACAGAAAAAGGCGTTTGTGCGACTGGCCGAATCGCGTATGGCTCAGCTAAGTAAGTTTAATCAGTTACTGGCCACCGTGGGCAGCTTGAATCATTACAACCGAGGTGGCTAATCGCCTTGGCGCATAAAAAACGGCGCTCAAAGGCGCCGTTTTTTTATCTCAAAAAGCTGAACGTCGCCATAAAAAGGTTAGACGCTAAACGATGCACCACAGCCACAGGTGGTCGTGGCATTGGGGTTATCAATGAAAAAGCGCGATCCTTCAAGGCCCTCGGTGTAGTCGACCTTACCGCCCATCAGGTACTGTAAGCTCATAGGATCAACCACCAGCATCACGCCGCTTTTTTCGATCTCCATATCCCCTTCATTGACGTTTTCATCGAAGGTAAAACCATATTGGAAGCCGCTACAGCCACCACCGGTGATATAGACGCGCAACTTCAGGTTGGGGTTTTCTTCTTCCTGAATCAGCGTCTTTACCTTGGTTGCCGCGGCCTCAGAAAACTCTAACGGCAAAGGTGCTTCGCTCATTGTTACCTCACATGCTCTTTGTGCTAAGTATGGGATTATCTAATACCTGAGTAAAGTGTTCAAGTATTGCGCGTTTGATCGCAACTGTGATCAGTACGTATTAATTGCCAATCTTGTCTTAACGAAATCATACTCTACCTCGCCAGTGTTCCGTATCTTTGGTTAAAATACGCCAACGCAATTTAGGCCAAGCCTTACCAAACAGGATATGTCATGACCAAATCAGCACAACTTTTTCAACAAGCTAGACGCACCATTCCCGGTGGCGTGAATTCTCCCGTGCGTGCTTTTGCCGGTGTCGGCGGCGACCCTGTCTTCATGGAGCGTGCCGACGGCGCTTACATTTTTGATGCCGACGGCAAAGCCTATATCGATTTTGTCGGCTCATGGGGCCCGATGATCTTAGGCCATAATCACAGTGCTATCCGCGAAGCCGTGGTGGATGCCGCACAGCGTGGCCTCAGCTTTGGTGCGCCAACCGAGAGTGAAACAACCTTGTCGGAGCTGGTTGCAGAACTAGTGCCTTCGATGGAAATGGTACGCATGGTGAACTCAGGCACTGAGGCGACCATGAGCGCTATTCGTCTTGCGCGCGGATTTACCAAACGCGATAAGTTCATTAAATTTGAGGGCAACTATCACGGCCATGGCGATTGCTTGCTGGTCAAAGCGGGCTCTGGTGCCCTCACCCTCGGTGAGCCCAACTCGCCAGGAGTGCCGGCCGACTTTGCCAAGCACACACTGACCTGCACCTATAACGATCTTGAGTCGGTACGCCACACATTCGAAACTTACCCTGAAGATGTTGCCTGTATCATTGTTGAGCCGGTATCGGGCAACATGAACTGTGTGCCGCCGCAACCGGGTTTCTTACAAGGCCTGCGCGAGCTGTGCGATGAGTTCGGTGCCTTACTGATTTTTGATGAAGTCATGACTGGCTTCCGCGTGGCATTAGGTGGCGCACAAGCTTACTACGACGTAAAACCTGACTTAACCACACTGGGTAAAATTGTCGGTGGTGGTATGCCGGTGGGTGCCTTTGGCGGACGTCGCGAAGTGATGGAATACTTGGCACCGACAGGTCCGGTATACCAAGCGGGAACACTGGCGGGGAACCCCGTCGCCATGGCGGCCGGGCACGCCTGTTTGTCTGAGCTACGTCAGCCAGGTAACCACGATTACTTGACCCATGTTACCCATCAGCTCGCAGAAGGGTTTAAGTCCTTGGCAGACAAACACGGTATTGCGCTGACCACCAACCAAGCAGGCGCGATGTTTGGCTTCTTCTTCACCGAGCAAGAGACCGTCACCTGCTTTAAAGATGTGCAACAGTGTGACACCGAGCGCTTCAAGCGTTTCTTCCACTTAATGCTCGAGCAAGGGGTCTACTTGGCACCTTCCGCGTTTGAGGCCTGCTTTACCTGCTTAGCTCACGGTCAAAAAGAAGTGGACGCTACGCTCGCCGCGGCCGATCACGCTTTCGCGACATTGGCGGCTGACGCGTAACCCCATTACGGCATCAGCGCGTATTTGCCCAGTAAAAAGGCCCCGCAGCGTGCTGCGAGGCCTTTATAGGTTAAAGCGGCGTGAATATTGCCCTTATGATCGGCACAACAATCGAGACACATTAGAATATCGAGCGACCAATTCTCGCCGACAATAGCTCCAACGCGGCCGTCCCTGCCAGTGAATTACCAGAAGGGTCTAGCTCCGGCGACCAGACGGCAATCGACATCTCGCCAGGTACAATGGCAATAATGCCACCGCCGACCCCAGATTTACCTGGCATACCCACTCGATATGCAAACTCGCCCGCACCATCATACAAGCCACAGGTCGCCAACAGCGCATTCATCTGTTTACTTTGTGTAGGACTTAAAATCGCGGTGCTGTCAGACAGCGGTGTCCCTTTATTGGCCAGATAAAAGAACGCCTTCGCTAAATCGACACAGCTCATCTCTAACGCGCAGTAATGAAAGTAGTTGGTTAATACCGGTACCACATCGTTATCAAAGTTACCAAACGCGCGCATCAGGTACGCAATCGCCGCGTTTCTGTCACTGTGCAGCATTTCTGAATCCGCCACCCCTTTGTCATAACACAGATGCGGGTTGTCAGCGAGATGGCGAACAAACTCTAGCATACGTTGGCGCGGCGCAGATTGGCGCGTGTGTAGCATATCGCTGACCACCAAGGCACCGGCGTTAATAAAGGGATTACGTGGGATCCCTTGCTCCATCTCAAGCTGAATTAACGAGTTAAACGCTTGTCCCGAGGGCTCTTTGCCCACACGCGTCCAGATCTCCTCGGCTTGATAGTTTTGCATCGCCAGTGTCAGGCTCAACACCTTGGAGATCGATTGAATAGAGAATGCCTCATCCGCATCACCGGCACGGATCACATCGCCATCGTTATAACACACAGCGATACCGAGCTTGTGATTAGCCACATCCGCTAATGCCGGAATATAGTCAGCCACCTTGCCTTGTCCAATTAATGGCCGAACATCAGCAAGAATTTGCTCGAGTAATTGCGCACTGGGTTTCACCGGCAGGATCCTTCTACAACATAGGACAAAAAAGCCAACGCTAGGTTGGCTTTAAGCGTGTCTGTGACACCGAATCACACGCGCGTTTTTATGCGGTGCGCGTATATTTGATATCCCAAACACCGTGGCCAAGACGCTGCCCACGCTGCTCAAATTTAGTGAGAGGACGATCGTCAGGGCGTGGTACATAAAGCCCCTCTTGCGCCACGTTCTGATAGTGAGGCGCGGCTTCCATCACGTCAATCATATGTTCGGCATAGTTTTCCCAGTCGGTCGCCATATGAAAAACGCCGCCCACTTTCAATTTGTCGCGTACCATTTCTGCAAATGGCAATTGGACAATGCGGCGCTTATGGTGACGTTTTTTATGCCAAGGGTCAGGGAAAAACAGCTGAACCGTGTCGAGGCTGTCTTTCGGCAACATTTGCTCAAACACCTCCACCGCATCATGACACATCACACGTAGATTGCTAACGCCCGCTTCGCGCGCGGCCATCAAACAAGCACCCACGCCTGGGGTGTGGACTTCAATACCCACAAAGTTTTTCTCAGGCGCATTTTTAGCCATCTCCACCAAGGATGCGCCCATACCAAAACCGATTTCCAGCACCACTGGGTTATCGTTGCCAAACACCTGCTGCCAATCCAGTTCGGTTGCCTCGAAGTCAATGCCCATGGTCGGCCAGGACTCGTTGAGCGCTTGCTCTTGGCCTTTGGTTAAACGGCCTTCGCGACGCACAAAGCTGCGTACTTTACGAATAACTTTGCCATCCTCGGTCAGTTCGGTTTTAGTGACTTCAGTCATGATTGAGTGCCTGTGATGCAGTGTTAGTGATGGTGGTGAAAAAGACCATCGATTGTTGGAAATCTAAACGGACTGCGCATTATGCAAAGTTTTCGCCATTGCGCAAGTTGGCAGCACGGATCCTATTAGTGCGCCCTCGGGTTAGTGTACCCTGTGACCTGCCTTTGTGCACGTGTGAGCAAAACAATAAGAGAGAGCACAGTGAGTCAATCTTTTTCCGACGCCATTTTAAACTGGTACGAGCAATATGGCCGTAAAACCCTGCCTTGGCAGCAAAACAAAACCCCGTATAAGGTCTGGCTCAGCGAGATCATGCTGCAGCAAACCCAAGTGAGCACGGTGATCCCATACTTTGAGCGCTTTATGACGCGCTTTCCAACAGTCACCGATTTAGCGAATGCCGAACAAGACGAAGTGTTGCACCTATGGACAGGACTTGGCTATTACGCCCGCGCGCGCAACCTACACAAAGCGGCACAAGTGATCGCACGCGAACACAACGGCGTGTTTCCTACCACGCTTGAGCAAGTCATGGCGCTACCTGGTGTCGGGCGCTCAACTGCCGGCGCGGTACTATCATTATCGCTTAATCAGCCCCACCCTATTTTGGATGGCAACGTCAAACGCACCTTGGCACGTTGCTATGCCATCGAGGGGTGGCCGGGAAAAAAGCCGGTAGAAAACAAGCTTTGGGACATCGCTGAGGCACTCACGCCCGCCACGGATACCGATAAATACAACCAAGCGATGATGGATATGGGTGCCATGGTCTGTACCCGCAGCAAGCCTAAGTGCGAACTTTGCCCAGTCGCAGAGCGCTGTGAAGCGCGCGCACAAGGTCGTCAGCTTGATTTTCCCGGTAAAAAGCCCAAAAAGACTCTGCCCGTAAAGCAAGTCAGCTTTTTACTCATTCAATACCAAGACGATATCTGGTTAGAGCAGCGTCCGCCCAGTGGGCTATGGGGCGGGCTATGGTGCTTACCGGAAGCATCAGAGCATACACTTGATATCGATATTGCCGACAAGCTGCAGGGGATCAAACCGACTCACACTGAGGTGCTCACCGCGTTTAGACACACGTTTAGCCACTTTCACCT
The DNA here is from genome assembly GCF_001996015.1 of Salinivibrio sp. ML198. NCBI lineage: Bacteria > Pseudomonadati > Pseudomonadota > Gammaproteobacteria > Vibrionales > Vibrionaceae > Salinivibrio > Salinivibrio sp. ML198. The sequence goes on from NZ_MUEZ01000004.1 coordinate 87,077, forward strand.
CGATATTGTCCCCGTCAAGGTGCGTGTTAATGAACGGCCGCAAATCATCATGGAAGCGAACCAAGGGCTTTGGTATAACTTGTCGCAACCAGCAAAAGTTGGGTTAGCGGCACCAGTGAAAAAGCTGTTAACCTTAGTAGAACACGAGCGCCAACAACATCTCACAGGCGATGACAAGGAGCCTAGATTATGAGCCGTACCGTATTTTGCCAACGTCTACAAAAAGAAGCCGACGGGCTAGATTTCCAGCTTTATCCCGGCGAGCTCGGCAAACGCATTTATGACAACATTTCCAAAGAAGCCTGGGCTGAGTGGCAGAAAAAGCAGACCATGCTCATTAACGAGAAAAAACTCAACATGATGGATCCTGAGCACCGTAAGGTGATCGAAGAAGAAATGGTGAAGTTTCTATTCGAAGGCCAAGATGTGCATATCGACGGTTATGTGCCACCCGAGGCCTAATTAACGCGGCCCCGTCCACACTCGGGCATCGCCGAGGCTACAAAGCACCCGCATTGTGTTAATCTCAGTGCGGGTGTTTTTTATACTAATGCAATAACGATGACGCGAATACTTTGCTTGTTGGTGTGCTGTTTTAGCACCTTGCTGTCCGGTTGTAGCCGCGAAAGCGTAGAAAAATACGTAGGCGTGGATTATCAAACCACCAATCGGTTTGCTAAAAATCTAGCGCCTATCCCCGGCCAGTTCGAAAAAGACATCGACGCCCTGAATCAACTGATTAGCCAGTTCACCGGCAACATTGAGGTGCGCTGGGGCGAAAACCAAGTGTTCGTGTCAGGCAAACGGGATTACGTCAAATACACGGACAATTACAAAAGTCGGGCGCGCATTGATTTTGAACGCGGTGTTATCCGCGTGGAAACCGTCGCCACTGATGCACCGAAGTCTCACCTCAAACAAGCCATCGTCACCACCTTACTCACGCCCCGAGATCCGGCTTCCGTCGATCTGTATTCTGCAGCGAAAGTGCCACTCAATGGGCGCCCATTTCTCGAAGGACAAGTGGTGGATCATGAAGGAAAAACAATTACTTGGGAGTGGCGCGCCAATCGCTTTGCTAACTACCTAATTGACAAGCGGTTAAAAAAGAAAAAAGTGCGTTTTCAAAACATGTATTACGTCACCATTCCCATGGTGAACGATCATGTTGCCAAGCGCAGTTATCAATATGCCGATATCGTCCGCCGTGCATCCAAGCGTTACGGCATCTCTGAAAAACTGATTTATGCGATCATCAAAACCGAAAGCAGTTTTAATCCTTATGCAGTGAGTTGGGCCAATGCATATGGATTAATGCAGGTGGTTCCCAAAACGGCTGGCCGCGATGTATTCAAGCTGGTAAAGAAGCGTAGTGGTCAACCTACGCCTAAGTACCTTTTTGATCCTGAGCGAAATATTGATACAGGCACTGCCTATTTTTACATTCTTAAAAACCGCTATCTTAAAGCCGTGCGCGATCCACTGTCTCTGCACTACAGCATGATCTCCGCTTATAACGGCGGAACAGGGAATGTCCTGCGCACGTTTGACAGCAATAGACGCCGAGCCATGCAGGATTTAAACAAGCTGCGCCCGAATCAAGTCTATTGGGCATTGACTCACCGCCACCCCTCTTCGGAGTCTCGGCGCTACTTGCAAAAGGTCACACGCTATCAAAAAGCGTTTTCTAAACTCCCCCAATAAAGGGTGATGAGCGCCGATTTTTGCTTGTTTTTATCGCACTTCGCTGGGTTTTTATCCAAACAATGCGATATCAGCACTTTTTTCAAAAAAACAGTTGACGGTGACACGGAAAATCCGTTTAATAGCGCCCCGTTAGCCCGGATAGCTCAGTCGGTAGAGCAGGGGATTGAAAATCCCCGTGTCGGTGGTTCGATTCCGCCTCCGGGCACCATATAATGAAATAATGGTGTGACACACAGTATTTCGCGATTTGTGTGCCGGCTTAGCTCAGTTGGTAGAGCAACTGACTTGTAATCAGTAGGTCGCCAGTTCGACTCCGGCAGCCGGCACCATTGCCTCGATAGCTCAGTTGGTAGAGCAGGGGATTGAAAATCCCCGTGTCGGTGGTTCGATTCCGCCTCGAGGCACCATTATTCCCCCATAGTTCAGTTGGTAGAACGGCGGACTGTTAATCCGTATGTCACTGGTTCGAGTCCAGTTGGGGGAGCCACCTTTAAAGAAGCGCTAGCCGAAGGGTTAGCGTTTTTTTTGCTTGTTTGGCTATCGCCAACTATGTCACTCATTCATCTGTAATTTGAATACCACATCGACTTGACGCCCTTCATCACTGTAAATGACCTCCTCACAGATTGATTGCACCAGAGTAATCCCTCGACCGGAAAGGCTATCTGCATCATGATTTTTATCATGTAAGTGCCACTGATAGTCGAACCCGTCTCCCGTGTGTGACAAACGCATGTTTAAGAAGCCTTCTACAGGCTGATAAACCAAATCAAGTTTAATGGCGTAATCCCCGCTCAACGCGTTAAGCTTGGCTTGCCGCTCGCTAAAGTAATGCAGTAGGCCATCCACATCGTCTTTACTCACCGACTGCATGCCTAAAATGCCATAGTCCAGCGCATTGGTGATAAGCTCTGACGCCACGGTACAAATCAAATCTAAGTCAGTACTCTCGCCGACCATCCCTTTTACACGGCCGCGCAAGTCCCTAACAATATCCGCTTCTTTTAGCAAAGCCGTATCAAACACGATGTGAGTTGTTGAAGGGACGACCGAATAAGTCGCGTCCTTTTCGGAAAGCGGCTCACGAGGAGGGGCTATCAGCGGGAAGGTCAGCTCGAGCATGGACACATCATCCGTGACACCATTATCACCGGCAAAGGCAGTTAAGGTACGCTTGGTTTGTGCTATCAAACTGCCTTGACAGCCACTTAAGGTCCGAATCAGCCCTACTTCGCCCAACTGCTTACCTGCGCTATTACGTGCTTCTGTTACGCCATCGGTAGCAAAAAACAAGCGTTGGCCCGGCTGAAGTGCTAATCGAGTGATAGTGGCATCAAACTGCCCTTTTGCTTGTGCGCCTAATGCCATATGCCGACCTTGGTATGAGGCGAGTACTTGCCCGTGTTTATCCAGACAATACGCATCGGGTAGCCCGCCACTCCAAACGTTAACCGTCAGACCATCTGGCATCACCTCCACCAACGCGCCGGCAAGTAAGGTGCCAACAGGCATAAAAGTACAGATATGCTCATTTATTTCAATGGCCATATCACCCACAGGCAACCCTCGTCTTGCCGTGGCGATAAAGGTTTTAACCGCAGGAATAGTACTGATAGCGGCGGGTAAGCCATGCCCAGTGGCATCCGCAATCATAATATAGAGTCCACCAAATGGTCGGCGGAGAACCATGGTCACATCACCATTAAAAAGGCTAAATGCGCCTGAGAACGTCTCGACACCCGGCACGCCATCAACATTGAACGACATCAAGCGTTCAAATATCTGGCTAGCCATGGCATGTTCGTAAACGGTGGTTTCTTGGAATTGCTTGAGTTGGTCGCGTTGGTGACTAACTTCTCGGAATAAGCGAACATGGCGCAAATGCGTGCGCACCTTGGCGATCAGCACGGCGGTGTCAACGGGTTTGCTGACAAAGTCATCCCCTGCTTTTAAGCAGTTAGCAAAGATATCAGGATCACTCACCCCGGTAAGGAACACAATCGGCAGCAATTTTTGCGGATAGCGATTCCTTATCTCTTGCGCCATGTCAAAGCCATTGAGCTTGGGCATATTCACATCTGAAATGATGAGATCAGGAAACATTCCAGGATCAATATTCTCGAGGAGCGATAACGCTTCTTGGCCATTCATCGCCATACTGATATTGTCTGTTTCGCTCTTTAATGCCGCGGCAATATAATGTACTAATGCCGGTTCATCATCCACTACCAAGACGTTCATAGGCGCTTACTCACTCAATGTGGAATTTCTTTTCAAACTTGGCAATCAATAGCACCCGTTTTATCGCATCAGAGCAATTGACCAGCTTGATCGCACCATTAGGCTTATCGAGATAATCTTGCATATTGAGCAATATCCCCAGTCCCGCACTGTCCATATAAGTCGCTTCCCGTAAATCGACGATCACGTCCTTCCCTTTAAGATCCACATAGGCGTTACGCACTTCCTGAACCAAAGCGAAGTTAAACTCGCCCTTTACATGCAAAACGGCTTGTTTTTCATCACTCGATATGTCGCGTTTGATATTCATGAAGCATCCTTAAAATAATTCAATGTCACCCTCGTCTAACGAGGCTTGTTTCGCTGGCGCTCGCGCCGCAGACCCCGCTTTTTCCTCTATCTCATTGACCTGTTGGTTGAGTTGCGGCCAGTCGATGGTATCGTCCGCCATGGTGTTAACAATGAGCTCGTTCAATTCTTCTAAGATGTGCAAGTTATCGAGTATGTGCCCACCTTGTTGCGATACAATGTCGGCAAACTGGAGGTTTTTGATACATGTGTTCACTTCACTTTGCACTTGCTCGCCCAGAGAGGAAACGCGTTCTATCTCTTTACCCACTTCATCATTGACCTCTTTAACCCCTTCAAGGAGCGAATCAATATAGTCTTTCGAGCGAATTGATTCGGTCATATCGAGCGAGGCGATCTCTCCCACTGTCGACTTTGTTTTATCGACGCTGTCTTGGGCCAAATCGATGTGCTTGTGTATCTCGGTATTAAGATCGGTCGCTTTAATCGCGAGAGAGCGAACTTCTTGCGCCACCACCGCAAAACTGCGCCCATTCTCCCCCGCACGCGCCGCCTCAATCGCTGCGTTAAGCGCCAATAAGTTGGTCTGCTCTGACATGGCCTGCACATCATCCAACAGCTGGAACACTTCATTGAGCTTGCCGGACATCTCTTCGATGATATAAATCGATGCCACGCTTTTATCACTGACCTTCACCATGATGTCGATATAGCCATCAATGGCTTTCTCAGTGGCTGGCAACACCTTGGTGAGACTGTATTCACTTTCATCATTATAGAGCAGCTCATTAGCCATTTTGGTGGCAGTGTTGACCTGTTCACGACAGGCACTTTGCATCGTGAAAAAGCTGTTGTTAAGGCTTTCTACCGAGTTATCAATCACCTCACGTTGGCGTGAGAGTTGCTCACGGATAGGGACGAGTTCAATAGACAGAATATGGTGGATACGACGCAAAATTTGCTGAGGCTCATCGCCCGTCTCAGTGCTGTCAGAGGCGCCATGCTGAGTGATAGATTGCGCTGTGTGGCGTAATGTCCACAGGTGCCAGCTCATGCTGGCGAGCACAAGCCCAGCAAGCGCCATGGTCTGCCAAGACATTGACCAAAGCGCTAACGCAACCACACTGACCATTGTCAGCGCAGGTGGCCAAATAAATGTGTAGCGATTAGCGTCCATACACGGCCTCCACTAAAAAATTTGCCACTTCGGTTAAACACAGCGTCTTTACCACGCCACCAAGTTCGATCGCGACTCTTGGCATTCCCCATACCACAGAACTCGCTTGGTCTTGCGCAGCAGTAAGTGCACCGGTTTGATACATTTGCAGCAAACCATTTGCGCCGTCTCTGCCCATCCCGGTTAATATCACACCAATAGATTTCCCTCCCACCGACTCTGCGATGGATGAGAACATCACATCAACCGATGGACGATGTCGCTCAACCGGGTCACTATTAGAGAGCTGACAATACAAATGCCCTTGTCGATTAACGACGGTAAGGTGTTGGTTTCCCGGCGCCACATAGACATGCCCTTGTACCAAAGGCACCCTTTCCGAAGTCACTTCTTCAACCTGCAAACGACACGCACGGTCTAACCGCTTGGCGAAAGGGCCACAAAACGCCGCTTTGATATGTTGCGTCACCACAATCGGTGGCATGTGGGCAGGCAGACGTTCGAGGACGCCACGCAGTGCCTCTGTTCCTCCCGTCGATGCCCCCAAACCAATGACTTGATAGCCCCGGCGGTTGTAATGCTGACGATCGATGGTGACATTCGGCTGTTTATGCCAACTCTTTGTTTGTCCGACATTGGCCTGGGCAGCCATTTTCACTTTGCTGACCAGCTCATCACGCTCGCGAGTGATCGCGGTCGCGCTGTCCGCTGAGGGCTTAGGCACATAATCCACCGCGCCGATTTCCAGTGCCGCCAAGGTGACATCTGCACCATGCTGAGTCAGGGTCGAGACCATGATCACGGGCATCGGCCGCAAACGCATCAGGTTTTTAAGAAACTGGATGCCATCCATTTTGGGCATTTCAACATCGAGCGTGATCACGTCGGGATTAAGCTTTTTAATCTTCTCGCGCGCCTCGTAGGGGTCTGCCGCTGCGCCAACCACTTCTAACTCAGCGTCACTTTCTAGGCATTCTCTTATCAAGGTGCGATAAAGCGGCGAGTCATCGACAACTAACACTTTGTAGCGATATTGGCTCATCAGAATAACTCCACATCTTGCTCGTCGGCGCCATCATTGTAAGACTCCTGCAGCAAGCGCTGGTTGTATTGCGTTTCTTCCGCCACCAGCTCTTTTTGGCTCAACGATTGAATCTTCTTTACCCACGCTTTACCCGTGCGCGGCTCGAAAAGTACCCGGCGTGGAAATGCCAACCCAAGGTCTTCAGATATCAAGGGGAGTTGCTCATTGATGACATATTGGCGAACAAAATCGATATTCTTACGGCCAATCGCGATGTTTTGCCCCATGATATTGCCACCACCAAACAGCTTTACCCGCAGCCGGTTTTTCACCGCACCTTGTTGCAACAAAGAGTTGATCAGAATTTCCATCGCGTAGTTGCCATAGCGCGCGGCACGCGACAAATGCTGTTCGGGGGTCCAGGTGGACTCCGCCTCTTCACGCTTGAGTGGCAACATAAAATGGTTCATGCCTCCGACTTGAGCCAAAGGGTCCCAAATACACGCGGCAATACATGAGCCCAAGCCTGTGGCAATCAGCTCATCATCAGAGCTAACATAAACATCGCCAGGCTGGAGCTTCACCATGTGCTTATCATGCTCAGGACTAAAAAAACGTTTTAGTGTTTTCTCATGCGCATGATGATGTAATTCCAACGCTTGGTGCATATCACTCCCGTTTGCGATACATGGTGTGGCCTAAGTTATCGAACCTCTCTGCCATCTTTCCGATCCCTTCCGAGTGGCCGATAAAAAGCACACCGCCGGGAACAAGCTGCTGCCAAAACCGCTCAATGAGTCGCTGCTGTGTATCGCGTTCAAAATAGATCATCACGTTGCGACAAAAGATCGCGTCCATTGCGTATTTGTGAGGCCACTCCCCTTTTAAATTCAGTTGTTTAAAACTGATCGCATCACGAAGCTGACGCTTGGCCTTAAACAAGTCTTGTTTGATGCCTTTTCCTTTTAAAAAGCCGTTTTGCAAATACGCTTTGGGGATGGTGTGCGCCACTTCCAAGCTGTAAGTGCCATTACTGGCGGTATTGAGCACCTGGGTATCTAAGTCAGTGGCAAGAATTTGTACATCTAATTGCCCCTCTAACATCCCATGACCCGCCAATACCGACGCGATGGTGTAAGGCTCTTCACCGGTCGAACAGCCCGCTGACCAAATCCGGATACGCTTTTGCTTCGCCGCTTGCCACTGCGGAATAAGCTGATGCGCTAAAAACTCAAAATGATGACGTTCACGAAAGAACTGGGTTTTATTGGTGGTTAGCGCGTTAATGAAGGCCACACGTTCATCTTTGCTCTGCTCCACCAGCGCAAAATAATCATCAAAAGTCGCCATCCCTGTTCTGCGTAAGCAGCGTGCCAGCCGGCCATACACCATGCTTTTCTTTTTATCCGCAAGAAAAATACCCGTTTCGCTTTCCATAAACGTCTGTACATAGTGGAAATGCCGTTGGCTAAAATCATAGGCGCCAGCCGACGAAGCATTCACTGGCGCTGACATGATTAAAACTCCTCCCACTCATCACTGACTTCATTGCTCGACGACTTTTGACTGTTCACTGCCTTGAGACGCGCTTTGGCGGCCTCACCATTGCGGTAACTGTCACTGCTCGCTCTAGGCGCTGTCTTAGTCGTGTGACTCGGGGTAACCTTGGGTTTCGAGCTCGGGGTTTGAATATCTACGAGCTTGTCGGCATCAATATCCACTTGGAAGAAGCCAATCAAGTTAATTAACTCCGCGCCCTCTTCTCTCATCGACTGACTAGACGCGGCCGCTTCTTCAACGAGCGCAGCATTTTGCTGTGTCATTTGGTCCATTCGTGCCACAGAGCGTGTGATCTCATCAATGCCCGTGGCTTGCTCTTGGCTCGCCGCATTAATTTTGTCAATCAACTGGGAGACTTCCGACACCGACGCGACAATTTCTTCTAGCATTTCGCCAGACTCGTCCACGAGCTTCGACCCTTGCGTGACTTTTTCCACACTGTCTTTGATCAAGTCCTTGATCTCTTTCGCCGCGCCGGCACTGCGTTGCGCCAAGTTACGAACCTCGCCAGCGACAACGGCAAAACCACGTCCTTGCTCACCCGCACGCGCAGCCTCTACCGCCGCATTCAAAGCCAGCAAATTGGTCTGGAATGCGATTTCATCAATCACCCCAATGATGTCAGCAATTTTCTTGCTGGCATCGTTAATTTCCGCCATCGCATCCACGGTCTCTTTGACCACTTCACCGCCTTTGCGCGCTTTTTCACTGGCTTTAGTGGAGAGAGTATTGGCCGATGACGCACTTTCCGCATTCTGCTTCACGGTCGCTGTCATCTGCTCCATACTGGCAGCCGTTTCCTGCAGGTTAGCCGCCTGCTCTTCAGTGCGCTCGCTCAGGTCGTTATTTCCCTCAGCAATTTCGGCTGACGCAGACGCCACCCGTGCCGACGAATGCGTGATCTTTTCGACCATGTTACGAACGTTATTAATCGATGCATTGACCGCTTGGCTGAGATCTTCAAACTCGCCTTTGTAGTCTTCCGGCATAGTCGTTTTGAGATCCCCTTTCGAGACCCCTCGCATCACGCGAATACACTCGTTAAGCGGATCGACAACACTATCCAGTAACTGGTTGATCCCCTCACCGAGTTTTGCCATCGCGCCACTATATTTACTGGTATTCATCCGATCGCTCAGATTACCATCCGCCGCTTTTGCGATAAGACGCTCAACTTGGCGCTGACTATCCATTTGCTCGGTAATGTCCTCCCATTGCAGCGCAGGGCCAATGTACTCATCGTCATCGTCGTAGAGGGCAATACAATTAAGCGCAAATTCGAGTTCCCCGACCGTAATCTCAGCTTTAAATGGCATACGGTCGGGGTTGGCAATCACAGACTGTTGGTGCGCTGGGTTTTTGTGGAATTGGTCAATACTAGTGCCTACGAGTTTATCCGTTGAGAAGCCGGGGAAAATCTCGCGCATTTCATCTTCACGGCTCTTGAACAGCTCCGTCACTGCCGGGTTAAGATAGCGAATGGTACCGTCTTTATCTGCTAGCATTACATTGGTGGTCATTCCCTCGACCACGGCCGCCAATAATGAACGTTCTGACTCTTTCTTACGCCTTTCAGTGACATCACGCCACTCAATCGTGGTGCCTACATGCTTACCGTGACGGTCGTAACTGGCAGTGGCATGAAACTCAAAGCGCGCATCTTTAAAGCGAATATCCCGATTGATAGGCATCTTATCGGGGGTATGAAAGGTTTCGCGCTGCAGCTGAGGAAAAAGATAATCAATATGTTTGCCAAGAATATCGTCACGGCTGGCAACAAAGGCACTGTTTTTCGCCCGAAAGGTTTTCTCATGCTGTTTACACAGTTTTACCGCTTGCTCATTCACATGGGTGATTTCGCCCTGTCTTCCCAATAAAACGAACGCACTGTGAGTGTTATCCAATGCGCCTTTAAGACGTTGGTGCTCCTCCGTTTGGTGGGCGCGTGCCGTCACATCACACAGCTCAACACTGTAGCCTTGCCCATCGGCGACTTTACTGGCAGACACACGCAACTTGCCCGCGCCTAACTCGACAGTTTGGACCGATGGTTTGTCGTCAATAAGCTGCTGCCACTGTTGGTAGTCCACCAAATCCGCCGCAAGTATGCTGCTCATCGGTTTACCAAACAGCACTTCACTTTGCGCGGTGAAATCGACATTGCCGTGCTCGCGAATCGCTGCCTGATAACATTGCAACAGTTGCAGCGCACGTCGATTAATCAAGGTGACTTGCTGCTGACTGTCGAGCATCACAAGTGCAGCAGGCGCGACATTAAGTGCCGCTAACAGCTGCACATTCTGTTTTGTCTGTTGGTTGTCTTGCTGTACTTCCCTTTTAAACCACGCCATATTCTAGTCCTCGTTTGCGCTTTCCGGTTGTGCGCTTTGTTGTAACTGATCAAAGTCGAACAACTGTTCCAAGTTAATCAACACCAGGTGCCTGTCATTCACTGACGCAATGCCTTCCATGTACCACTCATCGTGTTGATGCAGTCCAGGAGGGGCTTTAATTTGCTCTTTTTCCAAGTTGTGCACTTCAGCCACCGCATCCACGACGATACCGAGCGACACCCCTTGTTGGTTGCGAACAATAATGATGACGCTCATGGCGGTGAGCGTCGCTGGCGTCATACCAAAGCACTGGCGAATGTCCATAATGGGAATGTACTCCCCCCGTAACTCCAGCACCCCCAACATGTGAGGCAGGGTGTTAGGAATACGACGGACTTCCGACCACCCTCTCACCTCTTTCACATCGAGAATATGGACGCCGTATTCTTCATCCTCGAGTAAGAAACTTAAGTATTCTCGCGATTGCGCCATATCCCCACCTATATCCATCGCTCGATACGCAACAACTCATCCACATTCACCAACGACATCACCCGCTCGCCGACATTGAGTAAGCCACTGACATAAGCAATCACCTGAGAATCACCAAACGGAGGCATAATCTGCCCCTCCCCTTGGTCAACCACATCGGAAACGGCATCGACCACCACGCCCATCACCTTGTTATTGGCGACCTCACTGGCGCGCAAAATCAGCACCACGGTTTCTCGGTGATAATCGACCTGTTTAGCCTGAAAGCGAATACGTAAATCCATCACGGGCACTATCATTCCGCGTAGGTTGATCACGCCCAAAATAAAAGTGGGCGAGCGCGGGATCAGTGTCGGTGACTCCCACACCCGAATCTCCTCTACCGTTTGGATATCGACGCCATACAGTTCGCCATCTAGTTCGAAGCTCAGATAGTCACTGCCTTGCAGTTGCTCAACACGATCATCGATATCGAGCACATTGTCTGATTCCGTTACCGTCTGCATCGCCTCTCCTTATGCCGCCGCGATATGACCGCTGGCATCGCTGACACGTGCTAAAAACTGAGTGATTAAGCCTTGGATATCTAAAATGAGTGAGACAGAGCCATCTCCTAGAATGGTCGCGCCTGAAATACCAGGCACGCGGGCATAATTTGACTCCAAGCTTTTGATCACCACTTGCTGCTGCCCGAGCAGCTCATCAAGTAGCAGGCCGACCTTTTTATCCCCGGCTTCGACCAAACAAAGCAGCTGTTTATCAAGATCGTCGCCACTGCTGCCGAGCTCAAACTCTTCTTTTAAACGAAGAATGGGAATGTTTTCTTCTCGCAACCGATAAAGCTGAACACCAGATGCGGTTTTAATTTGGCGGCTATCAATCTGAAGCGACTCAATGATAGAGATCAGCGGCACCACATATACTTGGCCTTCTACTTTCACCAGTTGACCGTCTAAGATAGCCAATGTCAGTGGCAGGCTGATTTTAAAGGTACTGCCTTGCTCTGGTGCTGAGTGCACATCAATGTTGCCGCCCAGTTGCTCAATGTTGCGGCGCACCACATCCATGCCCACGCCACGCCCTGACACATCAGACACTTGCTCCGCCGTTGAAAAACCCGGCGCAAACAAAAGATTAAAAACATGCGCGTCGGTCAGTTCACTGAGCGGGAGGTCGTCTGAAATCAGCCCTTTATCCAGCGCTTTGCGCCAGATCCTTTCTTTGTGTAATCCAGCGCCATCGTCACTGACTTCAATCACAATCGAGCCGCCCTGATGGTAAGCATTCAGATGCACTTTCCCTGTTTCAGGCTTGCCTTTTTCCGCGCGGACTTCTGGGGTTTCTAAGCCATGATCCACCGCGTTGCGAACCAAATGCACCAGCGGATCGGCAATTCGTTCGAGCACGGTTTTATCTAGCTCGGTGCTCTCGCCTTCAATAACTAACTCTACCCGCTTTCCCAACTGGGAGGAGAGATCACGAATCAAACGAGGGAAACGGTTAAAGGCAAAACTGATCGGCAACATGCGGATATCGAGCACGCTTTCTTGCAACTCTTTGGTATTGAGCATCAGTTGCTCAAGGCCAGATTGCAATTGCTCAAGCCGCTCAGGGGAGAAGTCACTACTTAACTCTGCCAGCATCGACTGTGTAATCACTAGCTCGCCCACGAGGTTGATTAGGTTATCGACTTTGTCTATCTCCACCCGGATAGAAGACACACTGGCTTCGCTTTTCGCCGCAGGTTTGTTGGCTTTATTGGCAGCGGATTTGGGCTGAGAAGATGAGACGGGCTTTTCCGGTGATTGTGGCACAGTGGCAGACGGTTCCACCTCAACCGGTTCGGTATCCACATCACTGGCCACGCCACAATGGATAGGCGTAATCGTAAGATCGCACTCGTCTTCAACCCATTCAAAAATCGCTTCGATTTCATCACGTGGGACATGTCCATCAACCCGAATATCCCAACGTAAATACAGCTTTTCAGGGTCTAACTGCGCAAAACGTGGCAGTTGGGTCGGATCACAGCTAATTTCCGCCCCACCCGGCAATGCATGTACCTCACGCAAAATCCGGACAGGGTCATTGCCTGAAAACAACATATCCGGGTGAGGCACAAAGGTGATTAACCACTCTTCGATGTCTGCGGCCGCCGCCCCCTTCGCGTCAAGGTCACTCGATACCGGCTGCGTGGATAAAGCGCTTGAAGAGGAATCAGCCGCACCGTCACTGTCCATAATCGCATTGAGGGCGGCAGTCACCGCATCTCGCTCGCTTTCGTCGTACTCAGCCTCATTTTCATATGCTTCAAGCATCGCGAGGATACAATCGCCACCACGCAGTAATACATCGATCGTGTGGCTGTCGAGCTGTCGCTTTCCCTCCCGAGCCTCGTCAAGCAAGGTTTCCATCACATGAGTGAAGTGACTAATATCGTCAAGATTAAAGGTGGCAGCCCCCCCTTTAATCGAGTGCGCAGCACGGAAAATGGTATTAATGGATTCAAGATCTGTCGCCCCCGGGTCAAGCGCCAAGAGCTCTCTTTCCAGCACTTCGAGGTTCTCACGACATTCTTCATAAAAGATGCGTCGTAACTGGTCCATATCCATGGCCATATCACCCTCCGTTGATGCGCCTTACAGCACGCGCTTTAGTGTTTTCAGTAAGGTATCTGGGTTGAATGGTTTAACAATCCATCCTGTCGCGCCCGCCGCTTTACCCGCCGATTTTTTCTCAGCGGACGCTTCGGTAGTGAGCATCAATATCGGCGTGAATTTGTACTGCTGCACGCCTCGCACTTGTTTAACAAACTCAAAACCATCCATCACCGGCATGTTGACGTCGGAAATGATGAGATCAAACTTTTTAGACTTTGCTTTTCGCAGTGCATCTGCACCATCATTCGCTGTTTCAACCTGATAACCCGCCTCTTTTAGCGTGTGGCTCACCATTTGCCGAATCGACACCGAATCATCCGCTGCTAGTATATTGGCCATCCTTTTACTCCTACTCCGTGTATCAAGTATTTAGCTTTAATAAAGTCGTCATGCCGGCATGTTGTGCCGAAGTATGTAAGCAATCCGGTACGTTTTGCCACTGAAGATCATCACACGAAAGTACCAACCCCAGCAGTAATTGCAGGCCTGCACCATCCACTCTGCCCAGTTGGCTGGCGTCGATGACGTGTGTCTGATTGTCCGTCTTTTTCGCCTCCCATTCCGCTTTTACCTGCTGTACTTGAGAAATATCGAGAGACTCTCCGAGTGCTATTACCATGGCCGAATCGCCCTAAGCTGTTGTCAAAAAAAGGCATCTCATTTGCTTGTTGAATAAGTGTAGCAACAATCAATTGAACAGCTTATTTTAGTCCCTACTTTTAAAGATGGATTATCGACAGCAGGGTTATTTCTAAAAAAAGAAAACCTAAAATTATGATTAAAAAACAATACAATATGTGATGCACTGTTTATTAAATGTAAGAAAATCAACACCTTTGCATTTATTTCTGTTCATTCAAAAGAATGAATGAGATCACAAAAAGCAACGGTTAAAAAGGTGGGAATAATACTTATTTCAATGGAATGACGCCGTTAAATATGCTTTGACAAGAGACGGTTAATACTATTTAATGGTGCGCCTTAGCCCGGATAGCTCAGTCGGTAGAGCAGGGGATTGAAAATCCCCGTGTCGGTGGTTCGATTCCGCCTCCGGGCACCATACTTAAAAAAATCCCTGCTCACATGAGTGGGGATTTTTTTATGCCGACACCGTGTCGGTGACCTTGCAGGCCGCACCTTGCAGGCCGCACCGCTATAAACACGGTACGCAACGCTTTGCCACGACAGCAAATGCATCCCCCCTCTGGCACTTTTTGCTACTCTTTAAGTCGACTTCCGTTCAGTGCGATAGCGATTAGGCTTTTTACTCAACATCACCAATTTATGGTAATCTGTTGGGGGTTTATTCTTGTCTTTTACCTCATGGATCGAGTGTCATTAACGCATGTCAGCCAATAGCATCAAGCTCTCAACAGAGCGACTTCAAGCCGGTCTTTACATCAAACTGCCGCTAAAATGGCGCGATCATCCGTTTATGCTCAATCGTTTTCAAATAGAAAGTGAGGCACAAGCGAAGGTGATACGCTCGCTCCCGATAAGCTTTGTCTACTATTACCCGGATAAAAGTACGGCGGTGCCCTTACCCGCACTGACAGAAAAAAAAGAAAACCCGGATGAAGTCGACCCACATGCGGTCAGCCGAGAAAAAGAGGCAATGGAGCAGGAGAAACAACAGCGCATAGAGGAACAACGCCGCTTTCGTGCTCGCATTCAAAAAGTGCAGAAGCATTATCAACGTTCGATGGCACAGCTACGGGCCATCAATATGAAGGCAGCCAACCGTCCACAAGCGGCTAACGAGGATGTCCGCATGCTCGTCGATAGCATGATGGTCTTTGGTAGCGAGTCGAATGTCACCCTGCATCTAATGGACGATCCGAGCCTGGCAGAAGACATGTATGCGCACTCACTGAATGTGGCCGTCCTCGCGCTGATGTTGGCACGTAGTAACGGGTACGACAATGATCAGCTTCGCGCATTGATCACCGGCGCGGTGCTGCATGATATCGGTACAAAGAAGGTGCCGTCGGCCATCGTGCGAAAAAAGGAGCGACTGACGGAGCCGGAAATGAATTACTACCGTCAACATGTTAATTATGGGGCGGAACTGGTATCAGAAATGAAAGAGTGTACCCCTGAGGTAGAAACCATCATTGCCCAGCACCACGAGTTTGCTAACGGCAGTGGTTTCCCCAAAGGCCTATTAGGCGATGACATTGACGAAGCGGCGCAAATTGTCAGTATGGTGAACTTTTTTGACCGCTTATGTCGCCCTCAGTTTGGCGCACCAGCAAGGATGCCTTTTGCTGCCTTGTCTCATCTTTTTAAAGACAACAAAGCCAAGTTCAACCCACGTTTGTTGGCATTATTTGTCAAGATGATGGGCGTCTATCCACCGGGGACGGTGGTGAAATTGTCGAATGACGATGTCGGCATTATTATTTCGGTGAACAGCTCTGCCCTGCTTAAACCCAATGTGATGATTTATGATCCGGATATTCCTTCCGATCAAGCCACCATCATTGACATGCGCGACAGTGAGCTAGAGATAGACACGGCCGTGCCTATCTCCAAATTGCCAGAAGTGGTGAAAGAGTACCTGAAGCCACGCACTCGAATTGCCTATTTTATGGACGCTGACGGCTAAGCAACGACGCATTAGTCGCCACTGGGATCAGCTTTGTCCGCTTTATCGACGGCTCGATGCAATTCCACTGTTAGGTTATCAATAAGGCGTGTATTACCAAGATAAGCGGCGACCAAAATCACGGCTTGTCGGCTGTCTTCGTTCACGTACGCAAGAGAGGTGGCGTCACGAATATAAAATTCGTCAGGCTGTAATCCCGCTGCACGCAGTTGATCATGAGCATCTTCAATCAGATCGTCGAGATCACGACGCCCATTGCGCATTTGTGCACTCATCCAGCGCATGGTTTTTGCCAATACTGGTGCACGTTGGCGCTCATCGACGGTTAGGTTGTTATTACGAGAGCTCATCGCCAACCCATCGCTTTCACGCACGGTGGGTACACCAATAATCTCAATCGGCATGGCCATATCTGCCACCAATTTGCGGATCACCGCCAATTGCTGAAAGTCTTTTTCGCCAAAACAGGCCACCGCTGGCTGCACCAAATTAAAGAGTTTGCTCACCACGGTGGCAACACCACGAAAATGACCGGGGCGCGATGCCCCTTCTAACATGGTTGAGAGCCTTGGCACCTCGACCGTGGTGTGTGCATCGAGTCCGTGTGGATATAGCGTGTCGGCCGTTGGTGTAAACACCAGATCCACGCCCTCCTCACGCAACTTGGCCAGGTCATCATCCAATGTACGCGGGTAGTTGGCTAAATCGTCCGCGCGATCAAACTGCATCGGGTTAACAAAAATGCTAACCACGACAGCATCGCCTCGCTCGCGAGCTTTGCGCACCAAGGTTAAATGCCCTTGGTGGAGATTCCCCATGGTCGGCACAAAGGCGATGCGCTTATCCGCTTTTTGCCACTGGCTGATTTGATCGCGCAGTGGCGCCACCTCAGAAATTACCTGCATACTCGGTCTCTCTATTTAAACGTGTGGGCGGAACCGGGAAATTCGCCACTCGCCACTTCCTGCACATACTGAGCCACCGCCGCGCGCGCATCACCGGCCTCTGCCAAGTAGTTTTTCGAGAACTTGGGCATGTAGTTTGCCGATACGCCGAGCATATCATGCATGACCAAAATTTGACCATCAGTGTCACCGCCAGCACCAATGCCAATCACCGGCACCGACACCGTCTCGGTAATACGTTTAGCCAGTGACGCGGGAACGCATTCAAGTACGATAATCTGCGCACCGGCCTTCTCTAGCGCGACCGCATCGGCCACCATTTGTTCGGCTTTCTCTTCCTCACGGCCTTGTACTTTAAAGCCACCAAAGATATTCACCGATTGCGGGGTGAGGCCCAAATGCACACAAACCGGCACGGCGCGCTCAGTTAGCATTTTCACCGCGTCAACCAGCCATGATCCACCCTCGATTTTGACCATGTTGGCGCCTGCTTTGATCAACGCTGCGGCATTGGTACAGGCTTGCTCAGGGGTGGCACAGCTCATAAATGGCATATCGGCCATCAGCAAGCTGTTGGGACTGCCCGCTCGCACGCAACGGGTGTGATACGCTAGCTCGTCAACCGAGACTGACAAGGTATCGCTTTTTCCTTGCAACACCATGCCTAACGAATCGCCAACTAATAAAACAGGCACATCCTGCTGCTCAAATAATTGAGCAAAGCTCGCATCATAGGCAGTCAAGGACGCAAACTTCTGCCCTTGCTGCTTCCAAGTGATCAGATCGGTAATTGTGATTTTTTTCATTGTGTCTCCCAAAGCCTGAAACTGGGGCCCACCGATTAAGCGTGATCGCTAATACGGGTTAAACCATTGCGATCAACGCGCGTCAGGCACGCGGCGAGAGTGCTGCCATCAGGCAGGCACAAGTCGGGGGCGATGTCGGCAAGTGGATAAAGCACGAACTCACGCACTTTCATGCCGTAATGTGGCACCGTCAGTCGCGGCTCGTCGATGACGCGATTGCCATAGAGTAGAATATCGAGGTCCAACGTTCTCGGTCCCCAACGCTCTGCTTTGCGTTCCCTGCCATAATCAAGCTCAATGGCTTGTGTTGCATCCAATAGTGTCAGAGGGTCAAGCTGAGTGTCCAGCGCCGCGACGGCATTAACATAATCGGGCTGATCGGTCGGCCCCATGGGTTTGCTGGTATAAAGGGCTGATACTGCCACAAAACGACTCTGCGGCAGTGTCTTTAACGCAGCAATCGCCTGTTTGGCTTTTTCTACAGGCTCACCGAGATTGCTGCCAATGGCGATATATACCCGATTCATGCGTCTGAATTTGACTGCGGTTTACGCCGACGTGGCGGTCCCTTACGCCGACGAGACTTGGGTTTACGCGTATTATGAACTTTATTGATCGCACGCACCATTTTTTGGCGGCCACTTTGATCTGCACGCTGAAAGTCTCGCCACCACGCACACAGCGCTTCGGTCTCTTCACCTTCGACCGCACCGCGCATCTCGAGCAAATCAAATGCCGCGCGGAATTTTTTCTCGTCCAGTGTTTTAAACGCACGCGCACCAGTGCGACGAGTCATACGCATTTGCAATTGCCACACTTCACGTATCATGGCGGTGAAGCGCCGCGGAATGGCGATGGTCTTAACTTGCTCATCCACAATGTCACTGGCGGCCACCATGAAGGCATCGTAGTAGCTCAAACCACTCTCAAATGCCATTTCTTCCGCCCGTGTCACCAAGGGATACCACAGCATGGCAGCAAATAAGAAAGCCGGATTAATGCGCTGTTCGTTAACCACCCGCTTATCGGTTGAGCGTAATACCTGCTCTAACATCTGTTCCGTTTGGCTAGATTGCGCTTCGGTAAAGTGTGCGGCCACGGCAGGGAAAAGCTGCTGAAATAAATTATACTCGCGCAACATTTGGTACGTCGCGAACCCTTGACCGGACTGCAACAGCTTCAAGCTTTCTTCAAACATTCGCGCGGCCGGGATGTCTTGCAATAACGGCGCAAGCTCGACAATCGGCGCCGCTGTCGCGCTATTAATCGTCATATCAAGCTTAACCGCAAAGCGCACGGCGCGTAGCATCCGTACCGGATCTTCACGGTAACGCGTTTCAGGATCACCGATCAGGCGGATAACGCGGTTATTGAGATCATCGACTCCCCCCGCATAATCCCGAATAGAAAAGTCGGCGATATTGTAATACAGCCCGTTCACCGTAAAGTCACGGCGCTGCGCGTCTTCATCGATGGTGCCATATACATTGTCACGCAATAGCATCCCGTCTTCGGAGCGAGCGGTTTGCTTATCTTTTTCGCCTTTACCGTGGTGGCCTCGGAACGTGGCGACCTCAATCACATCGCGGCCAAATAAGATATGGGCAAGACGAAAACGCCGCCCAATGAGCCGGCAGTTACGAAACAGCTTTTTGACTTCATCTGGCGTTGCGTCGGTCGCAATATCGAAGTCTTTGGGTTCACGCCCCAACAATAAATCTCGCACACCGCCACCAACGAGGTACGCTTCAAAGCCCGCTTTGTGCAGGCGATAAAGCACTTTCAGCGCATTTTCGCTGATACCTTTGCGCGAAATGCCATGTGCTTTGCGGGGGATAACTTCCAACTTAAGATCCTCAATTGCGCGTGTTTTACTATCACGATTCAGAACCTTACGGCAAAAGCTGGTCACTCGATTAAAGATAGCTCACCTCGTATTTAATTGTTCGGGCCATGAAACAGCGGCATATAATATATCAGGGTGGGCCATTTTAGAATGCTGTCGTCACTTCCGTTTTTCTCGGTATCTGTGTCAACGACCAACGCTTAACCGCCAGGTCCAATAATTGGGTGGGACTTGCCACCTCTTGCTCAGCCACTGCATGCAAACCAAGAAACGTCATCGCTGCGCGTAAAGCTGGCAGCGGCGCTTGATTATCAATGGCAGGAGCCCGGTTTTGCTTAGAAAGCTTGTGTCCCTCTGCATTGACAGCCAGAGGAAGGTGTAAATAACGCGGCACGGGTTGGCCGAGTTGTTGGTACAACGCGATATGGCGTCCTGTCGGCATAATTAAATCCGCCCCACGCACGATATCGGTCACACCTTGGTCGATATCATCCAATACCACCGCAAGGTTATACGCATACAAGCCATCGCGTCGTTTGATGATAAAGTCTTCATTGGCAAGATGCGCATCAAGATCAAGCGTACCATGCAACCTGTCCTGAAACGCGAGCACCTCAACGGGACTTTTTAGTCTCACCGCCGCCGCTTGCGCCCCTTTACCTTTATCACGACACCAACCTGGGTAGACGCCGCCCGCCTCTTTAATCTGCCGACGCGTACAGGTGCAATAATACGCCTGTCCCGATGCAAGCCAAGCCTCTATTTGTGCTTGATAATCAGAAAGGTGCTGGCTTTGGTAACGCACCTCTCCGTCCCACTCAAAACCAAACGCCTCTAGCGTGCGCAAAATGTCACTCGCGGCGCCCGGCTGCTCCCGAGGCGGATCGATATCTTCAATCCGAACCAGCCATTGCCCATGGTGTGCACGCGCATCTAAATACGAGCCAAGTGCCGCCACCAATGAGCCAAAGTGTAGCGGGCCCGACGGGGAAGGAGCAAAACGGCCAATATAAGCGGTCTGCAAAGTCATGATAAGCGCATAGACAGTAGGTGCAACGCCTGCAGCGAGTGTGAATAGCGCAAATTGTACGGGGATCTTGCGCTAACACAAGCACCCTAAAACACAAAAAGGGAGCCGAGGCTCCCTTTTATCTGTCTGATTTTCTCTCCGCTAACCACGGCTAGGCATCGATGTGTGCAAATATAACGCGCCAGCGTTAGCCAGCCATTTGCTTTTCTTTTAGCTCAGCCAGTGTTTTACAATCAATACATAGCTCTGCTGTTGGGCGAGCTTCTAAGCGGCGCACCCCAATTTCGATACCACACGAGTCGCAAAAGCCGAAGTCATCATCTTCGATACGCTGCAATGTCTTATCGATCTTCTTAATCAGCTTGCGCTCGCGATCGCGATTACGCAGCTCTAGGTTGAATTCCTCTTCCTGTGCTGCACGATCGACAGGATCGGGGAAATTGGCCGCCTCATCTTTCATATGATTCATGGTGCGGTCGACTTCTTCCCTGAGCTGATTACGCCACGCATTGAGGATTTTACGGAAATGCTCAAGCTGAGCCTCTCCCATATACTCCTCTCCAGGTTTCTCCTGGTATGGCTCTAATCCGGCAATGGCCAGGATGCCCAGCGATTTCTTTTCTTTGCTTTCTGGCATTCAGCTTCTCCTAAAAAACCTTGACATGACCCGTGTCTGTCAAATGAGGGCGCTATCTATAGCAGAAAGCCTTTAGGGTGGCAATCTTTGATTTACGCCGCGCAACGCCCAATGTGAACATGCTTACACTTTTGCGGTATGACTAACAAAAGGTACGGAATTAACCAGATTTAGCTCACTCGGCGACATCTGAGCCTGATAGCAGATCACTTCTACCCCTGACGCCAACGCCTGATTTAATAACTGGTTATAATCCGGGTCGATATGGGGGGCGCCAGTGACTTTTTCAATCCCCGAGTGCAAAACAACGAACAATAAAACCGCACGATCTCCTTGCTCTGCCATCGCCATCAGCTCACGCAAGTGCTTTTGCCCACGCGTCGAGACGGCGTCCGGAAACGCGCCCCAGCCGTCTTCCTCCAATAATGTGACACTCTTTACTTCTATATAGCAGTCCGCTTTGTCATCGTCACGTAATAGTAGGTCTATGCGGCTGTTTTCACTGCCATAGCGTACTTCCGTCTGTAATTGTCGATACCCCACTAGTTCAGGAATACGATTCGCCTGCACCGCCTCAACCGCTAAGGTGTTGGCGCGCGCCGTGTTGACACAAATCCAGTGTCCCTGCTGGGTATGATTAAGCTCCCAACTGTGAGGGTATTTACGCTTGGTATTATCGGAGGTGGAATACCAAACGGTATCGCCTGGCGTCGCACAACCGGTCATCGCCCCCGTATTGGCACAATGCATCGTCAGCGACTCGCCATTAGCCAAGGTCACATCGGTTAAAAAACGTTTATAGCGGCGTACTAAGGTTGCCGACGCTAGTGGTGGGGAAAACTGCATCTGCCGTTCCTGCTGATGATTAACAAAGGCTGAATTGACGCAGGCATTGGTATACCGCCCGCCCCTCATTATCTCGAGGTATCGATTCATCCGACGAGGAGGAAGGCGAAGCATATAATCCAAATCGTTGACACGCAAATGTCTGGGCAGGAGGCGTCGGTAAGTCCAGCGCATCGTCATCTTTGACACCACGACGCAAGGTAATATGCGGGGTAAACGCATGACTGTCCGCTTTCGCTGGCCAAACGGGTAAGGTCTGTAAATGATGAGCCAGCGCCAATAAGGCTTGCGGAGGAGACGCTAACGTTGCACAGACAATCCTCGGCTGAGCCCATACTTCAACGGTCGAGGCCGTGATGGAAAAGGCGGGCAGTTGAAGGTCTTGCACCGTGGCTTGCAGACGAGGAATATATGCATCCGGCACATCACCCAAAAACGCCAAGGTAAGATGTAAGTTTTGATCGGGCACCGCATGCCCTACTCCACTGAGGCGATTTTTATACGCCACCAGCTGCGCCCGGGCGGTTTGGTTAATGTCCTCCTCCAAACCTAGCGCGAAAAATAGTCGCATGGGCTCTCCTTTTACGCTCAGTCCGTTAAAATAGTCACTTTGATTCTGACACAAAGGGCAAATTCTTGTCGCAGCTTCCGATTGATGCCGTGATACCTGACCTGATAGACGGGCTCGCGGCCTATCCACAAATCCTCTTATCCGCCCCACCAGGAGCGGGTAAGTCAACGCGCTTACCCCTCGCGCTACTTGAGCAAGCACCACTGCCGGGAAAAATCGTGCTACTGGAACCTCGTCGGCTCGCCGCTCGCAACATTGCCCGCTTCCTCGCCCATCACCTGAATGAGCCTATTGGCCAAACCATAGGTTTACGCATGCGTGGTGAGACAAAAGTCAGTGCTAAAACGCGTGTTGAGGTGGTCACTGAGGGAGTGCTGACACGTTTGCTGCAAACCGACCCCATGCTCGATGGCGTGAGTGTGATCATGTTCGACGAGTTTCACGAACGCAGCCTGCATGCCGATCTGGCGCTCGCCTTGAGCCTAGATTGCCAAGCCGGCTTGCGAGATGATCTGCGCCTAGTGGTCATGTCTGCCACCTTAGATAATCACGCCTTGGCGCAACATTTACCCGACGCCCTGACCCTGACAACTGAAGGGCGCAGCTACCCGATTCATTATCACTATCACCCACTGTCACGGCATTCACCATGGGCCAGCGCAGTAGCGAGCGCCAGCCTTGATTTTATCGTTCAACACGCAGGGTCGGCCCTACTCTTTCTCCCCGGCGTGGGCACGATTAGACAGGTTTATGCCGCCCTAGAAGGGCGCCTACCTGATGACATGGATTTGCACCGCCTCCACGGCAGCCTTGACGTCTCGGCGCAACACGCCGCGATTGCGCCTCCCTCCCCTGGAAGACGTAAGTTAGTGCTCACAACCAACATTGCTGAAACCAGTTTAACCATCGAAGGGATTCGTTTAGTCATCGATGCTGGGCTTGAGCGCTTGGTGTTGCACCAAGCCCAAACCGGTATCAATAAATTGGTGACGCGGCAAATAACGCGTAGCGCTGCCATCCAGCGTGCGGGGCGAGCAGGTCGTCTCGAAGAAGGGCAATGCCTGCGCTTATACAGTGAAGAGCAATTTCAGCGCTTACCTGCCACTCCCACCGCGCCGATCTTGCGAGAGGACTTGACCGATCTTGCCCTCAATGTCATCCAGTGGGGCTGTGATGTCAAAGATTTACATTGGCTTGACGTGCCGCCCACCAAGCATTGGCAAGCGGCCTGTACCAGACTGACACAATTGGGGCTGATTGATACGCGCCAAGGACTCACAGCGCTGGGGCAACGTGCCATCCAATTGGCTGCTAGCCCGCGCGCTGCCGCCATGTTGGCTCGGGCTGAAAAGGCGGATACCGCCGTGTTATCCACCGCCTGCTGGCTCGCCGCATGGGCCGACAAACCGATGACCTCAGGTGTATCACTGGCACTGATTGACCAATTACAGGCGGTCATGTCTCACAAAGACTATCAAGACCGCGCTCAATCGCTGGCACGGGCACTTGGGATAAAGTTACAACGCTCACTCGATGAAGCCATATTGCCACTGCTGGCCGCGAACATCTGGCCAGATAGAATCGCATTGAGACGGGGAAAAACGGGGCGCTTTATGATGGCCAATGGTCACGGCGTGACACTCGATAGCCAAGACGCACTCAGTCACAACGAGGCAATCGTGGTTTGTGATGTGATGGCCGGCGAGCAACACGACAGCCGCGCCTACAGTGCTATCGCGCTTTCACTGCGCTCGCTACAACAAATGCGCCCCGACTTATTACGTCAACATGAGGTCGTACAATGGGATGACCAACGCGGCACATTACAAGCAGAAAAACAGCAACGCCTCGGCGAATTAGTGCTTTATCGTGAGCCACTTAATACACTCAGCGCTGAGCAACAGGCGCAAGGGTTATTAAACGCCGTGCGCCAAAAAGGCATTAATACATTGAACTGGCAAAGCGGCAGCCAATCCTTGCTCACCCGCGCCCGCTGCGCACAAGCCTGGGGACTGGATATCATGCTACCGCCACTTAGTGATGACGACTTATTGGCATCGCTCGATACCTGGCTGGCGCCTTTTGTCCATGGCATGTCACGTTGGCAAGCCCTGCAGCAGTTGGATCTCAAGCCCGTGCTGGAGGCCTGGTTCGGTTTTGCGGCAACACAGCAATTAAACACCGCGTTGCCCACACACATTACTGTCCCAACCGGATCACGTTATCCGCTGCGCTATAACCCGGAAAACGCGCCCGTCTTAGCGGTAAAAATGCAGGAAATGTACGGACAGGCGGATACACCCACCCTGGCTAACGGCCAGGTGGCCGTGCAAGTGGAGTTGCTCTCTCCAGCCGGACGTCCACTGCAAATCACGCAAGATCTGGCGGGGTTTTGGCAAGGCAGCTACAAAGAGGTGCAAAAAGAAATGAAAGGGCGCTACCCTAAGCACCTTTGGCCAGATGATCCGGCCAACCATGCGCCAACCCGTAAAACCAAGCGCCATTTTAACCAGAGTTAAGCTATTGTATGGCAGAGAAAAAAACACGCTCACGCCCGAGCAACAAAAAACGTTCATCACCCAAGCGCCAGCCCAAAAAGACGTCTACTAAGCCAAGTTGGGGGAAACGCCTGTTAGGCTTGGGGCTAAAGTGCAGCCTCGTCGGGATTGCGGCCGTCGTTATGTTAGGTATCTATCTGGATGGCAAAATCCAAGACAGGTTCAGCGGCCAGATTTGGCAGCTTCCTGGGGTCGTTTATGGTCGAGTCATCAACCTGTCTCCTGGCAGCGACTTTTCCCTTTTGCAGCTGCGCCAACAGCTAGACGCCCTCAACTATCAGAAAGTGCGTACGCCCAAACGGCCTGGCGAGTACTCGGCGTCAAGCACTCGGCTTGAGATCATTCGTCGCCCATTTGATTTTGAGGATGGGCCCGCGCCGGCGCGTCATGCGATGTTGAGCTTTGCTGACGGCCAAGTGGGTAAAATCACCGAGGTAAACAGCCAACAACCGCTAGGATTACTGCGTATCGAGCCCAAGCTGTTGGGCATGATGGAATCTGGAATTCGCGAGCAGCGTTTATTCTTACCACGAGAGCGCTTTCCCGAATTTTTAGTTGAAGCTTTGATTACCACGGAAGACAGAGACTTCTATCATCACGAAGGCGTCTCTCCTACGGGTATTTTGCGTGCCTTGGTCGCCAATATTCGCGCAGGACGCACCGTGCAAGGTGGCTCGACGCTTACCCAACAGCTGGCTAAAAACCTATTCCTCACCCGTGATCGTACCTTGTGGCGTAAGGTGCAAGAAGCCTACATGGCTTTGATCCTCGATTTTCGCTACAGCAAAGACAAAATCCTAGAGGCCTACCTTAACGAGGTCTACCTTGGCCAAAACCGCGGCGAGCCGGTGCATGGCTTTCCTTTGGGCGCGCGCTTGTATTTTGGTCGCCCTATCAGTGAGCTACGTGTTGATCAACTCGCGCTGCTGGTTGGCATGGTAAAAGGGCCATCTTATTACAATCCCTTCCGCCACCCTGAACGCGCGAAAACACGACGTGATCTGGTATTACGCTTGATGCTCGAGCAAAATCTAC
The DNA here is from genome assembly GCF_001996015.1 of Salinivibrio sp. ML198. Classification (NCBI taxonomy): domain Bacteria; kingdom Pseudomonadati; phylum Pseudomonadota; class Gammaproteobacteria; order Vibrionales; family Vibrionaceae; genus Salinivibrio; species Salinivibrio sp. ML198. The sequence goes on from NZ_MUEZ01000004.1 coordinate 113,422, forward strand.
TCACCAGTGCCAATTACGATGCTGCCGCCAGTCGTCCGCTCGATATTCAGGCCACCCCGACACTTTCGCGTCCCCAACCCGCCTATTTTGATCAACTTAAAGAGGAGATCCGCCAACATGTAGGCGATAACTACGCGGCAGGAGAAGGGCTACGTATATTTACTACACTGGATCCTGTCTCACAGCAAGCCATTGAAGGCGCGGTGGTGGATAAAGTTAAGGCGCTGAAAAATAGAGCTGGCAACAAACTTGAAGCGGCGGCCGTCATCGCAGACAGACGCAGCGGTGAAATACGCGCCATGGTTGGTGGGGCGCGCCCAGGCTTTGCAGGCTTTAATCGCGCATTAAATGCCAAACGTCCTATCGGCTCGCTCTCAAAACCGGCGGTGTATCTGACCGCGTTGAGCCACCCCGAACGTTTCCAGCTCACCAGTAAGATTGACGATAAACCGATTCGCTTGGAGGGTAGCCAAGGCAGTAGCTGGCAACCACGCAACTATGATCGCCAGTATCGAGGCCGTGTGTCCTTACTCACCGCTCTCGCCAAGTCTTATAACGTCCCGACGGTGAATCTCGGCATGCAATTGGGGTTAGATGAGGTGATCAATACCTTTGGCAAACTGGGTGCTAATACCGATAATATCCCCCAGGTACCGTCATTGCTCCTCGGCGCGTTTAGCATGAGTCCCTTCGACGTCACCCAAATCTATCAAACGCTCGGCAGTGGTGGGCAACGTGCGCCATTAACCGCCTTACGCGCGGTCACCACCAAAGAAGGACAGAGCCTTTATCAAAATTGGCCAAAAGCCGAGCGTGTTGTCTCTCAGCAAGCCGGCTGGCTAACGCTGTATGCGATGAAACAAGTGGTGCAACAAGGCACCGGCGGTTATTTAAAACGTCATCATGGCAACGTGGCACTGGCCGGCAAAACCGGCACCACAGACGATAACCGAGACAGCTGGTTTGTGGGTATTGATGATAAAGAAGTCACCACAGTTTGGCTTGGCCGCGACGATAACCAATCGACCGGGCTCACCGGGGCCTCAGGTGCATTGCGTGTCTATGATGATTATCTCAGTCGTCGAGGCGCCAGTGCGCTGACGTTATCTTGGCCGGCTCACATCACGACGGTCGCGGTGACGCAAAAAGGCAGTCAATACCAGCTGAGCTGTCGCGGAGATGCCTCGCTGCCGGTTTGGGACATTGATGGGCAGTTTGCCAAGCGCTGTGGTCAGTCAGACCCGGTCGGCTGGCTGAAAGGTTTATTTAATTAACCGTCAGCACACCATCAGGCATCACCGTTCAAGCTCGTAATAAAAAGCCCCGGCCATCATGGCCGGGGCTTTTTTATCCAATATTAATCCGAATCACAGATACGGTGAGGTCGTTAACTACGCAAGCCTGTCCCTTTGGAAATCAAACCCCAAGCCAGCGCATACAAGCCGATAATAAACAGCGTCAGTACCCCAAACGATGTCATGATGCCGACATCTGACACGCCAAGAAAGCCGTACCGGAACGCGTTCACCATGTACACAATCGGGTTGAGCTTGGATACCCCTTGCCAAAAATCGGGCAACAGTGAGAGTGAATAAAACACCCCACCTAAGTAGGTTAAGGGCGTCAGCACAAAGGTGGGGATAAGGCTAATGTCATCAAACGTTTTGGCGAAGATAGCGTTGATAAGTCCTCCCAATGCGAACACCGCCGAAGTAAAGACCACGGTGGTAATCACGATCAACGGATGCGCTATCTGCAAGTCGACGAAGAACAAAGAGGTCATGGTCACCAAGGCGCCGACCGCTAACCCCCGACACATCCCGCCACCGATATAACCGGCAATGATCACGTAATTGGGGATCGGCGCCACCAAAAGCTCTTCGATATTATGCTGAAACTTGGCACTAAAAAATGAAGACGCCACGTTCGAGTAGGAGTTGGTGATCACCGACATCATGATAAGCCCCGGCACGATATACTCCATGTAGGAGAAGCCTTCCATCTGGCCAATCCGCGAGCCAATCAGATTACCGAAAATGATAAAATAGAGGCTCATGGTAATCGCGGGCGGAACCAAGGTTTGCACCCAGATACGGGTAAAGCGCGCCACTTCTTTATGAATCAGAGTTCGAAAGGCGACCCAATACAAAGCATTCATGCACGCTCCTCCCCATTTTGCTGAATTAAGGTGACAAATAGCTCCTCAAGGCGGTTTGCCTTATTGCGCATCGACAGCACCTGCACCCCTTGTTGCGACAACTGATCAAAGACAGGGGTCAATCCGACTGACTTATTCACTTCGACTTCCAAGGTATTGGTATCGGTTTTCTGCCAGTTGACACCGTCTAAGGTGCTCAGTTTATGCCCTGGCTGTAAATCAAGGATAAACGTCTCTGCGTCCAGCTTCGCCAGCAAGGCCTTCATGGAGGTATCTTCCACCAGCTCGCCTCGATTGATGATACCGATGTTGCGACACAAGGTTTCGGCTTCTTCAAGGTAATGAGTGGTGAGAATAATGGTGATCCCTTGCCGGTTTATCTCGGAGAGAAAGTCCCACATTGAACGACGCAGCTCAATATCGACACCGGCGGTTGGCTCGTCCAAAATCAACAGACGAGGCTCATGCATCAGCGCACGGGCGATCATTAAGCGACGCTTCATGCCTCCCGACAAATTACGGGCAGGCTCGTGGCGCTTATCCCATAAATCGAGCTGCGAGAGGTATTTTTTCGCGCGTAATTTGGCTTGGTCGCGGGGCACACCATAGTAACCCGCTTGGTTCACCACGATCTGCTCCACTTTCTCAAACTGGTTAAAGTTAAACTCTTGTGGCACCAGCCCGATTTGTTTTTTGGCTTCCACTTTTTGGGTATCGAGATCGTAGCCAAAAATGCTCACCTGCCCCTGGGTTTTATTCACCAGTGAGCTCAAAATGCCAATGGTGGTGGATTTGCCCGCCCCATTTGGCCCCAATAGCGCATAAAAATCGCCCTCCTCCACAGAGAGCGATACCCCTTTTAGCGCCTTAACACTGGTCCCATAGGTTTTGACCAGGTCTTTGATGTCGATGGCTTTCATAAGCTCCCGTTCTTTTAAGGCATGACCTCGGTCACTCGGTGCGCAGCACGGAGTGCGTCATAACGGCTATCAAAAGTATGATCGTCAGTGAGCCAATTTTTAACATGTAAGCGCTCAAGCTGATCCCGTGTTTTTTGATGGGGGCAGAGCAGAAAAACTTGGCAATTGGCGTCAACCGCATCTTTGATCGCATTTTCCAGCGCGAGGCCGACGGTCATATCAATCATGGGCACGTCACTGAGGTCTAAGATCATGACATCGAATTCCTCGATTTTACTGTGCTGACGTGCAATCGCTTTCGAGACACTGAATATCATTGGGCCTGAGAGATAGAAAAACAACACTTTTCCGTTGGCGCTGTCTAACAAAGCCCTTTCCATCTCGCTCAGGGGGACGTCATCTTCATCCGCATCACTGATCGCTTTGACCTGCTTTTCTTGCTCACGGCTTAAGTGTTCGATGGCAATAATATTGGCAATAAACACGCCCACACCCACTGCCACGATTAAGTCCACCAGCACGGTTAATATCATCACTCCATACATGATCACGGTTTGATGTAAGCTGACTTTGTGAGCACGTTGGATAAAGGTGCGGTCAAGGATATTGAAGCCCACATAGATGGCGATACCCGCCAGCACCGCCATCGGGATGGGCTCAGTCAAAAAGCCTGCGACCAAGATCACCGCCGCTAAAATGAGGGCGCGCACAATGGCCGCAAAGGGTGAGCGCCCGCCCACTTGCACATTGACGACCGTGCCCATGGTGCCACCCGCTCCCGGCAAAGCGCCAAATAACCCCGCGACCATATTGGCCAGCCCCTGACCGCGCAACTCTTTATCCGAGTCGTGCTCCTCACGCGTGAGCGAGTCGGCAATCACAGCAGAGAGCAAAGTATCAATACAGCCCAAGGTCCCCAACACTAACGCGTCCACCACCATGGTGGTCAGCACCTCACTGTCGATGTGTGGCAGCATCAAGGTTGGCAAGCCAGTTGGAATAACACCAATTCGACGAATCGCCTCGAGATCAAACCACCACATTGACAGCAAAGTCACCACCACCAAAGCAACGAGTTGTACCGGCATATAACGGCGATATTTTTGTGGGAAAGAAAAGAGGATCCCAAGTGTAAGCAGCCCCAATAAAAGCTCACTGCGCTGAGTGTGTGCAATCAGCTCAGGCAACGTCTTCAGTGTGCCCAGCACGCCACCTTCGGGGGTCACGTGCCCCAACAAAGGCGGCAGCTGCAAAATGATCAAGATAACGCCAATACCGGACATAAACCCAGATATCACGCTATATGGCATTAAAGTAACGTACTTTCCAAGCTTCAAGGTCCCTAAAATCACTTGGAATAAGCCCGCCATCATCACCACCGTAAAGCCCATTGCCATGCCCCCTTCGGGGTAACGTGACACCATGGTGGTGAGTACCGCGGTCATGATCACTGTCATCGGGCCGGTCGGCTCTGAGATAAGGGTTGAAGAGCCACCAAATAACGCGGCAAAAAGCCCCACCAAAATGGCCCCCCACATCCCGGCTTCGGCGCCTGCACCTGACGCTACCCCGAACGCCAGCGAGAGGGGCAAAGAAATAACCGCCGTGGTGACGCCCCCAAACAGGTCCCCTTTCAGGGTCCAGTTCTTGAATCGTTCGAATTTCAAAACAGCTGATCCTTTCAAGTCGTATGCAGTATCACGGCCATGACGGCTTTACTCACTGGCACGGGGGTCCCCCAGTGCGCGCGCCAGTATATAGGAATGTGCACAAGATCAAATCAGGAGGGGAAACGCATGGTTAGTTTTCAACCAAAAAGAATGAAATGATGAGAAATGTGGCAAATATTCACTAAATACATTGTATTTAAGTGATCGTGTATGACGTAGTTTTGAGACTGAAAGTACCGAGCACCTGTCGGGATCCGTAACGACACTGGCACGCGCCAACCTAGCCCGTTGACGCGCACCAGCGTATGCGTGTGTAAGATAAATTGAACAGCGTGCTAAGGCATCACTTCTACCAAGCGGTTGGCCGCCTCGAGCGCTGGCTTGCGTGTGGTAAAAATATGCGCTTCTCTGACCCAGTCACCGATATGCAAACGCTGCAATTGCTCGCGCGTTTCATCATGCGGGCACAGCAAAAATACTGTGCAATCGGCCTCGCGCGCATCTTTAATCGCGTTCTCTAACGCCAAGCCAACCGTCATGTCTAACATAGGCACATCGCTTAAATCTAAGATCATCACGCGGAACTCGTTGATGTGCGCATGCTGGCGTGCAATCGCTTTCGAGACACTAAAGATCATTGGCCCTGAGAGATAGAAAAACAACACTTGGCCATTGCTCGCATCAAGCAGCGCACGCTCTTCGTCATCAAGCGGCACTTCATCATCTTCGGCATCACTGATGGCCCGTACTTGCTTGGCTTGCTCTCGGCTTAGACGCTCAATGACCAGCAAGTTCGCAATGAATACCCCTAGGCCGACGGCAACAATCAAGTCGACAAACACCGTCAGCGCCATCACGCCATACATGATACCGGTTTGTTGTAAACTGATTTTATGTGCGCGGTGAAGAAAGCTCCAATCGAGGATATTAAACCCGACATATACCGCAATACCCGCGAGTACCGCCATCGGGATCGGCGCGGTAAGCGCACCAGCCACCAATACCACAGCGGCTAACATCGCCGCCCGCAAAATCCCTGACAAAGGAGAACGCGCGCCCACTTGCACATTCACCACCGTGCCCATGGTGGCCCCCGCGCCAGGGAGCGCACCAAATAACCCGGCAATCATATTGGCAATGCCCTGCCCACGCAGCTCGCGATCGGAGTTGTGCTCTTGCCGAGTCAGTGAGTCAGCAATCACCGCGGTTAACAAGGTATCAATACACCCTAAGGTGCCCAACACGAGGGCATCAATTACCATCGCGGTAAAATGTTCTGTCGTGATATGCGGGATCACCAGCGAGGGTAAGCCTGTCGGTATTTCCCCAATACGGCGAATGCTGTCGGTATCAAACAGCAAAATAGAGACCAAGGTGATACTCACGAGTGCGACAAGCTGTGCGGGAATAAAACGACGATACTTGGCAGGGAAATAAAACAAGATGCCAAGCGTCAAAACACCGAGAAATACCTCTTTCATGTCGGCTTGACTGATTAAATCAGGCAATGCTTTGAGTGTGCCAAGCGCCCCGCCTGTCGGGGCCGCTTGCCCCAGCAAGGGTGCCAGCTGGAGCAAAATCAAAATCACCCCAATCCCTGACATAAATCCCGACACCACGCTGTATGGCATTAAGGTGACGTATTTACCCAGCCTTAAGCTACCAATCAGTATTTGGAACGCGCCTGCCATCATCACCACAGTGAACGCCATCGCTACGCCTCCTTCCGGGTAGCGAGACATCATCGCGGTTAGCACCGTGGTCATGATCACTGTCATCGGGCCGGTCGGTTCAGAGATCAGTGTAGACGAACCACCAAATAGCGAGGCAAACAACCCGACTAAAATCGCGCCCCATAGCCCCGCTTCCGCGCCAGCCCCAGAGGCCACACCAAATGCAAGTGCCAATGGTAAAGAGATGATCGCGGTGGTCACCCCACCAAACAAATCCCCTTTTAATGTCAGCTGCGCAAATCGTCCCTTATCAAACACTCACTACCCTCTACTGCATTGATGGTGGAAGAGACAGTATACGAATTTTCTTGGATTAACCTATCCGAGCAGTGGCTTTGAAGGTAAACAGCGTGATCTATTGGGCGCGCAAGATGTAAAAGAATGTGAAATTTGATCTCAGTATATTTCAAACCTCATCATTGCGGTATAGTGGCAATTGATAACCTTGCCAAAAGACTGAGTGGATATGGCCCAAATCAAAGCGTTGTTCGCCAACAATAAAGCCTGGTCAAAAGACATTCGTGATACCAACCCACAGTTTTTTGCCGACTTGGCGAAGGAGCAACATCCAGAATACTTATGGATTGGCTGTGCGGATAGTCGAGTTCCTGCAGAGCGCCTGACTGGCCTAGACTCGGGCGAGCTTTTTGTCCATCGTAATGTCGCCAATCAAGTCATTCATACCGATTTAAACTGCCTGTCGGTCGTGCAGTACGCCGTTGATGTGCTGCAAATCAAGCACATTATTGTCTGTGGCCACTATGGTTGTGGCGGGGTGCATGCTGCAATTGAAAACCCTGAGCTGGGTTTAATTAACAATTGGTTACTGCATATTCGTGATCTCTACCTCAAGCACAAAAGCTATCTTAGCCACCTGCCTGCACAAGCACGCGGTAATCGGCTATGTGAGATCAATGTCGCCGAGCAGGTGTACCACCTTGGTAATTCCACTATTTTGCGGGCGGCCTGGGAGCGCGGCCAAGATGTGAAGGTCCATGGCTGGTTTTACGATACGACCGATGGGATCTTGCGGGATCTGGGGATGACTGCCAATAGCCGGGAATCACTGGAAATCAACTATCAAGCGGCAATGTGTGAACTCGTGTCTGACAAGGTCGAGTGTTAGTCTTTCCACACCTCCCTGACAAAGCAGATTGGCACTCACCTGTTCATAGATCAAAAAAACCGAGCATCGGCTCGGCTTTCTCCTTTCGCATTCCTTGAACCCTTTAGTCCAACGGAATCACTTTACCGACGTACGGCAGATGGCGGTATTTTTGCGCATAATCAATGCCCACACCAACCACAAATTCATCTGGAATCGTAAAGCCCAACCAATCAACCTTAACGTCAACTTCTCGGCGCTCTGGCTTGTCTAACAATGTACAAATGCGTACTGAATTTGGCTCGCGCAAAGACAGGATTTCACACACCTTGCTCAGCGTATTGCCAGTATCGATGATGTCTTCGACTAAGAGTACGTCTTTGCCTTTAATATCATCATCCAAGTCTTTCAAAATACGCACATCACGCGTACTTTCCATGCTGTTGCCGTAACTTGATGCGGTCATAAAGTCGACCGCATGCGGCATATCAATCGCACGGCATAAATCCGCCATGAAAACGAACGAGCCACGCAGCAGCCCCACTAATACCAACTCAGATGAGTCTTTATAGTGCTCGCTGATCTCAGCGCCCAAGGCTTTCACTCGCGCCTGTACGTCCTGCTCTGAAATCATCACTTCAACGGTGTGTTTCATATCTGCCCCGATGGTTGTCTCTCCACAAAAGGGAGGTCACTAACAAAGGTGGCATAGTCTAGCACTAAATCGATTGCGGATCCCAGCGAGCGCGTTTCATCGCTTATGCACCCGCACACTAGTTGGGTATCACACTGATTGATAAGAAAAAATAATCCGTGCCTTTGTTTTTTGTAATGAATGACTTTTTTTGCAGACAAAATTACGTTTTTACGGCCTAGATCAGGCTTCTAGCCGTTGTCAGGCCATAAATGGCTGGTATAAACTCAATCCCGCTAATAATAAAATCATTAGCACAAACAATAATTAATTTGTACAAACCAAAAATAAGTTGGCAGGTTTTAGGATGGCTCAATCAAATGAGAGAACAAGGACGCGGCTATCGCCCGAGCGCCGCAAAGAGCAGTTATTAGGGTGTGGCTTAGATGTGTTTGCCAAACGCGGGATTGGTCGTGCGGGGCACGCCGATATTGCCGAAATGGCAGACGTCTCCGTCGCAACGGTATTTAACTACTTCCCAACCCGTGAAGACTTGGTGGAAGAGATCTTGGCCCAGACCGAGAAACACTTCATTAAACTGATTAATGAGTGCACCGGGCAAGATCAATCAATGCGGGCATCGCTAAACTGCATTACCTCGCAAATTATTGACACGGCTCTGGCAGACAAAGCGTGGATGAAAGTCTGGTTTGAGTGGAGTACCTCTATTCGCGAGGATATTTGGCCACGCTTTGTCAAAGGCAGTCGAGACGCGATGGATCAGTTCGAGCAAGTGTTCGAGCACGGGATGGCAAAAGGTGAGATGGTCGACCGTCACCAACCGCGTGAGCTTGCCAGTATGTTGGCAGGGGTATGCTATGTGCTCTTTTTACAGGCGCATCAGCAACCAGACAAAACGGCTTTAAACGCCATGGCTCAACACTATATTGACGTATTGTGCCAACAAAGCTAGCCGCGTTGTCAACGCCGTAAAAAGCCAACCCCTCGGTTGGCTTTTTTGGTTCTGGTGCCTTAATCGTCAATAAAACTCGGCCCATCATTGAACAGGACTGGCTCGTGAGGGCGAATATGTAAGCTGACTTTATCTCCTACCAATAGCGGCTCACGCGCGTGCACCGACAGTTTTTGACCATGGATATCGATGGTATAACGGCTACTGTCACCCATAAACTGTTGGGATAACACCTGTCCTTCCCCCTCAGCATCCGCGCGAATGCTTAGAAATTGAGGGCGCAGTAACCACCAATGCGGGCCGGGGTGACAATGCACCGGACGTGGCCACGGACCGAGCGGTGTCTGCATTTGTTCTTGCGACGAGACCGTTACGGGCACATAAGAGCCCTGGCCAAGAAAATCAGCGACGAAACGGCTCGCAGGTTGGTAATACACGTCTGTGGTATCACCATACTGTTCAATGAGCCCCTGATTCATTACCGCTAGCTTATCGGCAAACGCGAATGCTTCCTCCCGACTGTGCGTCACAAGGATCGCCGTGACGCCTTGGGATTTAAAAATGCGTCGGATTTCTTCAATTAAATCATGACGAACCTGGGTATCAATATTTGAAAAGGGCTCATCAAGCAATAACAGATCCGGTTCATAAGCCAGCGCTCTCGCTATCGCCACGCGCTGTTGTTGGCCGCCCGAGAGCTGGTGAGGATAGCGGTCACCCAGCTCCGCCAGACGCACCAGCTTGAGCATCTCAGCCACTTTTTCACTTCGCGCTGCCGCGCTGAATCCAGACAGACCAAACCCCACATTGTCTGCCACCGTAAGGTGTGGGAACAGCGCATAGTCTTGAAAAATCATCCCAATATTACGTTGCTCTGGCGGGATTGAATGCTGATTATCGTCCATGAGTTTGCACCCAATCGATAGTTTTCCTGACGATAATGGCATTAATCCTGCCATCGCTTTTAGCAACGTCGTCTTCCCGCAGCCACTGGCGCCGAGCAAGCACACAATTTCTCCCGGCGCGACTTGCAGCGACAAATCTTTTAAAACAGGGGTGCCGTTATAACTGCAGGTCAAATTCTCTATCGCGAGCGCACACTTCATTGATATTTTTGCTCCAATGACCGATTAATCAGGATAAGGGGGACCAAGCCAACCACGACCAACAAAATGGCAGGTAAGGCGGCATACTCTAGGTGCTCATCCGAGGTAAAGTTGTACACATAAGTGGCCAGTGTTTCGAAATTAAAAGGGCGTAATAGAATCGCAGCATTAAGCTCTTTCATCGACTCAATAAACACCAACAGCATCGCAATGAGCGTCCCCCGCCGAATTAAGGGTAAATGCACACGACGAATCACCCCTGTGGTGGTGCACCCCATGGTTCGCGCCGCCATATCCAATGAAGGAGGAATTTTGGCCATGCTTGATTCAATGCTGCCAATGGCGACGGCACTGAACCGCACGACAAAGGCCACCAATAAGGCCACCATGGTGCCAGATAATAGGAGGCCAGGCCGTCCCCAGCCGTAATGCGTGGCGATATCGTTAATGAAGTGATCGCCGCGCGTCAGCACTAACATCACGCCAATCGCAAGCACCGTGCCCGGCACCGCATACCCCATAGACGCCAATCGCATGGGCGCCACACTGACCCCATGCCCACGCAGGCGGCGATACACATTCACTGTCCACGCAATGCCGACGGCAATGAGCGCCGCTAAACTTGAGGTATAAAAGCTGTTATAGCTAAAAGTGGCAAACTCGCTGACCGCATTTTTTTCGTAGTAGTGCCATGCATAAACTAAAAGCTGGAGCAGAGGTAAAATAAACGCCAGTGACAGCAGACTCCAACACCAGGCTAACACCCCCACTTTACGCCAGCCTGTTAAGGGCATTTTCTCAATCGCATCACTGCTCGAGCTTGGACTAAATTGTGCTTGTTTACGTCGCCCATAACGTTCAGCACTGATCAAAAGGAAGATAGCAACCAGCATGATCGCAGAGATTTTGGCGGCAGCGGTTAAGCTCGAGTAGCTCAACCAAGTATCATAGACTGCGGTTGTAAGGGTGCTGACCGCAAAGTAATTGACCGTTCCAAAATCGCCCAGCGCCTCCATCGCCACCAAAGAGGCCCCCACAGCAATCGCCGGCCGTGCCAACGGTAAAGAAATGCGACGAAAGCTTTGCATCGGCGAGCAACCGAGCAAACGCGCAGAGTGGGTCAAGGTGACACTTTGCTCCATAAACGCGGCACGGGTGAGCAGGTAGATATAAGGGTATAAGACTAACGCCAGCACAAAACACGCACCCGGCAAGGTACGCATATCGGGAAACCAGTAATCATTGACCGTTTGCCATTCAAACAATGCCCGCAAGCCACGTTGTAGCGGACCGGCATAATCAAACCAATCGGTATAGATATAGCCAATAATATAGCCCGGCATCGCAAGCGGAAGCACCATCGCCCACTGCAGTTGCCGGCTGCCCGGTACCTGATACATGGCCAGCATCCACGCGGTGGGCACCCCGAGGATAATCGCAATCGCCACCACGCCAGCCACTAACAAGCTGGTGTTCAAGGTATAAGTCGGCAGTACGGTCTCGAATAAATGGGGGAAAATATCCCCAGTGTCGCCCACCGCGGTATAAAAGATCGCTAAGATCGGCAAAACCAGCAATAGGGCTAAGCCCCAACTGCTGGTTTTTATCATGGGTAATCTATCTCGCATGGCCTACTACATTAAGGCGTCAGAGAAAGACAACAGGGGCGACATCCGCCCCTATGCAATGGCTTACAGGTCGAACTGAACTTCATCCAGCAGTTTCACTGACTGGCTGTAGTTATCCGCAATCGCCTCAAGCGGCATTGGGTCATGCTTGTAGTCGCCCCAAGACGCCACGAGCTCAGACTGCTCAACACCCGGCTTCACAGGCTCTTCGAAGTTCACCTCAGCATACATATGCTGTGCTTTGTCTGACGTTAAAAATTCCATTAGTTTTAGCGCGTTTTCTTCGTTCGGTGCGTACTTCGCCATCGCCATGCCACTCACGTTCACGTGCGTACCGTGCGCGTTTTGGCCAGGATAGTTCAAGTAAACCGCTTCCGCCCACGCTGTTTGTTCTTCGTCGTTCAGCATTTTGCCTAGGTAATAGCTATTACCCAGTGAGACGTCACACAGGCCTTCTTTGATCGCTTTCACTTGTGCACGATCATTGCCTTGTGGTTTACGTGCGAGGTTGTCTTTTACGCCCTCAAGCCACTCTTTGGCTTTCGCTTCACCGTGGTTTTCGATGATAGCTGACACTAAAGAGACATTGTATGGGTGTTTACCTGAACGGGTGCAAATCTTGCCTTTCCATTCTGGTTTTGCCAAGTCGAGATAATCAAAATCGTCACCCAATTTGCCGACACGCTCGCGTGAAGAGTATACCGCACGAGCTCGTGTTGTCAGCGCGACCCACTTATCTTCACTATCTCGGAACTGCTCAGGCACGTTTTGATCGATAACATCACTTTGCACGGGCTGTACCACGTCTTGGTTTACCAGCTCTTTAAGGCGTGAAATATCAACGGTTAGCAGTACGTCAGCCGGGCTGTACTCACCTTCTTGCTTGACCTTTTCCGCCATGCCTTTTTTAGCGAATTTAACATTCACAGCAATGCCGGTCTCTTCGGTAAACGCATCGAACATGGGTTCAATCAAGAAAGGTTGGCGATACGAGTAAACATTGACTTCTTCGGACGCAACCGCGGCGCTGGTTCCTAATAGGCTTGCGGTGATAGCCGAGGCAATCAGTAGTTTTTTCATCGTGGCAGTCCTTAAATATGATGATAAATGATAACGAATCTCAGTTTCGTTAGTATACAACTAATGACTCAGGGCTCAATATGATCAGACGCAAAAAGAAAGAAACCTTACATCCAAAAATGTAAGGTTTCGTTTCAGAGTTTACTCGAGTTACGTGTAACTGACTATTTTACGCTAACAAATTCGGGATACGCATCAATACCACAGTCGTGAAGATCCATCCCTGACATCTCCTCTTCTTCGGTGACACGAATGCCCATGGTATTTTTCAGCACCAGCCACACGAGGAAACTTGCCGCAAATACCCAAGCAAAAATCACTGCCGCCCCCAGAAGCTGCGCACCAAAGGTCGCCCCTGTGTTGCTTAATGGCACAACCATCAGGCCAAAGAAGCCACATACACCGTGCACGGAGATAGCACCGACAGGATCATCCACTTTGACCTTATCCAGACCAACAATACTGAATACGACAATCACACCCGATACCGCACCGATGATCAGCGCTGCCACGGGTGAAGGCGATAACGGATCCGCCGTGATGGCCACTAAGCCGGCTAAGGCACCGTTGAGCACCATGGTCAGGTCGGCTTTCCCCCACAGGGTTTTACACACCAGCAATGCTGCTATCGCACCAGCCGCCGCCGCCGCATTGGTATTCAAGAAGATTTGTCCGACAGCCGTGGCATTTTCAAAATCTGACACCATCAGTTGTGAGCCGCCGTTAAAACCGAACCAGCCGAACCACAAGATGAAGGTACCCAGTGTTGCCAGAGGCAGGTTTGAGCCAGGAATGGGGTTAATTTTACCATTTTTGCCGTATTTACCTTTACGCGCCCCCAAAAGTAGCACACCTGCGAGGGCTGCCGCCGCGCCCGCCATATGAACAATCCCAGAGCCGGCGAAGTCACTGAAACCAGCCTCTGAGAGGAAGCCTCCGCCCCATGTCCAGTAACCTTCAACCGGATAAATCACCGCAGTCAAGATGACAGAGAACACGAGGAACGCCCACAGTTTCATGCGCTCGGCAACCGCCCCTGACACCACAGACATCGCGGTGGCAACAAACACCACTTGGAAGAAGAAGTCAGATTCGAGCGAATGATCCGCATCGGCGCCTTGGGTGCCAATCAAGGCCCCAAAAGAAGGGACAAAACCGCCGCCACTGTTGTCCACGTACATAATGTTGTAGCCCACCAACAGGTACATGGTACAAGCGATAGCATAGAGGCAGATATTTTTGGTCAGTATCTCAGTGGTGTTTTTCGAGCGCACCAAGCCTGCCTCTAACATGGCAAAGCCAGCCGCCATCCACATCACTAACGCACCAGATAAAAGAAAGAAAAAGGTGTCGAGCGCGTAGCGCAATTCAGTCACCGTGTTTACCAGTTCCATTGTCTTTACTCCCTGTTTTTAAATTGCTTCCAGATCCATCTCACCAGTACGGATCCGCACCGCTTGCTGAAGATCAAAGACGAAGATTTTACCGTCGCCGATCTTGCCCGTTTGTGCGGCCTTAGAGATCGCCTCCACAACACTGTCGACATGTTCGCTCTGCACAGCGATTTCTAATTTTACTTTGGGTAAAAAATCGACCTGATACTCAGCACCACGATATAACTCTGTGTGCCCTTTTTGGCGGCCGAAACCTTTCACCTCTGAGACAGTCATGCCGTCAATGCCAGCATCCGCCAACGCTTCACGTACGTCATCAAGCTTGAACGGCTTGATAATGGCGCTAATCAGTTTCATATCCTTCTCCTGAGTCCTTGTGTTTGCATCATCGTCTAACTATCAAGAGCCGTGCCAATATTCAAATTATTTAAAATCAATAACTTAAATAAGTTCGGGATAGAAAGGATTTTATTTGCACCATATAAGTGCGAATTATTCACCAACACAGCGCATGCCAGGGAGAGCAGCATGCGATTGCACCAAGGGGAAACATCGAAACGAGAATCAGGAGAAAAAGCGAGGGGGAGGTTCAGCCATTCGAAGCACGCAGACGGTGATACGTGCTCAGCCATGAAGAGTTGACTCAGAGAACCCGCTTAACGTCGACCGTAACGGGCAATGAAGTCTTGGTAGGCGTCCAGCATCACCACAAAGTCTTGGTAACCACACGCCGCGTAACTTTCTTCATCGTAAAAGGTCAGCGCTTGCTCATTGAGCGTGGTTTGCGCCTCGTCCGAGGCAGGTTGCAGCATGGCATTCGCCACCACCACGACCTCATCACGATTGGCGGTAAGCGTGAACGTATGCCCGCGCCACTGCTGCTCTGACTCAAGTTGCTGCAGGGTATGTAGACAGGATGTCACTTGAGTCAGCTCAGTGCCGAGTTCATCCAATAGCCAACGTCCTATGGCTTCATGTCCCATCGAAAAAACAATCCGGTAGCTGTCATCAAAACTGTTGCGAGAAAATTCGTAATCCACACTGACCTCCAAAATTGGCCGGCTATTGTCCTGCTTTTTGTCAGAATTGCCAAGCCAGTGCTGTCATCAAAATGTCACTTCAACCATACTTAAATGGAATAACAGTAAGCAGTAAAGGATAGGCTTATGCATATCGTGATCGCGCCTGATTCATTTAAAGAGAGCCTGAATGCTCGCCATGTTGCACAGGCGATCGAGGCAGGCATGGCGCCTATTTTGCCTCACGCTCGCTTTTCACAACTGCCAATGGCGGATGGGGGCGAAGGTTATGCGCAAAGTTTTCTCGACCAAATCGGCGGTGAGCGTTATCACTGTGAGGTGACTGGACCCGACTTTCGCCCGGTGACCGCCGAATTTGTTATCAATCGCGAACATCGTCTGGCCGTTATCGATGTTGCCAGTGCTTCAGGCCTTCCCTTAGTCCCACAAGACGCACGCAACCCTCGTCATACCACCAGCTTAGGCACTGGCGAGCTTATTCGCGCCGCACTTGACCATGATATTGACGAAATCATTATCGGGTTGGGCGGCAGTGCGACCAATGATGCCGGTGCGGGGATCTTGACCGCCCTCGGTGCCAAGCTCCTTGATGGCGCAGGCCACCCCATCACGCCCACCGGGGAAGGACTCGGCGCCTTGATGACAATTGATCTTGATACGCTTGATTCACGGCTTAAGGCCGTGACACTGACCGCCGCCTGCGATGTGGATAATCCATTATGTGGACCGCACGGCGCCACCACTATCTTTGGGCCACAAAAAGGCGGGCAAGAAGAGGATATCCGTGTCTTAGAGCAATACCTGCACCGCTTTGCGAGTATCTGTCACTTGCAACTGGGACAGTCGGTTTGCCACTTTTCTGGCGCCGGCGCAGCAGGAGGTATAGGTGCTGCCTTGGGAGGGCTACTCGGGGCAAGACTCGAACCCGGGGTCGACTTATTACTCTCACGCACCCAGGCTCATTCATTATTGGCCAATGCCGATTGGGTGATCACTGGCGAGGGGCGTGTCGATGGACAAACGCAGCACGGCAAAGTGCCGGCTGCTATCGCCAGCATTGCACAAGCTTATCAGATCCCAGTCGTGGTGCTCGCAGGCAGTGTGGGCGACGATTGCGAAGCGCTTTACCAACAAGGTGTCACGGCGATATTTCCCATTCAAGCCGGCCCCTGTGAATTGAGCGACGCGCTAATGAACAGTAAAAAAAACCTCATTCGCACCAGTGAAAACATCGCACGCATGATCCGACTCTCCTCCCATCGATCCACAACGGCTTAACACACATAAAAAAAGCGCCCCACGTCTGGGGCGCTTTCAGAACGAAATGAGTCAGCAGCCGTTATACCGCTGCTTTAATAATCACATCATCCGCTTTTTTGGTGTAGGCATCCATTTGATGGAAGTTGAGGTAGCGATAGGTATCGCTGGCGGTCGCATTGATTTGCTCCGCGTACTCAAGGTACTCCTCTTTGGTCGGAATACGGCCAAGGATCGCGCCGACAGCAGACAACTCCGCTGACGCGAGATAGACATTCGCGCCTGTACCCAGTCGATTAGGGAAGTTTCGCGTCGAGGTCGACAGCACAGTCGATTTTTCTGCCACACGCGCTTGGTTACCCATACACAACGAGCACCCTGGCGTTTCGATGCGCACCCCTGCTCGGCCATAAATACCGTAGTAACCTTCGGCGGTGAGCTGATCTCGGTCCATCTTCGTCGGTGGTGCCACCCACATACGGGTAGATAAACTCCCTCCGAACTTGTCCAGCAGTTTACCCGCCGCGCGGAAGTGACCAATGTTCGTCATACAGCTGCCGATAAAGACTTCATCAACACTGTCACCTGCCACATCTGACAAGCTACGTGCATCATCTGGGTCATTCGGCGCGCACAAAATCGGCTCTTTGATGTCAGCCAAGTCGATCTCGAGCACATGCGCATATTCGGCATCTTTATCTGCTTCCATCAAACTTGGGTTTTCCAACCATTGCTGCATAGCTTGAATGCGGCGCTCGATGGTACGGCGATCGCCATAGCCCTCAGAGATCATCCACTTAAGCATCACAATGTTCGACTCGAGGTATTCAGCCACTGAATCTTGCGACAGCTTGACCGTACAGCCAGCCGCAGAGCGCTCCGCTGACGCATCTGACAGCTCAAACGCTTGCTCTACCGTCAGGTGCTCAACCCCTTCGATTTCCAAAATACGGCCAGAGAACTCGTTAATCTTGCCCGATTTCTCCACCGTCAGCAGCCCTTTTTGAATGCCAAAGTAAGGGATAGCATGAACCAGGTCGCGTAGCGTTACCCCAGGTTGCATCTCACCTTTAAAGCGCACTAGGACCGATTCTGGCATATCCAGTGGCATCACGCCGGTCGCGGCCGCAAAGGCCACGAGACCTGAGCCAGCAGGGAACGAAATGCCCAGCGGGAAACGGGTGTGTGAATCCCCACCCGTCCCCACGGTATCGGGCAACAGCATTCGGTTGAGCCATGAGTGGATCACACCGTCACCGGGACGCAGCGCCACGCCACCACGGTTCATAATAAAGTCGGGCAACGTATGGTGTGTTTCCACATCAACCGGTTTTGGATAAGCAGAGGTATGGCAGAACGACTGCATGGTCAAATCAGCGGTAAAGCCAAGGCAGGCCAAATCTTTCAGCTCGTCGCGCGTCATGGGCCCAGTGGTATCTTGTGAGCCCACGGTGGTCATTTTTGGCTCACAATAGGTGTTCGGGCGCACGCCCTCAACGCCACACGCTTTACCCACCATTTTTTGTGCCAAGGTAAAGCCTTTGGTGGAATCAGCCACCGGACGTGGGCGACGGAACACCTCAGACGGCTCAAGCCCTAAGCATTCGCGGGCTTTGTCAGTCAGGCCTCGGCCAATGATCAATGGAATACGTCCTCCAGCACGCACTTCATCGTACAAGATGTCTGTTTTTAGTTGGAAGGTAGATAGGACATCATCGGTGCCGTGCTTGCACACTTTGCCGTCGGCCGGATACAGGTCAATCACATCGCCCATGTTGAGCTTGCTCACATCAAGTTCAATCGGCAGCGCGCCCGCATCTTCCATGGTATTAAAGAAAATAGGCGCGATTTTGCCACCTAAACAAAAACCACCTGAGCGCTTGTTAGGGACGTTAGGAATATCGTGCCCCATAAACCACAACACCGAGTTGGTTGCCGACTTACGAGACGAGCCAGTACCGACCACATCACCGACATAAACCAGTGGATGACCTTTTTCTTCCAGCTTTTTCATTTGCTCGATCGGGCCAATCTCTCCCGGTTTGTCCGGGTGAATACCTTCACGCTCGTTTTTCAGCATGGCCAGCGCGTGCAGGGGAATATCAGGACGCGACCAAGCATCTGGCGCGGGCGACAAGTCATCGGTGTTGGTTTCACCCGAGACTTTGAACACCGTCAGTGTCACTTTTTCAGGAATTTGTGGTTTTTCCAGGTACCACTCAGCGTTCGCCCACGACTCCATCACCTGCTTGGCGTAGGCATTGCCTGCTTTCATTTTGTCTTCAACGTCGTAAAACGCATCGAACATCAATAAGGTATGAGACAGCACTTTCGCCGCAATCGGCGCGAGCTTGTCATCATCAAGTAAGGTGATCAGCGGCTCGATGTTATAGCCACCTTGCATGGTGCCAAGTAATTCAGTGGCACGCTCGGGGCTAATCAACGGAGACTGCGCTTCACCTTTTGCCAGTGCGGCCAGAAAGCCTGCTTTCACGTAAGCGGCTTCATCCACACCGGGTGGGATTCGGTTTTCCAGTAAATAAACGAGGGTTTCTTCTTCGCCAGCGGGCGGGTTTTTCAGCAGTTCTATCAAACTGGCGGTTTGCTCAGCGTTAAGCGGTTTAGGCACAATACCCTGAGCGGCACGTTCTTCGACGTGTTTACGGTAGGCTTCAAGCACGACTATTTCCTCTTTTCTCGGTCAGACCGTATGATCCAACATCCTTGGAAAGTGTTAGTACTCGTATCACGCTTATCCGGCGAAGTTTATTAAAATTTTCCAGCAAGACGAGGGTTCGAGCACGTAACCGCTGCGTGAGGATAGCATTTTTAACCTAAAATTAAAATCTACTCGTTTTGTGAAACATAATACTTAGGTCGTAGTGACGCGGTACGCTATCCTCCACCTCTGAGTACAGGTTACTCAGAGCCTATCGCGGTTGTGACTGATTCTACACCGTTTTTCGCCATAGCGCAGTGATCCGGCTACCATTGCTCGATGCACCAATGTCCCGCAAACGACAGCGCACTTTTACCGCTTTATGTTGAAATCGCGAGGAGAGTGTCATTTTTATCAATAACCCTGAGCAAAGGCTTCAATTTTATTGTTTCATGGTCGATACATAACCAATCATTCACCCATATCTGCTAACTTAGATGTTAGTGCCATAAACATCATCACATTTTTGTCACGCTAACCTATCGTCTGTTAATAGACCAAATAGAGAGAAGGGCATGAAGCTAAAGCAACTCACGATCAAACAAAAACTCGTGCTGGCATTTGTCTCAGCGGTGATCGCCTCCACCGCCATCATCAGTTATATGAGCTTGAGCCAAGCACGCGACATCATGGAAAAGCGCCTGTTAGAAAATGAGCTTCCCACCACCCTCACCCAGTTTAGAGATACCATTGATAGTGAGGTCAACCAACTACAATCCGCCGCACGTCAGCTGGCTTCTAACCCGGTGATGCTAGATATCATCAACCAAGATATTACGCCCGCAGAAGAAACCCGCGTGATCAAACAGCTCAACGTATTACGTGAGCAATACGATTTGAATGATGCCTCCATTGCCAACCGCAACACCGGGCAGTATTGGAA
The DNA here is from genome assembly GCF_001996015.1 of Salinivibrio sp. ML198. Classification (NCBI taxonomy): domain Bacteria; kingdom Pseudomonadati; phylum Pseudomonadota; class Gammaproteobacteria; order Vibrionales; family Vibrionaceae; genus Salinivibrio; species Salinivibrio sp. ML198. The sequence goes on from NZ_MUEZ01000004.1 coordinate 133,722, forward strand.
TCAGAACGGATTTTTACGGGTGTTAACGCGTGAAAAAGACAGTTGGTTTTACAACTTCCTCGACAGTGGCAATGCCACCATGGCCCAGGTTTTCCAAGAAGAAAACGGCGAACTCAAGCTATTTGTTAACTTCCAACAGCTCAACGGCAAAGGGTTAGCCGGTTTCTCACGCTCGTTGGAGGACATGACCCGCTTTTTGAATCAATTTAAAATTGAGCAGTCAGGGTTTGTGTTCTTAGTCAACGCTGAGGGCTTGGTCCAATTACACCGCGATACCAATCTGATGGGTGAGCAAACCCTAAGTGATATTTATGGTGGCCAAGCACGCAGCTTGCTACAAAAAGGCGATTTTAACCTTCTCGACACCCGTATTAATGGTGAAGAAGTACTGCTCGCATCCAGTTATGTTCCCTCCATGGATTGGTTTGTTATTGCAGATGTCCCTGCCGAAGAAGTCTATGCCCCCCTCAATGAAACGCGTAATCAGATCCTGATGGTGTCGGTCGTCGTCGGTCTTATTTTTATCGTCGTCGCCGTCTGGTTAGCTGCAACCATTACCAAACCCATCCAATATGTCGCCAATGTGTTCCGTGAAATCGGTGAAGGTGAAGGGGATCTGCGCCAACGTGTAGACATCAATAGCCAAGATGAAATTGGCCAACTCGCCTCTGGTTTCAACAGTTTTGTGGAGAAAATCCATCGTCTAGTCTCAGACGTTGCCCGTACCGGTGGCGAATTACGTAGTGCGGCCGAGCAAGTCTCTTCACAAGCCAGTGCTACCCAATCGCAAAGCGAGTATCAGCGGGATCGCACCGTGCAAGTGGTTACCGCCATCAATGAAATGGGGGCGACCGTTAATGAGATTGCAGGCAATGCCGCCAGTGCTGCCAGTGCCGCCAACCAAGCCTCTGATGATGCGGCAAGTGGCCAAGGCGTGGTGACCCAGGCACGGGATACAATCGCTCGCCTTGCTGATGACATGGAGAATATGTCGAAAGTGATCAGCGCCTTGGCTGAAAACACCGATTCGATCGGCGGCATTTTGGATGTGATTCGCGGGATCTCCGAGCAAACCAACTTACTGGCGCTGAATGCGGCAATTGAAGCGGCGCGAGCCGGCGAGCAAGGACGTGGCTTTGCGGTTGTCGCCGATGAGGTACGCAGCTTGGCCAGTCGCACCTCTGATTCCACCGATGAAATCCAGACCATGATTGACCGCCTGCAGCAAGAAGCGCGCAACGCCGTGGATGCCATGGAGCAAAGTCGCACCATGACCGCTGAAGGGGTCAATGCCTCCGATGAGGCCTCACAATCGCTCAATGCAATCAACGAGCAGATTGTACAAATCTCGGACATGAACACCCAGGTGGCCACCGCGACTGAAGAGCAGTCCACCGTGGTCAACGATATTAACCAAAATATTGAAGAGATTAATCACAGCTCGCAGCAAACCGCTGATACCGCCAACACCATGGCAGAAGCCAGTGAGTCACTGCGCGATCTTTCCAAACGTCTTGATACCTTGGTAGGGAGCTTTAAGCTTTAAACCATTGCGATGCTACCGACTGACGCACTAAGCGGGCCTTGGCCCGCTTTTTTATTGTGCTGAACGAGGCCGCGCACTAGCAACGTCTTTTCCATCTTGCCATAGCTGACGCCATAAGGGTTTAACGCCCTCCTCAATCCCTAAAATAACGCACAAAAAGCCAACTCCACCCACTAATAATAACGGTGCCAATGTCAAACTCAGCAAACCTGAGTAAAGAAACAAAAATGGCACAAAGCATATATATCCAAACACGGTTTTTATCATTTCCAATAATGTGTTCATTATTTCTCCTTACCTAAGACCAAAACTGAGCGCGCTCACTAACAATAAAATGAGCGCGCTCAATTTACAATGTTTTTAGGCTAAAAAAAGGACAAACAGTATTAAGATCGAGGAAAGGATCATGGCGAGCACCACACCAAGTCAGTATCATGAAACAAAAAAGGAGTGAATGTGGATACACCCAAAAAACAGGCGACACGCCAGAAGATCCTCGACAGTGCATGGGCATTATTTGTGGAACAAGGGTTTGCGGATACCACTACACGTCAAATTGCACATAAGGCGGAGGTCGCGACAGGAACTGTCTTCTCACACTTTCCGTTGAAAATTGACTTGCTAAAAGTTGGGCTGATGACACGTATTGATACCGTGCTCGAAAACGCTGCCAAATTGGATCACTCAGACACGCCAACGCAACGACTTCTCCATTATGCCGATCACCTCTATGCGTTTTATCTCACACATCCAGACTTCAGCCGAGAGCTCTTTCGTGCACTCTTGTGGCAGCAAAAAGCCTTAGCGCATCACATCGCGCCTTTTCAAGCTCACCTTTCTATTGAGCAAAGTCCAAATCATCAGGCGAAAACTGCGTTAATGATGGATGCCTATTTCATGACCTTGTTTCAAGGCTTAAGTGAGCCTATCTCCACCAAAGAGGCCATGCTTAGCCGCCTAGCTGATAAGCTTGCGACCATCGCGTAACCATATCGCAGGTGTTGTAAATGACAGAGATAAAAAAGCCCCGCATGGCGGGGCTGAGTCAGAAAAATATAAACGCGCGGTTTATTTCTTTTTCTTCGCTTTCGGGTTAGGCATATCAGTGATTGAGCCTTCAAACACTTCTGCAGCCAAACCAACCGATTCGTGCAAGGTGGGGTGAGCGTGTACTGTCAAGGCGACATCTTCGGCATCACAACCCATTTCGATGGCAAGACCGATTTCACCCAGCAGCTCACCGCCGTTGGTACCCACGACGGCACCACCAATCACACGGTGGGTGTCTTTGTCGAAGATCATTTTGGTCATACCGTCTGAACAGTCAGACGCAATCGCACGACCTGAAGCCGCCCATGGGAAGGTCGCCACTTCGTAGTTAATGCCTTCTTCTTTACACTCTTTCTCAGTTTTGCCGACCCAAGCCACTTCTGGCTCAGTGTACGCAATCGATGGGATCACTTTTGGATCGAAGTAATGCTTCTTACCTGAGATAACCTCTGCCGCCACATGGCCTTCGTGTACACCTTTGTGCGCCAGCATAGGCTGACCCACGATGTCACCAATCGCATAGATGTGCGGCACGTTGGTGCGCATTTGCTTATCAACATTGATAAAGCCACGATCGTCGACTTCAACACCCGCTTGGCCCGCATCAAGCAGTTTGCCATTCGGGCTACGACCGATAGCAACCAAGACAGCGTCATAGCGTACAGGCTCTGCTGGGGCTTTCTTGCCTTCCATGGTGACGTAGATGCCGTCTTCTTTGGCTTCTACCGCGGTCACCTTGGTTTCCAGCATGAGGTTCATCTTCTTGCTGATGCGCTTAGTAAAGACTTTGATCACGTCTTTATCTGCCGCAGGGATCACCTGATCGCACATTTCGACCACATCAACCTGTGAGCCGAGTGCGTGGTAAACGGTTCCCATCTCTAGACCAATGATACCGCCACCCATTAACAGCATTTTTTCAGGCACTTCTTTGAGCTCAAGCGCGTCGGTGGAGTCCCAAATGCGTGGGTCATCATGCGGGATAAATGGCAGCTCGATTGGACGAGAGCCAGCCGCGATGATGGCATTATCAAAGTTGATGGTAGTGCTTTCTTCCCCTTCAACTAACAGGGTGTTGGCGCCAGTGAAACGGCCTGTGCCATTAACGACTGTCACTTTACGCTGCTTGGCCATACCGCCTAAGCCGCCCGTCAGTTGACCAATGACCTTATCTTTCCAAGAACGGATCTTGTCGATATCGGTTTGTGGTTCGCCGAATACCACGCCGTGCTCGGCCATGGCTTTGGCTTCTTCAATCACTTTGGCAACGTGAAGTAGGGCTTTAGATGGAATACAGCCGACGTTTAGACACACACCGCCAAGGTTGTTGTAACGTTCAACCAATACGGTTTCCAAACCTAGGTCGGCACAGCGGAAAGCGGCGGAGTATCCAGCAGGACCAGCGCCAAGGACGACGACTTGCGCTTTGATTTCTTTACTCATTCTGACCTCGTTATAGTCTTATTCCCTGACAGGCTAAGAGCGGTAATTTTTTTATTGTTGTGGGTATCTGGGAGCCACAGTTTACAGCCATGTTAATGGGCTGAAAAATAAAAACCCATAGCCTGTGAGCTGCACAACAATTCCCGACCGACCTTTAACCGGCCAGCCGGGTTGTTGGTATTGCGATTAGAGTACCAAACGGCGAATATCAGACAGTAAGCCGTTGAGGTAGCTAATAAAGCGCGCGCCCTCGGCACCGTCAATCACACGGTGGTCGTAAGACAGCGATAGCGGCAGCATTAGGCGAGGTTCAAAGTCCTTACCGTTCCATACTGGCTTCATTTCTGACTTAGACACGCCCAAGATAGACACTTCTGGTGCATTAACGATTGGCGTAAACGCCGTACCGCCGAGCCCCCCTAGGCTAGAGATGGTAAAGCAACCACCTTGCATGTCAGAGGCCGTTAGCTTACCGCCACGGGCTTTCTTCGATACCACCATCAGCTCTTCAGATAGCTCGTGAATGCCTTTCTTATTCACGTCTTTAAAGACAGGCACGACCAGACCGTTTGGTGTGTCAACCGCGATACCGATGTTGACATACTTCTTCATGATCAGGCTTTCACCATCTTCAGACAGTGACGCGTTGAATGAAGGGAAAGCTTCCAGCGCTTTAGCAGCCGCTTTCATGATGAACACCAATGGGGTGATCTTCATGCCTGACTCTTTCTTCTTCTCGATCGCGTTTTGCTCTTTACGGAACGCTTCAACTTCAGTGATATCGGCGTTATCCCACTGGGTCACGTGCGGGATCATCACCCAGTTACGTGCCAGGTTCGCACCCGAGATCTTCTTGATGCGAGACAGTGGTTTTTCTTCCGTTTCACCGAATTTGCTGAAGTCGACTTTCGGCCAAGGTAGCAGACCCAGTGCACTACCGTCGCCTGAGCCAGATGCTGCGCCAGATTCAAGACGCTTAAGCGCCTCTTTCACGTAGCCTTGCACGTCTTCTTTCAGTACACGTCCTTTACGGCCAGTGCCTTTGACTTTTGCCAAGTTAACACCGAATTCACGCGCAAGACGACGCACAACAGGTGACGCATGGGCGTACTCTTTGTTTTCGACAAACTCGTCTTTACCGGCATCAGCTTTAGCCGCTGCAGGTGCTTCCGCTTTTGGCGCTGGCGCAGATTTTTCCTCTGCAGCAGGTGCCGCGGCGGGCGCTGCTGGTGCGGCAGGTGCGCTACCGGCGACTTCGAACACCATGATGTGCGAGCCGGTAGACACTTTATCGCCCGCGGCGATTTTGATTTCTTTAACCGTACCCGCAAACGGTGCCGGCACTTCCATCGACGCTTTGTCGCCTTCAACGGTGATCAGAGACTGTTCTTCTTCAACCGTATCGCCTACAGCGACCATGATGTCAGTCACTTCAACTTCATCACCGCCAATGTCAGGAACGTTTACATCTTTTGCTTCTGACGCAGCGGCGGCAGGTGCAGCCTGTGCTGGCGCCTCAGCAGGGGCACTGCTGCCGACTTCAAACATCATGATAAGAGAGCCGGTTGACACTTTGTCACCCGAGGCAATCTTGATCTCTTTGACAGTCCCTGCAAACGGTGCCGGCACTTCCATTGAGGCTTTATCGCCTTCAACGGTGATCAGTGATTGCTCTTCTTCGACGCTATCGCCTACCGCCACCATGATCTCGGTGACTTCGACTTCATCGCCGCCGATATCAGGCACGTGCACTTCTTTGATTTCTGACGCAGCCGCTGGTGCTGCAGCAGGGGCGGCGGGGGCCGCCTCTTGCGCGGGCGCACTTGGCGCGGCGCCTTCTGCTTCAAAGATCATCATCAAAGAGCCGGTGGTCACTTTATCACCTTCGGCAATTTTAATTTCCTTGACCACACCCGCTTGTGACGCAGGGACTTCCATGGATGCTTTATCACCTTCAACGGTGATTAACGACTGCTCTTCTTCAACCTTGTCACCCACGCTGACAAGGATCTCAGTCACTTCTACTTCATCCGCACCGATGTCAGGTACATTAATCTCGATTGACATTATTTCAGCCTCTTACGCGAACAGCGGGTTTACTTTGTTGGTATCGATGTCGAATTTTTTGATCGCTTCTGCGACCACTTTTTTGTCAACATCGCCACGCTTAGCCAGCTCATTAAGTGCCGCCACAACCACATAGCCTGCGTTCACTTCGAAGTGACGACGGAGGTTTTCGCGGCTGTCAGAACGACCAAAGCCGTCAGTGCCCAGTACTTTGTAAGAGTCAGCTGGGATAAACGCACGAACTTGGTCAGCGTAGTTTTTCATGTAGTCAGTCGCAGCAATCGCAGGCTCAGATCCCATGACAGTTTGAATGTAAGGAACTTGTGCCTCTGCATCTGGGTTCAACATGTTGAAGCGATCTGCATCTTGGCCGTCACGTGCAAGCTCGTTGAACGAGGTCACGCTGTATACGTCAGACGCCACACCGTACTCATCGCTAAGCAGCTTCGCGGCTTTACGCACTTCGGTCATGATGGTGCCAGAGCCCATTAGCTGGACTTTCGCTTTGTCGCCCGTGTAGGTTTCTAGCTTGTAGATACCTTTACGGATACCTTCTTCCGCGCCCTCAGGCATGGCTGGCTGATGATAGTTTTCGTTCATCAGCGTCAGGTAGTAGTAGATGTTTTCTTGGTCAGGGCCGTACATGCGACGGATACCGTCTTGCATGATCACCGCCACTTCGTACGCGAAGGTTGGGTCGTAAGAAACACAGTTAGGTACCGTGCTCGCCAGGATATGGCTGTGACCGTCTTCGTGCTGTAGACCTTCACCGTTAAGCGTTGTACGACCGGCAGTGGCACCCAATAGGAAACCACGTGCTTGTTGGTCACCCGCCATCCACGCCATGTCGCCAACACGTTGGAAGCCGAACATTGAGTAGTAGATGTAGAATGGGATCATTGGCAGATCATTAGTGCTGTAAGAGGTCGCCGCGGCTACCCACGATGACATCGCACCGAGCTCGTTGATCCCTTCTTGCAGTACCTGACCGCCTTGGTCTTCTTTGTAGTAAGACACCACACCGCGGTCTTCTGGAGTGTAAGTCTGACCGTGTGGGTTGTAGATACCTACTTGACGGAACAAGCCTTCCATACCGAATGTACGCGCTTCGTCGGCAATGATAGGCACAATGTTCTTGCCAATGCTCTTGTCTTTCAGCAAGACATTCAAAGAACGTACAAAGGCCATCGTGGTGGAGATATCACGTTTCTGTTCAGACAGTAACGCCGAGAAATCGTCCAGTTTTGGCAATGTCAGTTCTTGCGTAAATTTCGGCAGACGCTGTGGAGTATAACCGTGAAGTGCCTTACGACGTGCGTGGAGGTATTCGTGCTCGGCAGAGCCTTCTTCCAACTTCAGGTACTTCAGGTTTTGTACATCGTCGTCAGACAACAAGTCTTGTAGGCCAAGACGATCACGCATCGCGTGAACATGAGTCATGTCCATTTTCTTCACTTGGTGCGCGATGTTTTTCCCTTCAGCCGCTTCACCCATGCCGTAACCTTTAACGGTTTTCGCCAAGATCACGGTTGGACGGTCATTGCACTCTTGTGCTGCTTTGAACGCAGCAAACAATTTAGATGGCTCGTGGCCACCACGCTTAAGCGCAAAGATCTCTTCGTCAGTCATGTCTGCAACCAAGGCTGCCGTTTCTGGGTACTTGCCGAAGAAGTGTTCGCGTACGTAAGCGCCATCTTTCGATTTGAACGTCTGGTAATCACCGTCGATGGTTTCATTCATCAACTGCAGTAATTTACCTGAGGTGTCTTTGGCCAGCAGTTTGTCCCAGCCAGAGCCCCAAACCACTTTGATCACGTTCCAGCCGGCGCCTTTAAAGAGGCCTTCCAGTTCTTGAACGATTTTACCGTTACCCATCACAGGGCCATCAAGGCGCTGCAGGTTACAGTTAATCAAGAAGCAGAGGTTATCCAGTTTTTCACGGGCCGCAAATGACAGCGCACCGCGTGATTCTGGCTCATCCATCTCACCGTCACCAAGGAACGCATAAACACGCTGCTCAGAGGTGTCTTTCAGGCCACGACCGTTGAGGTATTTGAGGAAACGCGCTTGATAGATAGACGCAATGGGACCCAGACCCATAGATACGGTTGGGAACTGCCAGAACTCAGGCATCAGTTTCGGGTGCGGATATGAAGACACCCCTTTGCCATCGACTTCCTGACGGAAGTTGTCGAGCTGCTCTTCGCTCAAGCGGCCTTCAACAAACGCACGCGCATAGATACCTGGAGAAATATGACCTTGATAGTACACCAGGTCGCCACCGTCTTTCTCGTTAGGCGCACGGAAGAAGTGGTTAAAGCAGGTTTCATAAAATGCCGCCGAAGACTGGAATGATGCCATGTGGCCACCCAGCTCTAAATCTTTCTTGGACGCACGCAACACGATCATGATTGCGTTCCAACGAATGATAGAACGGATACGGCGTTCCAGATTCACATCACCTGGGTAAGCAGGTTCTTGATCAGCAGGAATGGTATTTACATAGTTGGTGGTCACGCCCGTTGGCATGTCAACACCGTCTAAACGTGCTTGCCCTAATACTTGCTCCAGAAGGAACTGGGCACGTTCTACACCTTCTTCACGAACGACTGACTCAAGAGCTTGCAACCACTCTTGTGTTTCAAGTGCGTCCACGTCATGTTTCATGACTTCAGACATGGCGATCTATCCTTTCGTTGATTGACTCGTACAAAACAAACGTTGTCGCAGCTGCAGTGCCCTTCGCGTTTTTATCGGTGCGAATAAGGCTACTCCAACTCGTCCTTGCGTTGTTGAATTCGACGTAGAGACCGTTCGCGACGGCTTTCTTCTCGACCAAGATCCAACAGAGTTTCCTCAATGTAAGCCAAGTGTGCATGCGACGCTTGTCGGGCTTTTTCTGGCTCGCCAGCGGTAATCGCATCCACTATCTCAGCTCGGTGTCGGCTGACGTTTTCCACCGTCTCTTGACGGCGATAAAGTAGCTCAAAATTTTGCAAAATATTCTGTTCCAGTAACGGCGCGAGACTGCGCATGATGTGAAGTAACACCACATTATGCGCCGCTTCCGTTACGGCAACGAGATACTGCATCACAGCCGATGCTTCTGCCTCTAAGTCCCCATTTTGCTGCGCTTGGCGAATGGCGTCATGACAGTCTTCAATGCGAGAGAAATCCTCTTCTGTACCCCGTAGTGCGGCAAAATAAGAAGAAATGCCCTCCAAGGCATGTCGTGACTCCAGTAAGTCAAGCTGGGTTTCTGGATGGTCCGCCAATAACTCTAGCAGTGGCTCAGAGAAGCGTTGCCAAAGGCGTTCACTGACAAAGGTGCCGCCACCTTGCTTGCGCGTCAGTAGCTTTTTGACTTCAAGCCGTTGAATCGCTTCGCGCACTGACGGGCGAGACACATCAAATTGCGTCGCTAACTCTCGTTCAGGCGGTAACTTCTGGCCTGGAGACAAGGTCCCTTCCAGAATTAAGCCTTCGAGCTCTTTTTCAATTACATCTGAGAGTTTAGGTTGACGAATTCGCTGATATGCCATTGTATTTATTGACCATCCGCACCCTAAGCTTGGCGCTTAGTTGCAGAAACTGACTGATTGTAAATTGGTAAGACCAATTACTTTATTGATCCCTAAAGTTACCAGACAGCGGGTATTCTGTCCACCTGAACTTTGATTGACATCATGGAAACCTGTGTATTTTTAGCCTGACAGCCACGAATACTCCGCCCTTCAAAATTGGTCAGACCATTTAGATCAATCAACGCAATAGGCATTTAAATCAGCGCGTGTAACTTTTTCCAGTCAAACGCCGCGCCAGGATCCGTTTTTCGTCCTGGGGCAATATGTTGGTGTCCTGTGATTCGATCACGGGTAATGGCTGGGTAGTACTGCATCAGCGTCTGCGTGATCGCCGCTAACGATTGGTACTGCTGATCGGTGTATGGATGTGTGTCTGTGCCCTCTAGCTCAATACCGATAGAAAAATCGTTACATTGCTGCCGACCGTCAAAACACGAAGCGCCAGCATGCCATGCACGCGCACTGAATGGTACAAACTGGATCACACTTCCATCTCGTCGGATCAGTAGGTGGGCAGAGACGCGAAGCGATGCGATCTCGGCAAAGTAAGGGTGTTCAGCCGGATCGAGATGCCCCTGAAAAAACTGCTCAATATAGGGACCGTCAAACTGACCGGGCGGCAGGCTAATATTGTGGATCACCAGCAAGGAGATATCGTTACTCTCCGGGCGTTGGTTATGATGAGGAGACAGGCAAGCGCGCGCGCCTACCAACCAATGATTGTCAATCTGTGAAAAAGACATACCCGATCCGCTTGAGCAAAATCGCTACTTTATCTGGTCAGTCGGTAGATTGGAATACAAGCAACAACGCGCTGTCGGATGGGTTTTGGCGTAATACATGGCGGCATCGGCTTGATTCATCATCTGCTGTAGCTCGAGTCCATCCGTTGGGAAGCAACTCACGCCGATACTAATGGCCAAAGACAATGAGGTCTCGGCAACCTGTATTGGCGCGTGCATTTCGTCTTGGATACGTGTGATCACTTCATTCAACGCCGATTTGTCCGCTAACAAATCCAGCCAGACAATGAACTCATCACCGCCCAAGCGGCCAACCAAATCAGAGCGGCGCACGGATTGTTTCAAGCGCTGACTGACCACCTTGAGAAGCTCATCTCCTACACCATGTCCATAAGTGTCGTTCACTTGCTTAAAGTTATTCAAATCAATAAACAGTAAGGCAGCGTTCGTTTGGGCGCGATTAGCGCGCATCAACGCCACTTCAACATGCGATTCAAACGCACGCCGATTGAATAAGCCCGTCAACTCGTCGTGTTCGGCAAGGAATTTAAGTTGGTGTTGCTGTTCACGAAGCTGTTGGGTTTGGCGTGCGACTTCTTCGCTCAACTGTTTTTTGTCCACCATGGTATGGCTCAGCGCACGCTTCATCTCATTGACATGATCAGCCAACTCAGTCAGCTCATCTTTGTCAGTCAAGGTTAATTCAGTGGTTAAGTCACCTTGCTTTATTTGTGTAATCGTAGAATGCAATGCTTTTAGGCGGTGTGTTAACCGTCGCCGCAAGCTGGTCACAAACATGGTTACCAACAAGGCTAACACCACCAGTACGCCACCATGTACGACTAACAGGGTTTTCTGTTGCTGCCCCGACTGGTGCATGACTTGCTGACGCACCGAAAAAGCGGTTTCACTCATCGCCTGCAGTAACACATTAAAACGTGAAAACAGCATCAAACGCCTGTCATCCACAGAGGGATCATCATCTAATTGCTCGGCGGTAATGCCCAATAGGCGATCAATGCTGTTTGCCGCGAGTCGGATCGACTGCGCGGACTGCGGCGGTAACGCCTCTTCATCACTGCTTAACTGCGCCCGCAATGCGTTGGTTGACTGATGGACATCTTGACGTGTTTGCGTGCTGGGGTATTGGCGATATAACCATAGACGGCCTCGCAGACTATCAATCTGCGAATGCACCGCCACGATGCTGTCTAACCGTGCTTGGATTTGATTTTGCTTATAAAAAAGCTCCACCGTAATTAACAGCGTAACGAAGGTGAGCGCCGTACAAGCATACACAACGATACTGAGCTGCTGACCAATCCTCATTCTAATAAACTCACCTTTTGCGTGGCCTCAACCAAGGGGCCTGGGTTGAGTATGTGGCGGAATGACGGCGTGTTCCCTTCAACTAAACCCGCCTCTTGCGCCCATCGCGCTTGGTTTTTTAACCGCAGTAACAATGAGTCATTCAATGAAAGGCGAAATAAGTAATCTTGCCATAGCCAGCTGAGTTTATCGTCTGACATGTCAAGATACGCGGAGACCTGTGCCTTCGCTCGCTCTGGGTGCTGATGAATAAAGCTCACCGCGTCGTCTAAGGCACTGACAACCCGTTGCATGTCCTGGTGTTGCTTATTGACGAGCAAGCGATCACTGACTAACAGAAAAGAGAGGCTGTGCAAGCCTTTACTGTCAAGCGACTGTACCGGCTGGTTAGACTGCTTGAGTAGCTGATAGCCATAGGGCTCCCATATGGCTATCGCATCCACTTTCTCGTCGAGGAGCGCGTTGGGCAGTGCTTCGGGGGGATAATCAACTTTTTCCACCTGATCTCTAGGAATGTCGTGCAATTGCAGCAAGGAATCAAAGAAATATTCACTGGCACTCGACGCAACAATGCCCACGCGTGCCTTGTCGAGCGCGTCCACCAGCGAGCCGCTAATCTCACGGCGAATAGACCAGAGTTTTACGTCGTTATCTGACTCGACAAAGCTGGTTAGCACATTAAAGTCATCGCGCTCAAAACTGTTAAACATCACCACCGTCTCTGAGGTAGTGGCTAAGTCCACCTCCCCTGACATCAAGGATTGAAAGCTTTTTACGCCCCCATGAACCGGCTTTAGCGTCATGTCGATGCCCTGCTTTTTAAACAAACCTTGCTCCTTAGCCACAATAATCGGCGCCGATAAGGGGGTAAGCGAGACGGCGATGGTCAGTGACGATAATGGCTCGGACACTGGAGGTCTGAGTTGCTGCCAAGCACGAAACCCAATGAACGCGATCGCTATCATGGCCACCAGCGCTAACCCTCGCTTCATGGCATCACCTCTTTGACTGTTCCTGCCTAAAGTGTAGACAAGTTAAAAGACAGAATATGATTAAAAAGATAGACGAATACGGGGAAACGAGAGAGAAAAGCTGCATTTCGTTATCACCAGCGTTATCATTCGACCACTTTTTGATGACCGCGGTAAGCCATGATGACATCGACCCCTTTTCATGCTGTCCATGACAGCGAGCGCCGCCTGGCCTATCTCACCTCTCACCTCAGCGCCGACGTGACCCGCGCGGTGACCGACGCACTGCGAGAAGATCTGGGTGGCGAGATCGACGCCAGTAAAGACATAACCGCCAGCCTCATTCCGGCAGACTCAGTATCCACAGCCACATTGATCACCCGAGAAGATGGCGTTTTCTGTGGCCGTGCCTTTGCGGATGAAGTGTTTCATCAGCTCGGTGGCGAAGTCACCTTGACGTGGCATGTCGAGGACGGCGACGCCATCACCGCCAACCAATCGCTGTGTACCTTACAGGGCCCCTCGCGTGTCTTGTTAACCGGTGAACGCAATGCGATGAACTTTATTCAAACCCTCTCTGGGTGTGCGAGTAAGGTCGCCACCTATGTGGCAGCGCTCAACGGCACCCACACCAAATTGCTCGACACGCGTAAGACCATTCCGGGACTGCGCAGTGCCCTCAAATACGCTGTTGCCTGCGGTGGTGGCCATAACCATCGTATTGGTGTGTTTGATGCTTACTTGATCAAAGAGAATCATATTCTCGCCTGTGGCGGGATAGAGAACGCCGTCAAAGCGGCGCGCCGACTTAATCCTGATAAACCGGTAGAAGTAGAAACCGAAACCCTGGATGAGCTGCAACAAGCGATTAACGCAGGCGCCGATATTGTCATGCTGGATAACTTTAGTGTGCCGATGATGCGTGAAGCGGTGGCGTTAAACCAAAATCGCGTTGCGCTGGAAGTCTCGGGCAATGTCACCCTAGAGACGTTGGCAACATACGCCGCCACCGGGGTGGATTATATTTCTGTCGGCGCACTCACCAAGCACGTGACCGCACTCGATTTGTCGATGCGCTTTCAATAACACGTACGCTCACTCAGATTCGACCAGGCCGCCCACGATGGGCGGCCTTTTTTATCGCGCTTTCGTGACAAAAAATTTGTTGTCAGTCGAATACTACAGTAGAAAAAAACACCATTACATCCGGCTTTTACCCTTCACTCTCAAACTCATATTTGCCCTCTTTTTTGCGTCACATTCACCAGCGTAAAGTCGCTGCACTCGCGGCCACCGCGTTGGCGGCCGACCATCATTGAGAGGAGAAATATAGGATGAAAAAGCAACAAGGGTTTAGCTTGATTGAGTTACTGATCGTCGTCGGCATTATCGCAGCCCTGTCGGCTATCGCCGTTCCCGCTTATATTAATAAACAGAAAATTGCTGAATTTAACTCAGGGTTAGCATCAGGCCGTGCTCTCCTTACACGGTTAGATCTTTATTTGGATGAAAATAGTGGCGATTCATTGAATAAATTTAAAAAAGCCTTGGGTGACGCTAAGAACCTAGGCGAGCTGGCAACAGTCAAGGTCTCGGGCCCTAAAGAAGGCGAAGATGATAAAGGGACTGAGCTTACGGTCACGTTTAATGGAAAAAGCTCTATTGACGGGACAGAAATTACCTTTGAGAAAAACGAGCTTGCTTGGGTATGTAAATACACAACGAAAGAAACTTTCGAAGATGGTGATATTAAAGGATGTAAAAAAGCATAAGCAGCCAATGATCCCAACCGCTCCGTTATATCAATCTGGTTTGTTGAGTGATGCCCAGCGCGATGTGCTGGACATTGGCGACGATGCGTCGCTCAGCCTCGCGCATTTACTCGATGCAGGCGTTGACCCCACCGCGCTCGCCCACACCCTCGCGAGTCAGCACCACCTTCCGTTCGTGGAGAGCCATCAGTATCCGTTTAAAGACACTTGCTATGCGTTAGACCGGCGCGATTTGATTCAGCGTCATCAAGTGCTGCCGCTTGCCCAGCAAGGCCAACAGCTACTGCTCGGCGTCAGTGACCCGGATAACCAAGAGGCGGTCGCCGACTTTCGCTTTTCTACTGGGCTCAATGTTCGTTTGGTAGTGCTCAGTCAGCCGGATTTGGATGCCGCGCTGCGTCACTTGTACGGCGAAGATATCGATGGCACCCACGATGGCATGACTATCAGCGATCAGGACTTAGTCGCCCTGACCGTCACCGATAGCCCACAAGAAGACAGCACCGAGCTACAAAGCGATCAGGCGCCCATCAGTCGCTACATTCAACAGATCTTGGTGGATGCGGTGCGTAAAAACGCCTCCGACGTGCACTTTGAGCCTTTTGAGCAGCACTACCAAATTCGCTTTCGCCAAGACGGTTTATTGCACACCTATGCTCATCCTCCTGCGGGGGTCTCGCGGCGGCTGTCGACTCGACTCAAAATCTTAGCCCAACTTAATATTGCCGAGCGACGCTTACCACAAGACGGGCGCATCAAGCTGACCCTCACTGCCGATCACACCGTCGATATGCGCGTCTCCACCTTACCGACCGTTTGGGGCGAGAAGGTGGTGGTGCGCTTGTTGAATAACGGCCAGCAGCAACTGACGCTGCATGATTTAGGCTTAACCGAGTGGCAGCGCCGGCACTATCAAGAGGCACTGGATAGACCGCAAGGGATGATTTTGTTTACCGGCCCAACCGGAAGCGGCAAAACCGTCTCTTTGTACAGTGGGTTAAAGTATCTCAATCAGCCCGAGCGTAATATTGCCACCGTCGAAGATCCGGTTGAGATCCAGCTAGAAGGCATCAATCAAGTCAATGTTAACCCGACCATTGGTTTAGACTTTGCCACCGCACTCCGTGCCTTTTTGCGTCAAGATCCCGATGTGGTGATGGTGGGGGAAATTCGCGATATCGACACCGCTGAAATCGGGATCAAGGCCGCGCAAACCGGTCACCTGGTGTTATCAACCCTGCATACCAATTCAGCGGCCGAGAGCATCACCCGTTTAGCCCATATGGGCATTGCGCCCTACAATCTTGCTAGCTCTCTGAGCTTGGTAGTGGCCCAGCGTTTAGTACGCCGTTTATGCCCTATTTGCAAACAACCGCATCCGTCTGGTGATCCTCGCCTTCAGTTCTTGGCTAACCTCTATCCGTCTCTAACCCCAAGTACTCTGTACCAGGCTAACCCCCACGGCTGTTATCAGTGCTATCAGGGCTATCAAGGCCGCACAGGGGTATACGAGGTGCTTCCCGTGACCGAAGCCATTGCTGGCGCCATTTACCGCAATGCCAGTGCCATTGAACTGACCCAACTGGCTACCGAAGAAGGCATGTGGCGGTTGGCCGACTCTGGCGTTGCCAAACTCAACCAAGGGAGCACCAGTATTCAAGAACTTACCCGCGTTATTCAACTTGCCTAAGGAGTCGTCATGGCCAAACCCACCCTGTTCCTCTTTCATTGGCGCCAAGCCGCCGCAAGTGGTGAAAAACAAGGGCAAGTGTTCGCCTATACCGAGCGAGATGCACGCCAAGAGCTGGCCAACCAATCTATCGTCCCCAGCCGCCTCATACGCCGCCGACTATCGAGCTTTCAGCAGCGTCGTCATAAAGCCAAAGCAGCAGATATCACCCAATTTTCCCGCGATCTCACCACCTTGCTTGAGTCTGGCATCCCTATCGTGCAAGCCCTCAACCTCATCGCGCTCAATCAGGTCAAAGCCGAAATGCGCTTGCTGGTGCGTCATATCCGCCAGCAACTGGAGGCGGGTACCAATTTGAGTGATGCGTTGGCGCACGCAAGTCCCTTGTTTGATCGCTTTTATTGCGATCTGGTCGCAACGGGCGAGCAAACCGGGCAACTGCCGGAGATCTTTGCTCGCCTGACTCTATACCGTGAAAAGCAGGCGTTGCTTCGCAGTAAAGTCATCAAAGCCATGATCTATCCCAGCATCGTGGTCAGCGTGGCATTAGGCGTCAGTGCCTACCTGCTGGTATTCGTGATCCCGAAGTTTAAACATATTTTTGACTCCTTCGGGGCAGAACTGCCTTGGCTCACCCAACAAGTGCTCGCCTTGTCTGATATCGTCAGTCAGCACGCCTTAACCATGACTGTTGTCGTAGCGGGCCTTGCCGCTGCGCATCAATTACTGCAGCGTAAAAACGCGACCTACCGATATCACTATGACCGCTGGCTGCTCAAATTCCCCGTCATTGGTGAAGTGATTGGCAAAGCCTGCATTGCCAAATTTTCTCGCACCTTAGCCACCACCTTTAGTGCCGGTATTCCGTTACTCTCTGGCTTGCAAGCCGCGACGAAATCCATGACCAACGCTTATTATGTTCACGCGCTTAACGGCGTGTATCAGCACACGGCCACTGGTATTCCGCTTTACCAAGCCTTGCGCGACAGTAATAGCTTCCCTGTGATGGTGACGCAAATGGTGATGATTGGCGAAGAGTCGGGATCGCTCGATGATATGCTCAATCGCATCGCACAAATCTATGAAGCCGAGGTCGACAACACCGTGGACAATCTCGGTAAAATCATCGAGCCCCTGTTAATTTTAGTGCTAGGGCTATTAATTGGCGGCTTAGTGGTGGCCATGTATCTACCCATTTTTAATCTGATGTCTGTTCTTGGCTAGCCAAGATAGAGTCTCTCGCCACAAGGCGCTATGATGCGCACAAGGTTCATGCCCAGAAGGTACCATGTTGATATTCTCATCACCGTTATTCATTTTTTTTGCTGGCTTATTTGGTCTGATTGTCGGTAGCTTTTTAAATGTGGTCATCGCGCGCGTGCCAATCATGATGGCGCGGCGTTGGCGGCAAGAATGCTTGGCCACGTTTCCCGATGCTAATATTGACGCCCCTAGCGCGCAGCGCTTTGATTTGTGTCTTCCCGCCTCATACTGCCCAGATTGTCAGCAGCCGATTGCGTGGTACGATAATATTCCTTTGCTCAGTTGGCTGATGTTAAAAGGCCGCTGCCGTCAGTGTGGCACGATGATTAGTCCGCGCTACCCACTGGTCGAGGTCACCAGTGCTATTGTCTGTGTGTTACCGGCATGGCTTATTTCCTCACCGGCGTGGGCCGTCGCGGTGATGGCGGCCAGCCTCACTTTGCTGGCGCTGACCCTCATTGATTGGGAAACCCTGTTGCTGCCCGATCAGCTTACCCTGCCACTCCTTTGGGCTGGGATCGCTCTCGCACTCTTGGGGATCAGCCCTGTCTCACTCACAGACAGTGTCATCGGCGCCATGACAGGCTACCTCAGCCTATGGAGCCTCTTTTGGGCATTCAAGCTCACCACTGGCAAAGAAGGCATGGGCTATGGTGATTTTAAACTGTTTGCTGCACTGGGCGCTTGGGTCGGTTGGCAAGCTTTACCGCTACTGATTTTACTCGCCTCACTGAGTGGCGCCATTGTCGGGGCACTATTACTGCGCCAACAACAAAAAAGTCTGCAACACGCGTTTGCCTTTGGCCCCTTTATTGCCGTCGCAGGCTGGCTAAGTCTGCTTTGGGGCGATAGCCTGTTACACTGGTACCTTTCACAAATTCTAGGAGTGCGCTAATGGCCGTTGTGGTCGGGTTAACCGGAGGGATTGGCAGTGGTAAAAGCACGGTTGCCAACCGTTTTGCCGCCAAGGGCATTGATATTATTGATGCCGATGTGATCGCCCGTGAGGTGGTTGCTCCCGGTAGTGATGGTCTGGCCGCGATTGTCGCGCGTTTTGGCACGCCGGCATTAACCCCAGATGGCAGCCTAGATCGTGCCTGGCTTCGTGAGCGGGTGTTTAGTCATCCAGACGACAAGCAATGGCTCGATAACCTGCTTCATCCCATGATCCGCCAACGCATGATCCAAGCCTGTGCGCAGGCCAGTTCAGCGTATTGTTTGCTTGTGGTGCCCTTGTTAGTAGAGAATAACCTGACGTCATTGGCGCAACGGGTGTTGGTCGTCGATGTTGACGAGCAAACACAAATCGCGCGCACGCTCGCGCGTGATCACGTGAGCGAACAACAAGTTCACGCGATTTTGGCCGCACAAGCCAGTCGCTCACAACGCCTCGCCGTCGCCGATGATGTGATCGATAATACGCAAACCGAAGCGGAACTTGATCGGCAAGTTGATGCCTTACATCACACGTATTTAACCTTGGCAACCCAGGCAAACGTCGACCCATAGTCGGACAGGACAGCTAAACGCTTATGACCAGCCTCACTTTGTATGAACACCCACTCAATGAACAGGTGCGAATTTACTTGCGCCTGGAGTACCTGCTCTCTCAACTGGACGAAGTGAGCGGGCTTTCTGCGCCCTGCCACCATATTCAATTTTTCCGCAGCCTGTTTGACCTACAGGAGATTTTAGAGCAGGTGCAAGTGAAAGCGGATCTCGCCAAGGATTTGGACAAACTCAAGAAAAAACTCAAAGCCTGGGCTGACGTCCCCCAGGTCGATCAGACACAGCTCAACCAGCTACTCGAACAACTCGCCGCACACCAACGCGCAGTATTGCAAGCCAAACGCTTCGGCCAAGCGTTAAAAGAAGATCGCTTTTTAACCAGCATCAAGCAGCGCTTTTCGATTCCAGGGGGGAGCTGTAGCTTTGATCTCCCCAATTTCCATTACTGGCTCCATCAACCGCTTGCCGCACGGCAAAGTGCGATTCAGGCCTGGATGGAAACCCTGGCACCATTACGCCACGCTTTGGCGTTCTGGCTGCAGCTCACGCGTGAAAGCGCACACGGGGGAACCGCCAACGTCCAACAAGGCTTTTACCAGCAAGAGGCGGATGGAGCCTGCTTAATTCGGCTTAAGATATCCCCTGATCTCGGGGTTTACCCGTTAGTGTCTGGGCACAAAAACCGCTTCGCGATCCGCTTTATGCCATTTGACGACGATCACGAGGTCGCCGACAATATGTCTGTTCATATCAGTGTTTGTTAAGGAGATCCACGTGAGTGATGCCCCTACCGTTGTCAAATGCCCAACATGCCAACAGCCTGTGGTTTGGGGAGAGGTCAGCCCACATCGTCCATTTTGCAGTAAACGCTGTCAGTTGATTGATTTGGGAGAATGGGCCAGTGAAGAAAAAGCCATCCCCGGGGCCCCTGACCTTTCTGATGATGATCTCTGGTCAGAAGGGCAGCACGAGTAAACGCTCTGCCCTTGCTCACTTTTCTACGACGCCTCTCTCGCGCTCAGAACCGAGCGCGAATTTTTTCTAATACCGCATCGTTGGCCTCGGGAAACGGATAGTTATCCAATTCGGCAATCGGTGCCCAAATACCCTCCTGCCCCTCACAGCCTTGCGGCTCGCCCTCAAAGTCACAGACCAAGAAAAAATCCAAACTTAATGCTTTGTCGGGAAAGTCAAAGTCCAACGATATAAAGGGGCTGACCGCTTTTGCAGTAATCCCGACTTCTTCGTTTAATTCACGCAGCAGTGCCCGTTGCGGGGTTTCACTCCCCTCAATCTTTCCGCCAGGAAATTCCCACTTTCCCCCTTGATGCGCGTGAGCATGGCGGCGAGTGATAAAGACTTTGTCTTGTGTCGGATTAACAATAATGCCAGCGGCAATACTTATCCGTTTCATGGTCTCTCCTGATAATAAAAAAAGGCCGATAAACGGCCTTTTTGATAATGCATGGTCAGGGCTTAGATTCTACCGTGACATTGCTTAAATTTCTTCCCTGATCCACAAGGACAAGGCTCATTACGACCAACTTTACGTCCATCACGCACCACGGTTTCGTTGCCGCTGCCACTCTGTTCGGCGCTGTCGCTATCATCAAACTGGTTATCAGCTTGCGCATGGTTAACTTGCTGCTTTTGCGCGGCCTGCTCTGCGCGCGCTTTGCGCTCGGCTTCCATACGCTCAACGTCATCCGGCTGCTGAACACGCACTCGGCTAAGCGTTGTCACCACATCGGTTTTCAGCGCTTCTAGCATGCCCTCAAACAGCTCAAACGATTCGCGCTTGTACTCTTGTTTCGGGTTCTTCTGCGCATAGCCACGTAAGTGAATACCTTGACGGAGGTGATCCATCGCCGCGAGATGCTCTTTCCAAAGCGTATCCAAGGTTTGCAGCATCACTGCTTTTTCAAAGTTACGCAGGGTTTCTGCCCCTACCGCCTCTTCTTTGCCTTTATAAACCTCGATCAAGGCCGTCAGAATGCGCTCGCGCAACAACTCTTCATACAGCTTGTCGTCTTCATCTAGCCATTGCTGAATCGGCAATTCGAGATCAAAATCCGCTTTAAGGCGCTTTTCAAGGCCAGCAATATCCCACATTTCTTCTAGCGATTGTGGCGGAATGTACTGGTTCACAATGTTATTAACCACATCCTCGCGGTTGTGCTCGATCATTTCGCTGATATCTTCTGACACCAGTAACGCGTCACGCAGCTCGTACACCACTTTGCGCTGATCGTTGGCGACATCATCAAATTCGAGCAGTTGCTTACGGATGTCAAAGTTACGCCCTTCTACTTTTCGTTGTGCGTTTTCAATGGCTTTATTGACCCATGGGTGCTCAATGGCTTCGCCTTCGGCCATCCCTAATCGTTTCATCATGTTAGAGACTTTTTCTGAGGCGAAGATCCGCATCAAAGAATCTTCCATCGACAAATAGAAACGGGTTGAGCCTGGATCACCTTGACGACCAGCACGACCACGCAGCTGGTTATCGATACGACGAGATTCATGACGCTCAGTACCAATGATATGCAGGCCACCCGCTTCAACGACCTGGTCATGAAGCTGCTGCCATTTTTCTTTCGCCGCTTCTACTTGCGCATCGGTCGGGTTTTCAACATCACCCAGCACTTGTTTCCAGCTACCACCCAACACGATATCGGTACCACGACCGGCCATGTTAGTGGCGATCGTTACCGTGCCTGGGTAACCGGCTTGCTCAACAATATCGGCTTCATGGGCGTGGAATTTGGCGTTGAGCACTTGGTGCTTGATGCCATCTTTTTTCAAGGCATTCGATAACAATTCAGATTTTTCAATCGATACCGTTCCGACCAATACCGGTTGACCGGCTTTGGCACGTGTTTTGATGTCTTCCGCAATCGCGGCAAACTTTTCTTTTTCGGTCATGTAGACCTGATCGGCGTGATCTTTACGCACCATTGGGCGGTTAGTCGGGATAACCACGGTGTCTAGGCCATAGATAGACTGGAATTCAAACGCCTCGGTGTCCGCGGTCCCTGTCATGCCTGAGAGTTTGTCATACAAACGGAAGAAGTTTTGGAAGGTGATCGAGGCCAGCGTTTGGTTCTCGTTTTGAATTTTCACCCCTTCTTTGGCTTCCACCGCCTGGTGTAAGCCTTCTGACCAACGACGTCCCGGCATGGTACGCCCAGTGTGCTCATCCACGATGATGACTTCATCGTCTTTAACGATGTAATCAACGTCGCGCTCAAACAAGACGTGCGCGCGTAATGCGGCATTAATATGATGAATCAGGCTGATATTTGCCGGTGAGTACAGCGTATCGCCGTCTTCCATCAAGCCGTTTTTCTTGAGCAAGTCTTCGACAAACTCTTGACCATTTTCGGTCATGTACACTTGCTTGGCTTTTTCATCGACCGTGAAGTGGCCATCACCTTGATAGTCTTCGGTATCTTCTTGCTCTTGCTGCTTCAGGCTTGGGATCAAGGCATTGATACGCTGATACATCTCCGAGCTATCTTCTGCTGGCCCAGAAATAATCAGAGGCGTACGCGCCTCATCAATGAGGATCGAGTCAACCTCATCGACAATCGAGAAATAGCGATCGCGTTGCACACGGTCTTCTGCTCGAAACGCCATGTTGTCACGCAAATAGTCAAAGCCGAACTCATTGTTGGTACCGTAAAGTACATCACACGCATAAGCGGCTTTTTTCGCCTCCGGCGGCATGTTGGGGACATTGACGCCCACCGTCATTCCTAAAAACTCAAACAACGGACGGTTGGTTTCGGCATCACGTTCCGCCAAATAATCATTCACCGTCACAATGTGAACCGCTTTTCCGGTCAGGGCGTTCAAATAAGAAGGTAGCGTCGCGGTCAGGGTTTTACCTTCACCGGTGCGCATTTCCGCAATCTGACCATTGTGGAGTACGATACCGCCGACCATTTGCACGTCAAAGTGGCGTAGGCCAAATACACGCTTAGAGGCTTCTCGTACAGTGGCAAAGGCTTCAGGAAGGAGGTCATCAAGCTCGGCACCTTGATCAAGGCGCTCGCGGAATTCAACGGTTTTCGCTTTCAGCGCATCATCATTCAATGCTTCAAATTGGGGTTCGAGTTTGTTGATTTCATCAACAACTTTTCTCAGCCGACGCAAGGTGCGGTCATTACGGCTTCCGATAACTTTAGTCAGGACTTTCGATAACATGGCGTTGCCGGTACTCTTTTTAATGGTTTTCCCACATGGGCGGCCGCTACACTGCCTCTATGCTGGCGTGTTTCAGTTCAAACGCGGGTTGGCTTAAGCTCATCGATTCAACACAAGATGCCAAAACGCATCTACCTTAAGTGGAGCCAAATCGGACAGAATTCAAGGGCGATGACGCCACTTCACAACGATTTCCACGTGACTGAATGTAAATGTGGTAGATGGCACGGAAAAAATACGCCGCCATCGCCTTACCCATGCGACACTTACCTGTGAATGGTTTTTTCACTCTACGGTGATCACCTCAGGACATACCGATATATCAACCCGGTAGGCTACATGCCGAGGTGGAGCATGTATGATAAGGTAAATTACTTTCACATCCTATGACAAATCCAATACTCAAGGGATCAATTAGCGAAAATTAGACGCTGTGCGCCCGTTCAGGCGCCGAATTGATGACAAAAAAGGCAGTTATTGCGCGATGAGAGACCACCGTCCCCGCTCTACCCTCCATCTGTTGGAGAGCGACCCCAATAATATTGCTCAGCGAGCGGTTGAGCTCGCCAAGCTAAACAAGCTGATCTTAGCCTTGTTACCCGGTGAGACATCAAAAGCTTGCCGCGTCGCCAATTATCGTGATGGCGTATTGGTGGTAGAAGCTGGTAGCGCCGCCTGGGCGATGCGACTGAACTACGAACGACAGCATTTATTGTCGGTATTACGTCAAAAAGGGCTGGCAAGCCTAACAACCATTGAAGTGAAAATTAACCCGGCACTCGCCGCCGCCGATCGAGAAGACAAAGAAACCACGCCGTCCCGCCACCTTAGTCAAGCCTCGGGTGAGTTACTGCGTGCACTAGGTGACAATGCCTCTCCCAAACTAAAAGCACGGTTCGAGGCGTTGGCCAAACTCGCCGAGGATCAAAAAAAGCCAGAGTGAGCTCTGGCTTTTTATCTATCAATCTCTGGGTATTAGCGGTTTATTCTGCCTCAGTATGGTGCATTGCGCTTTTACCGTGCAACCGCCTACCGCATCAGACAGGGCTTAGGCCAAGACCATCCCCGGCTCAGCAAATGCGACCGGTGAGGTGTCGGTTTCTTCAAACGTGACCCACTCCCAAGCTTCTTGATCGGCCAAGACCGCGCGCAACAGTTTGTTGTTCAGTGCATGGCCCGATTTGTACGCGCGCATCTCACCGAGGATACTGTGGCCACACATGTAAAGGTCACCGATAGCGTCCAACACCTTATGCTTGACGAGTTCGTTGTCAAAGCGCAGGCCTTCTTCATTCAGGATACGATAATCGTCCAGCACGATGGCACAGTCAAAGCTGCCACCCAGACACAAATTTTGTGACTGCAGGTACTCGATGTCACGCATAAAACCGAAGGTACGAGCCCGGCTCAAGTCTTTAATAAAAGACTGGCTTGAAAAGTCTAATACCAGGTTTTGTTGCTCAGATTCAATCGCGGGGTGGTCGAATTCGATAGCAAAATCAAGACGGAAGCCGTTATACGGCAGCAACTCCGCCCATTTGTCATCGTCTTCAATGCGAACAGGCTTTTTAATGCGAATGAACCGTTTTGGCGCGTTTTGGACGTCGATACCCGCAGACTGCAGCAAAAAGATGAACGGGCTTGAACTGCCATCCATAATTGGAATTTCTGGCGCGTCCACTTCGATAATAATGTTATCGATCCCCATGCCTGCAATCGCTGCACTGAGATGCTCAACGGTTGAGATGCGAACACCCGCGTCATTGACTAAGGCGGTGCACAACATGGTGTCGCGCACATCCTCAGGGTTAGCCGGAAAATCGACCGGTGGCTCCATGTCTGTGCGACGGTAAATCACACCGGTATTGGCAGGAGCCGGACGCAGAGTAAGCGTAACCTTACGCCCAGAGTGGAGACCCACACCAGTCGTTTGGACCATACTTTTCAATGTTCGCTGTCTAATCATCGGCTTATCTCAACTTTTTCTCAAAAAAGTGTGCTCTGCGTCACTCATTACCCTGTCACCTTAGACAAGGGGAGCGTGATGGTAGCACATCACTGGCTACAAACCAAGCAATTGCGATTAGTCAGCTTGTTTACGCAAAAACGCAGGAATATCGAGATAATCATGCTCGGTCTGCGATTTTGGTGCTGCATTCGAAGACGATGCAGCAGGCTGCTCTTTCGCCGCAGGGTTTGCACTTGCCGCCTGAGGTTTCTCTTGCAAAGGCTGTGCCTTTTTCGGCTCTGCCTGTGCTTGCCCAGACTGTGAGTTGGTCACCAAGGTGATATCTGGCTTACGCTCATTACCAATTCCGGTGGCCACGACAGTCACACGCAGCTCGTCGCTCATCTCTGGGTCCATCGATGTCCCAATCACCACAGTCGCATTGTCTGATGCAAACGCTTTGACGGTGTTACCCACGGTCTCAAATTCATCAAGACGCATATCAAAGCCCGCGGTAATATTCACCAGCACACCGCGCGCACCGGCTAAATCGATGTCCTCAAGAAGTGGGCTAGAAATGGCCATTTCTGCTGCCTCTTCCGCGCGATCTTCGCCGGTTGCCACGCCGCTGCCCATCATCGCGTGTCCCATCTCTGACATCACAGTGCGGACATCCGCAAAGTCGACGTTGATGTGACCTGGGCGCGTGATTAACTCGGCGATCCCTTGCACGGCGTTGCGTAGCACGTCGTTTGCTTTGGCAAAGGCATCGAGCAATGTAATCCCACGACCTAGCACTTTAAGCAGTTTTTCGTTCGGGATCGTAATCAGCGAGTCAACATGTTTTGACAGCTCTTCGATACCTTGCTCTGCAAAAGCGAGTCGCTTTTTACCCTCAAAGCTGAATGGTTTAGTGACCACAGCAACGGTCAGGATTCCCATTTCTTTCGCGATTTCCGCAATAATGGGGGCTCCGCCGGTTCCTGTACCACCGCCCATTCCGGCTGCGATAAATACCATATCGGCACCTTCGAGCTCAGCTTTAATCGCATCGCGATCTTCAAGGGCAGAATCTCGACCTACTTGTGGGTTAGCCCCCGCACCTAAGCCTTTAGTGATATCACCACCAATTTGAATGACCGTGCCTACGCTGCTTTTACGTAGTGCTTGGGCATCCGTGTTAATGCTAATAAAGTCAACCCCTTCGATTGACTCACGCACCATATGCTCAACGG
Organism: Salinivibrio sp. ML198; assembly: GCF_001996015.1. NCBI lineage: Bacteria > Pseudomonadati > Pseudomonadota > Gammaproteobacteria > Vibrionales > Vibrionaceae > Salinivibrio > Salinivibrio sp. ML198. Next base: position 160,081 of record NZ_MUEZ01000004.1, read on the forward strand.
CGTTACCACCGCCACCGCCAATGCCGACGACCTTAATCACCGCATCGTCAGACATTTCCATCATCGGTTCAAACATGAGTTCTCTCCGTCCTTCCTGTTCGCATCAGGGTTAAAATTCTTTCTTAAACCAGCTACTCAGCTTGTTTATCCAGCTAGCCACAGCCCGCTTTTGTTCTGGTTCACTCGTTTCTGTCAGCAAGCTCTCTTTGCCGTAGTGTAAAAGCCCAACCGCGGTTGCATAACAAGGCGCTTGCACATAGTCGGTCAATCCGGTGACATTCACAGGTTGCCCCACTCTTACTTGGTTTTGGAATACGCGTTCTGCACATTCCACCAAGCCATGCATTTGTGATGCGCCCCCAGTGAGCACAATTCCCGCTGCCATTTGATGTTTAACACCATCGCTACGCAGCTTTTCTTGGATAGCGACCAGCTTTTGGTTCACCAGACCCAAAAGCTCTGAGCAACGCGGCTCAATCACCTCTGACAAGGTTTGTCGCTGCAATGTCCTTGATGGGCGTCCTCCCACACTTGGGACATTCACTTTGGCATCCTTGTTCACCAACTCACTCAATGCACAGCCATATTTCACTTTAATGTCTTCTGCATCGGCCAGTGGTGTGCCAAAGGCATAGGCAATATCACTGGTAATCACATTGCCCGCATAGGGGATCACTTCGGCATGGCGGAGGGCACCTCCTGTCCACACGGCAAGATCCATGGTGCCGCCGCCGATATCGACGACACAGACACCTAGCTCTCGCTCATCCGGTGTGATCACGGCATGACTTGCTGAAAGCCCGGAGAAAATCAGTTGATCAACGCTAAGACCACAACGTTCGACTGCTTTCTCAATATTTTTTGCGGTGTCATTGTGACATGTGATGAGGTGCACACTCGCTTCCATCCTCACCCCGGATAACCCGAGCGGATTTTTGATCCCTTCTTGATAATCAATTTTGTATTCTTGTGGGATCACATGCAGCACGCGCTGCTCATCACTGATTTTGACCGACTTCGCGGTATGAATAACATTGTCTATGTCGTCTTGGGTAACATCTTCATCCGATATTGTCCCCATCCCTCTCTCAGTTTGGCAGTGAATATGCTTCCCTGACAAAGAAAGATAGACTGAGCTGATTTGGCAATCTGCCATCATCTCGGCTTCATTCACCGCACGCTGAACAGATTTAACCACAGACTCTAAGTCGTTAACGCCACCTTTATCCATGCCGCGAGAGGGACTACTGCCCACACCCAGCACGTTGATCGTGCCATCTGGCAGCACTTCACTGACCAGGGTAGACACTTTGGACGTCCCTATATCGAGCCCAACTATCAGTGACTTGTCTGTCGTTTTATTCATTCAACCATCTCTTAATTTTGGCGATTCGCGTCGTCTGCCTCTGTTTTCCAGCCTACCGCAGCCCCGGTGTCATAACGTAAATCGACATACGCAATGGCTTTGTCTTGTGCCTTTATCCGCGGATATAAACGGACCAATCGCGCTAGCCTCTCTTGTCGCGCCTTTCGCCCTAACTCAATCCGTACGCCATCTCGTGTCACGATACGCCATGAGCGCCGTTTATTGAGTGATAACGCCTGAATCGATAAGCCAATTCGCTGTAATTTACGTTCGAGCTCTCGACTCGTATGCAATACTTCTTCCGACGTGCCGGTATTGCCGTGTAGCGACACCAGCTTTTTATCGGCGACATCTTGCGGGGCGCCATTGAATACCGTCCCGTCTGGCGTCAGCAACTTTTGCCCATTCCAAATCGCGCTCGCCCGGTATTCAGTAATATGTACCTTTAAGGTGTCGGGCCATTGCTTTCTTACCGCGACCTGTTTCACCCATGGGAGCGCCTCAATGTTCGCTTGGATGCGATTTACATCCTGCAGCATAAAGCTTTTTAGCTCGCCGCCTGACAACACCGCTTGGCGAACTTGATCAACACTGACATGTGTTTGGTCACCTTCCATCACCAGTTGTGACAAGGGGAGCTGCTGCTCATCACTCATCCAATCAATCACACGGACGATCCCTAGCAACATCAGGGTGATCACTCCAACCAGGAACGCGAGTGAGGCGCCTGTTTGCCGATCCAGTTTTATCACTGCTTGTACGCGTGTCAGGGCATTGACCATGCTCATACCTATCTTATCGCCTTGTGTCGATGCGACTTGACACTCACAGCGAAAAAACCGACTGATTATAGCGATCCCGCGTGACGCTCTCCAACCTAGAGATGCACTTTCATCAATAAGCTGGGATCGATTGCGCGTCATTTTCCCACAAAGACGATAAAAACCGATGTTTATTCTCGCAACAACCGATGTTGACCGCTATTTTTATCTCGCCAGCTACTTTTTATTGCGCCATTTTAGCCTTGTCTAGCTGCTTTGCCGCTAAATTTTTTGCTACTTTACCAATATCACCCGCGCCTTGTGTTAAAACCAAGTCATTAGGTTGCAGCACGTTGGCTAACGCCGGGGGTAATGCCTCAGCATTAGGCACAAAAATAGGATCCAGCTTCCCGCGCGCGCGAATGCTACGACACAAGCTTCTACCGTCAGCCCCCGCAATCGGCGTTTCACCCGCTGAGTACACATCCAGCATCAGCAAAACATCCACTTTTTCCAACACATTGGCAAAGTCATCATAAAGATCGCGCGTACGGCTGTAACGGTGTGGCTGAAAAATCATCACTAAACGATGGTCTTGCCAGCCAGCGCGTGCCGCTTTGATGGTCACGTCCACTTCACTGGGGTGATGACCATAATCATCCACCAGCAAGGCGGTGCCATCCTCCACGGCAAACTCACCGAGTTGGTCAAAACGCCGCCCTGTACCCGCAAAATTGGCTAAAGCACGTAAAATAGCCTCATCGTCGACACCATCTTCTGTGGCGACAGCAATCGCCGCTGCCGCGTTGAGCGCATTGTGCTGGCCTGGCGTATTTAAACGAATCGTCAGTGTCTCGCGGTGAGGGCGTGTGACTTTAAACACGCCACACTGCCCATGCTGTTGGTAATCATGTAAACATACATCGGCATCTTGCGAGAACCCGTAAGTGATCACTTGCCGTCCAATCGACGGGATCAGCTCACGAACGACCGGATCATCAATACACACCACCGCCAATCCGTAAAAGGGCAGATTATGGAGAAAGTCGATAAACGTCTGCTGCAATTTCGCGAAGCTACCACCATAAGTGTCCATGTGGTCCGCTTCTATGTTGGTGACAATGGCGACCATTGGCTGCAAGTGTAAAAAGGAAGCATCACTTTCATCTGCTTCGGCAATCAAATAGCGACTGCTACCTAACCGCGCATTGGTGCCTGCACTTTTTACCAACCCTCCATTGACGAACGTGGGATCTAACCCTGCCTCAGAGAAAATTTGTGTGACCATCGCGGTGGTGGTGGTTTTGCCGTGTGTACCGGCAACGGCAATTCCGTGCCGGTAGCGCATTAACTCGGCAAGCATTTCCGCCCGACGCACCACAGGAATACGCGCCGCCTTTGCCGCTTCCACCTCTGGGTTATCCGGCTTGATGGCCGTCGATACCACCACGACACTGGCTTGTTCAATATGGCTGGCTTGATGACCGATAAAAATCTGCGCCCCCATAGATGCCAATCGCTCTGTGACGATATTCTGTGCAAGATCCGAGCCGGTTATTTGGTAACCTTCATTAATCAGCACTTCAGCAATACCACACATGCCTGCACCGCCGATCCCCACAAAGTGGATCCGCTTAACCCGGCGCATTTCCGGGATCATGGTGCGAATTTTTTCCAGCTGCTGATTATCCAATTTACCCATTCTCTATTCTCTATTTGTTGGCGTGCGTGACGATGACGTCCGCGACACGGGCATCTGCATCAATAATGGCCGCCTCTCGCGCTGCCGTCGCCATCGCTAACAAGCGCGGACGGTCAAGCTGGTTGATTGTCTCAGCCAATGTGCTTGCTGTCAGTGATGGCTGTTCAATCATTAAAGCCGCACCACGGGCGACTAAATAATCACCGTTGAGTGCTTGTTGCCTATCGGCATGCATAAAGGGGACGAAAATCGCCCCAACGCCAGCCGCCGCCAGCTCAGAAACCGTCAATGCCCCGCTGCGGCAAATCACTACATCGGCCCACGCATAGGCCTCGGCAACATCGTCAATAAATTCGCTGACAACCACATCGCTAACACCGGTTTGCTGATAAGCATCCCGTGTCAGGTCGGCGTTATGCTTGCCTGCTTGGTGGCGAACCGTCACCGCTTGCTCGGTGAGCGCGACCGCCTCGGGGACCGTTTGGTTAAGAATACGCGCCCCTTGGCTGCCTCCCATCACCAAAATCCGCAACGGCCCTTCTCGTTCATGCAAACGGTGTTCAGGCGCCGGAATATCACACACATCTCGGCGCACCGGATTACCCACCACTGTCTTGCCATCGAATGCGCCAGGAAACGCTTGTAACACCTGTTTGGCGACCTTCGCCAACCAGCGGTTGGTTAACCCTGCGACCGCATTTTGTTCATGTAAGATAACGGGCACACCGCTTAACCACGCCGCAATGCCACCTGGACCACTCACATAACCGCCCATGCCTAACACAGCATCCGGTTTAACCCGTTTAATGACTTGTCGCGCTTGCCAAATCGCACTGACAATCATCCAAGGGGCTCGTAGCTTGCGCATCAGCCCTGAACCAATCAAGCCTTTAACGCGAATAAATGCGATCTCGATGCCATATTTAGGCACCAAATCGGCCTCCATGCGATCCGCAGTGCCCAACCAACAAACGTCCCAGCCTTGTTTCTCTAAATACTTGGCGACGGCGAGCCCCGGAAAAACATGCCCACCGGTGCCACCTGCCATCACTAATAATCGTTTTTTACGCATTGTTAGGGTCTTTATCTTGATAAGGGTTTCTTTGATGTGCTTGCGATGTGGCTAAGCGATATTCATGATCAATGCGCAATAAAAGCGCCACGGCCACCGCCATGATCACCAAGCTGGAGCCCCCGTAACTGATCAACGGTAAGGTCAAGCCTTTAGTGGGGAGCATACCAGCAGCAGCCCCCACATTGACCATGGTTTGGAACGCAAACCAGATCCCAATCCCGAAGGCAAGAAAGCCACCAAATAGTTGGTTTTGCTCGAGGCAACGCTTACCAATAAACAAGGCTTTAAACACCAAGTAAAAAATCAAACACAAAATGACGCTGACGCCCACCAAGCCAAGCTCTTCGGCAATCACCGCAAACACGAAATCAGTATGGGCTTCTGGCAGATATTCCAGTTTTTGGATGGAGTTACCGAGCCCTTGTCCAAACCAATCTCCGCGACCAAATGCCATCAAAGACTGGGTTAGCTGATAACCACTGCCAAACGGGTCTTGCCATGGGTCTAAAAAGGCAGTGACACGGCGCACTCGGTAAGGCTCAGCGACAATCAAGCCGCCTACCAAGGTCAACCCGGTGATCAGCAGCGCAATAAACTGCCACAGCTTGGCCCCTGCAATAAACAACATGCCCACAGTGGTGACAAACATCACCACCACCGAGCCTAAATCAGGTTGTGCCAACAGCAAGCTCGCAAACAGCAACAAGACAGCCAGCGGTTTGGCAAAGCCGCGGAAATGCTCACGCACCTCACCATGACGACGCACTAGATAACCGGCTAAAAAGACAAACAAAGATAACTTGGCGATCTCCGCAGGCTGAATATTGATCCCAGCCACAGAGATCCAGCGCGCGGCACCATTGACAGACCGACCCACAGCAAGCACCGCCAGTAACAATAGCGACGAGAGCAATAACATGTAGCCGCTATAGCGCTGCCACCAATGCACGGGAATGTACATCACTACCACTGCGGCGACGATGGCGACGGTCAGATAAAAAGCATGACGCTTGGCAAACAAAAAAGGCGCATCCGCCAGCCTAAGCCCCACAGGCAAAGATGCCGACGTCACCATGACTAACCCGATGACCATCAACAGCAACGACGTCCACACTAACTGGCGATCGTATAACACGCCAGGAGACGGTGTCCGAAGCCACTGCCAGCAGTATTGAGGAAGTCTGCGCACGGTCATGTCTGCCTCGCAATCATCGATTCTACGCCCGCGATAAAAGCGTCACCACGGGCAGCAAAATTAGCAAATTGATCCAGACTCGAGCAGGCGGGCGATAACAACACCATATCACCGGCTGTCACTTGATTAGCAGCGGCCGTCATCGCTTGTTGCAGAGTATCGACACAGTGCGCCTGCTTATCGAGCTGTGCTAACTGGGCTTTATCCTTGCCAAAGCAATAAAGCGATACCGAGAGTTTCGCCAACGCCGGTTGTAAAGCGCGAAAGTCGGCGCCTTTACCATCGCCACCCACCAAAAGGTGTAACCGCCCGTCGAGATCCAAACCATCAAGCGCCGCCAGGGTACTGGCCACATTGGTGGCTTTTGAATCATTGACCCATAGCACGCCCTGATGCTCGGCGACTTTTTGGCAACGGTGCGGGAGGCCTGCGTACGTGCTGAGTGCCGCTTTTTGTCCTTGTTGGCTAATGCCGACACTGTCAGCCAGCGCCATGGCCGCCAGCCCATTCGCCACGTTATGACGGCCCACCAGTCCCAGTGAAGAGACGGGAAGCAGTGGCTGGCTGTGTGCCGCTAACCAAGCTTCACTTTGGTGACTGATGAGGCAATAATCGCCTTGGTGGAAACCAAACAGACGCATGGAGGCGGCGCTGTTCGTTTGCAGATCATCGTGCGTTTGCGGATCATCGGCATTGGCAATCAGGGTAGTCGCATGGGTGAAAATACGGCACTTGGCGGCACGATAATCGGCCAAGCTGCCGTATCTATCCATGTGATCTTCTGAGAAATTCAAAAAGGCCGCGCCATCTAGAACCAGCGACTCGGTGGTTTCGAGTTGAAAGCTCGACAACTCCAACACATACAGCTCGTGACCGCGGTCGAGCAAGTCTAACGCCGCCACACCAATATTGCCGCCGACGCCAACATTCATGCCTGCCGCTCGAGCCATTTCGCCCACTAACGCCGTGACAGTACTTTTGCCGTTGGAGCCGGTGATCGCCACCACGGGCTGGTCGCAATACCAAGCAAACAACTCAATATCCCCCACAACAGGGGTGCCCGCTGCATGGACTGGCAGCAAGGCGGGTGTGCGCAGCGATATCCCAGGGTTAGTGACCACCAAGTCGGCGTCCGCTAACCACGTGGGTTGCCAGCTGCCTGTGTGCAATTCAACGTTATCCGGCAGTTGGTCTTGCCCCGGAGGCTGCGTGCGAGAGTCCATCACGCGAATGCACGCCTTGGGATGATGGCGGGCAATAAAGCGCACCACTGACAATCCGGTCACGCCCAAGCCCATCACCACGATATGATGAAATTCGGTTAATGAACGCTGGCTCGCGGCTGGCATGATTAGCGTACCTTAAGTGTGGCCAGTGCAATGAGCACTAGCATCAACGAAATGATCCAAAAGCGCACGATTACCCGCGGCTCCGGCCAGCCTTTTAGCTCATAGTGATGATGAATCGGTGCCATACGGAAAATACGTTGGCCGCGCAATTTATAGGAGCCAACCTGCAAGATCACCGACACCGTCTCCATCACGAACACCCCGCCCATGATGATCAGCAACAGCTCTTGACGCACCAGTACCGCAATCGTGCCTAGCGCACCGCCTAATGCCAGCGAGCCCACATCCCCCATAAACACTTGAGCTGGGTAAGTGTTGAACCACAAAAAGCCAAGGCCAGCCCCAACAATCGCGGCGCAAACAACCACCAGCTCACTGCTGTATTGGATATACGGAATATGCAGGTAGCTGGCAAAGTTCACATTTCCTGTCGCCCAAGCAATAAAGGCAAACCCACCGGCGACCATCACGGTGGGCAAAATCGCTAACCCATCGAGACCATCCGTCAGGTTGACCGCATTGCTGGTCCCCACAATCACAAAGTAGGTAAAGACCACATAGAACAAGCCAAGTTGCGGCATCACATCTTTGAAAAACGGTACCACCAACTGAGTGGCTGCGGTGTCCTTGCCGTGCGCATAGAGGGCAAACGCCACCCCTAACGCAATGGCGGATTGCCAGAAATACTTCCAGCGCGCGACCAGCCCATCCGTATTCTTGCGTACCACTTTGCGGTAATCATCAACAAATCCCACCGCGCCATAGCCAAGCAGGACCACCATCACCGCCCATACATATGGGTTGGCCAAGTCCGCCCACAAAAAGACCGTCAGACTGATGGCCGCGACGATCAGTACCCCGCCCATGGTCGGTGTACCGCGCTTGCTAAAATGAGATTCAGGGCCTTCTTCACGGACCACTTGGCCAATTTGCATCGATTGTAGGCGTTTAATCAAACGCGGCCCGGCCCATAGCGAGAACAATAGTGCGGTTAATGCACTCACAATCGCTCGGAACGTCAGGTATTCAAACAACCGCATCGAGGGTAAAAGGTTTTGTAGCGCTTCCGCTAACCATAAAAGCATTAGCAAGCCTCCTTGATGGCGGCAACAACGGCTTCCATCGCCATCCCGCGAGCGCCTTTAATAAGAATGGTGTTAGGTGTCTGTGTATTTATCATGGCTACGACATGCGCAATGAGCGCCTCTTTACTATCAAAATGGTTACCGCCACAGCATTCGCTGATCACACGGCTATCGTTTCCAGTCGTGAAAACTTGGTGTAACTGCGCTTGCGCGGCATGCTCTCCCACTTCACGATGCATTTGTTCACTGTATTGCCCAAGCTCAGCCATATCGCCCACAATGAGCCACTTTTCGCCTGGGTAGCTGGCCAGCACATCAATCGCGGATTTCATTGCCGGCACACTGGCGTTGTAGGTGTCATCAATCAACCTCAAGCCTGGTCGAGGCTCAGTGACCTGAGTGCGTCCCGCAGCATTTTCCATCGCCGCTAAGCCACTCACCACATCGTCCAACGCCACGCCTGGTAATTGCATGGCCGCACAGCCTGCCATCAGCGCATTGGTAATATTGTGCAATCCGGGCAGAGGCAAGGTCACGGTTCTTTGTATCTGGCCGTCACTCAAGGTCATGTGATAACAGCCCGAATCAGTGAGCGTGCTATCTAGCAACCTCAGTGGTGCCGCCTCAGTGTCAGTGACGGTGATCACCTGCTTGTCAGCCAAGACCGCTTGCCACTTTTCGCCGCCGTGGCTGTGCTGATTGACCAGAGCAATGCCACCTTCTGGTAAGCCTTGGTAGATCTCTCCTTTGGCAATCGCCACTCCTTCCAATGAGCCAAATCCCTCAAGATGTGCCGCGGCCAAGTTAGTCACCATAGCAATATCGGGTTTAACCAACGCGGTGGTATAAGCGATTTCGCCAATATGATTCGCGCCCAGCTCAATCACCGCATACTGGTGCTCAGGCGTCAGTCGAAACAGGGTCAGTGGCACACCGATATCATTATTGAAATTACCCGCAGTGGCTAACGTGGGTCCTTTTTGCGCGAGGATCGCCGCCAACATCTGCTTCACGGTGGTTTTACCGCAGCTGCCGGTAATGGCAATGGTGGACACCTGACACTGGCTTTTCACCCACGCCCCGAGTTGGCCAAGGGCAATACGCGTGTCCTCCACCAGCAATTGAGGGATCGCCACATCCAGCGGACGATCGACCACTATCGCCGCCGCACCGGCCTCTTTGGCTTGAGCCGCAAAGTCATGGCCATCAAAGCGCTCCCCTTTCAGGGCAACAAACATCGCCCCTTCGCCAAGCTCGCGGGTATCCGTGGTAATGGCATCAACTTGCGGGCTCGCCGGTATCAACTCACGTTGTAAAATCGTCGCGTTCACCGCGTGCGCGAGGGTATCGAGTGAGGTCCGAATCATGATAACTCCTTGAGTTGCGCCGCCACCGTCTCTCGGTCGGAATAGTGCACCTTGCCGTGCGCCAACACTTGATAATCTTCATGGCCCTTGCCTGCGACCAAAACAATGTCCTCGGCTTTCGCTTGGCGAATAACCTGGCTCACCGCGTCGGCGCGATCATGTTTTACCCATGCGCGCTCTGGCGCCTCCATGCCCGCAAGCATGTCTTGAGTAATGGCTTCAGGCGCTTCGCTGCGAGGGTTATCATTGGTTAACACCGTATGATCGGCATGCTGTTCGGCGAGGCGGGCCATTAACGGCCGCTTGCGTGTATCACGGTCTCCGCCACAGCCAAATATGCACCACAGCGCGCCTTTACAATGACGTCGCAACGCAAGCAGCGCTTTCTCCAGCGCATCGGGCGTGTGAGCATAGTCAACCACGACTGTCGGTTTGTCAGCGGCGAGAAAAACCTCCATCCGCCCTGTGACAGCTTGCAGCTGCGGGCTCACGGCCAATAACGGCGCTAACGGATAGCCCAGCCCCAATAAGGTGGCCAAGCTCACCAGCAAATTGCTGACATTAAAATCTCCCACTAATGCCGCTTGGATCTCGCCTTGCCCCCACGATGAGTCGACCTGTACCCGCACACCGTCGCTGGCATAGGCGACCGAGGTTGCGCGCACAAACGGGCCTGTATGTCCATCTAATGAGGAGGTGGTCATGGCGACAGCGATAGCGTCTGGCCATTGCTTGAGCCAAGTGCGACCCACCGTATCATCCGCATTGATGACTTTAAGTGGCGAGCCTAACTCAAACAGTTGCTTTTTCGCCTCGGCGTAGGCGTCGAGGGTGCCGTGATAATCAAGGTGATCATGACTTAAATTTGTAAACACCGCGGCATCAAAGGCAAGGCTGGCCACGCGCCCTTGCACCAAGCCGTGCGATGACACTTCCATCGCCACATGCCGGGCACCTTGCTCAACGAAATCGGCTAATTGGGCTTGAATGCTAATCGCGTCCCCAGTGGTGTTGTCAGCGGCTTTAAGCGCGCCAATAAAGCCGTTCCCCGTGGTGCCCATCACGGCTGTGCGTTGATCTAAAGCGTCTAGCCATTGGGCAATCAGTTGCGACACCGTGGTTTTGCCGTTGGTTCCGGTGATACCAATCAACCCGAGGTGTTGCTGAGGATCCTGATAAAAGCGCGCCGCCATCGCCGAGAGGGCATGAGGTAACGCGCGCAAGCTGATCACTGGCACCTGATCGCGCCAGGCTATCTGGTCGTTTTCACCTTGTTGCACCACGGCCGCCGCGCCTGCCTCAATCGCTGCTTGAATAAACTGGCGACCGTCAACCTGGTGACCTTGAACCGCCACAAATACATCACCGGCACCGACTTGGCGACTGTCTAATGTCATTTGCTGGACCGAGAGGCTGGGCACATCCGCCAGCCACGGGCTCAGCCATTGGTTTAAATCATTCATTCCGGTTCACTTCACTTGCATATTTTGCCACTTGCAGCCCAGGGCCTGTGCCCTTGTCCGGCGCAATGTTTAAGATCTGGAGCGCACTTTTCATCACATCCGAAAACACCGGCGCCGCCACTTGGCCACCGTAATACTTGTCACCTTGTGGCTCGTTGATCACCACCACCATCGCTAGCCTTGGGTTGCTGATCGGCGCAAGGCCCGCGGTATAGCCGATATACTCATCGCCATAACCGCCCGCTACCGCCACTTTGGCCGTACCGGTTTTCGCCCCGACTCGGTAACCGTCCACCGCAGCACGGCGCGCACTTCCGCCCTCTTGCGTCACGCCTTCTAACATTTGCAGCACTTTATAAACGTTCTCACGCGACGCAACCTGCTTGCCTTCGGTCACCCCTTCACGCTTTAAAATACTCAGCGGTCGATTGATCCCCAAGGCGCCGAGGGTAGCGTAAGCGCGTGCAAGCTGCGTCGGGGTCACCGACAGGCCATAACCAAAAGCCAAGGTGGCTCGTTCAAAATCGGACCAACGACGACGAGAAGGAAAATGGCCCACCGACTCACCCACAAGCTCGACACCGGTACTGGCTCCCAAGCCAAAGCTGCCGTACTCGCCCAACAGGGTCTCCACTGGCATCGCTAAGGACAGCTTACTCACACCAATGTTGCTCGACTTTTTGAGGATCCGCGCGAGATTGGCTTTACCCACTTTGGACACATCCCGCACGCGGCTTCCGCCGATTTGCATGATGCCATTGCCGGTATCAATTACGGTGTCCATATCCGCGACACCGTTTTCCAACGCGGTAAGCACCACAAAGGGCTTCATGGTTGATCCAGGCTCAAACACATCGGTGATCGCGCGGTTGCGCATATTAAAACTTTTCAGCGAGCTACGATTATTAGGGTTATAAGAGGGGGCGTTAACCATCGCCATCACTTCGCCGGTTTTCACATCCACCATCACCAACGAGCCAGACGTGGCGCGATAGTCGGCCACCGCTTGCTTAATCGCCCGGTAGGCAATGGCTTGCAAACGCTGGTCGATACTGAGCGTGAGTGATTGGCCTTCTTTTTTGTCTTCAGTGGCAATATGTTCAACCACACGACCAAATCTGTCTTTACGCACGGTACGTTTGCCATGCTCACCGGCCAACCAGTCGTCAAACCGGCGTTCAATGCCTTCCAGGCCATGGCCATCAATCCCCGTCATTCCCACTAAGTGGGCACTCACCTCCGCACTAGGATAAAAACGGCGAGACTCGGCTTTCAGTCCCACTCCGGGCAAGTCGAGCTTGTTTACATACGAGGCCATTGCTGGACGCACTTGACGCTGTAAATAAATAAAACGCCGCTTGCGGTTCGCTTGAATCTTGTCAATCAACGCCTGGCGGTCTAGACCCAGCACGTCGGCCAGCGCATACCAGCGCTCAACGTTGTTCAGCCCTTGGTGTTTAAACACAGTCACCGGATCGGCCCACACCGCTTGCACGGGGACACTGACCGCCAACGGCTCACCTTGGCGGTCTTCAATCATCCCACGCGCGGAATGCACCTGCTCCACGCGCACTGAGCGTAAATCCCCTTCATGACGCAGCCTGTCTGGCTCAATCACTTGGATATACGCCGCACGCGCCACCAACGCCACTAAGGCAAACGCAATAAACACGCAAATAAGGCCAAAGCGCCACTGGATGAGCACAGGTGGCGCTTTTGGCGTACGGCGATTGGCTGGCTTACTAGAACGTTTTTTCACCGGCTATTACTCAAAGACCGTTTTACGATCACTTCGTTATCACTGGTTGGTCGAATCATGCCAAAATCCTCACGCGCGACCGACTCAACATGGCTGTGCTCAGACAACGCATTTTCTTCCAGCAACTGATTTCGCCACTCCACTTCAAGCGTTTCGCGCTGCTCAAGCAGTGCATCTTGTTTGGCAATCAAACTGCGCGTCGATTGCGTCATTGACACCACAGCGATCGCTGATATCAGCACCGCGACCAACAAACCCAACGGCAACTTACCGATGGCCAGCACGTCCTGACGAATTTGTTTGGCGAGGCTGGGGCGCGGCTCCATGATTTACCCTAATTTCTCCGCCACGCGTAACACCGAGCTACGCGCACGCGCATTGTGTTCAACCTCTTTCGCAGAGGGCTTAACCGCCTTACCAATCGGTTTCATCGCGGCTGAGCCCATCTCGGCAATTTGTGCTTCGGTTAAAGGCACCCCTTTAGGCACGTCTGGACCTTTGCTTTGTTTGCGAATAAAGCGCTTCACCATCCGATCTTCTAACGAGTGAAAGCTGATCACAGACAAACGGCCACCGGGGGCGAGGCTTGCCAACGCGCCTTGCAGCGCTTGCTCAATCTCATCGAGCTCGCTGTTGATATAAATGCGGATCGCTTGGAAACTGCGCGTCGCCGGGTGTTTTTTCTTTTCTCGAAACGGCACCGCATTATCAATCAACTTGGCCAGTTGGTTGGTCGTAGACAGCGCTGGCGCCTCCTCGTCCTCGCGATGGCGGACAATCGCATTGGCAATCCGGCGAGCAAAGCGCTCTTCGCCAAACACTTTTAACACCCAAGCAATGTCATCTGGGCTGGCAGTTTCTAACCACTGCGCCGCTGACTGACCAGAACTCGGATCCATGCGCATATCCAAAGGGCCGTCATGCATAAAGCTGAATCCGCGGCTAGGATCATCCAACTGCGGAGACGACACGCCAAGATCGAGCAAGATCCCATCGACTTTTTCACTCAAGCCACGTTCACTCAAGTAAGTTTCAATGTCAGAAAACGGCCCATGGATAATATGAAAGCGGGGATCGTCGATGGTGTTGGCTTCTTCAATCGCACGAGGGTCGCGATCAATGGCGTATAAGCGCCCGTTCTCACCCAGTTGAGACAAAATATGACGGGAGTGACCGCCGCGACCAAAGGTACCATCGACATAAATGCCGTCTGGCTTTATCGCAAGGCCGTCTACCGATTCGTTCAATAGGACGGAAACATGGGTATATTGTTCTGACATAAGTTCACTTCATTATTTACAGAGAGAGGTCTGCTAACCGCTCACTGATCATCGGGGTTGATTCCGCCTGTGTGTCCATATCCTGGCGAATTTGTGCCTGCCATGTTTGCTCATCCCAAATCTCAAACTTGTTGAGTTGGCCCACCAGCATCGCTTTGCCCTCAAGCCCCGCATATTGACGCAACGCCGCGGACAGCAAGAGTCGCCCTTGGCTATCCATCTCACAATCAAACGCATGACCGAGTAGCAACCGCTGTAAACGCCGTTCTGCTGGCTGAAAGCTCGATAGCTGTGCAAGCTTATCTTCTATCACTTCCCACTCCGGGACGGGATACAAGGCCAAACAAGGGAGCTGGTGATCGATCGTGCACACAAACTGGCCGTCACAATGGTTAATTAAGCCATCGCGATAGCGAGTGGGTAGGGCAAGCCGCCCTTTCTTGTCGACCGATATGGCACTGACGCCGCGTAGCATGGCGCTATTTTCCCTTTTTCACCAAGATTATCCACTTTACACCACATTTTCCCACCCAGAAGTGTACGTAGCAGGTAAAAAGAAAGTCAAGCAAGCCATGACAGTGACAAGGATCACACTTAGGGAGATTAAAGAGATATTTCAGCGGGTTAATCCTTGAGTTAGCCAATCTGCTACATGAGGTTATAACCAAATCGTCTGACTCAAACGCTGAAAAAGAGAGGGCGAGCCCAAAAGGCTCGCCCGATAATGAGGTGAGTTGGCCTGTAAGCCGGGTTCTGTACCGTAAAAACGGTGGTAACCATTCGTCTAGGCCTGCAATTGCTCACAGGCTCCAGCAACCTACCCGTCCCCAAACGCGGGCCGCGCCAATAGGGACCTATTTGGTCTTGCTCCGGGTGGAGTTTACCGTGCCACGAACTGTTGCCAGTCGCGCGGTGCGCTCTTACCGCACCCTTTCACCCTTACCTGTGCTCCGAAAAGCCATCGGCGGTCTACTCTCTGCTGCACTGGTCGTAGGCTCGCGCCTCCCAGGCGTTACCTGGCACCCTGCCCTGCGGAGCCCGGACTTTCCTCCCCTTCATCAGTCTCCCGTGGGACATCAATAAAGCAGCGGTTACCCGGCCAACTCGAGCGGGGGAGTATATAGAAGAATACCCACGCAAGCCAGGGTAAATCACGCTCAGCTACAAATTCTCTAGGCCCCATTTATAGAGTGCGTTCTTTTTAACCGAATACAATTCCGCCACCAATGCCGCGGCTTTTTTGAGTGGTAACTCAGCTGCTAACAAACTCAGCGCGTGACAGGCAGCTGACGGCAAGGCGTTTTTATCGGCGCGGTGGCCCGCGACCAGTAACACCATTTCACCGCGAAGCCGATTGGCATCTTCGTTTAACCACTCAATCAGTTCGCCCAATGGCGCCCCATGAATGGTCTCAAAGGTTTTGGTCAACTCACGTGCCAATACCACGCGGCGCGCCTCACCCAGCACTTCACGCATATCCGCCAAACTATCGCGAATCCGGTGCGGCGATTCATAGAAAATCAAGGTCCGAGGGTCATCGGCCAACGCGCGGAACGTATCTTGACGTGCTTTTGTTTTCGGGGGCAGGAACCCTTCAAAACTAAAGCGGTCTGAAGGCAAACCAGAGGCACTTAATGCGGTGACCACCGCGCAAGCGCCAGGTAAAGGCACCACTCTCACGCCAGCTTCACGGCACTGCGTGACAAGGTGGTAGCCTGGGTCGCTAATCAGTGGTGTCCCCGCGTCCGAGACTAGTGCGACCGACTGACCTTGTTGTAAACGGGCTAATAACGCTGCCGCTTTTTGCTGTTCATTATGCTCATGTAAGGCAAACGTTTTGGCATTAATAGAAAAATGCGAAAGCAATCGTGCGGTATGCCGTGTATCTTCGGCGGCAACCAGATCCACGCTGGCTAATACATCGAGAGCACGCTGGGTAATATCCGCCAAGTTGCCTATCGGTGTCGGCACAATGTACAGCGTGGGGTGAGCATGGTCGGATAGATTTGCATCAGTCATTTGTTTAACAACCCTTCGGCGATTAAGATAGGGGCAACGTTGTCACGGTTGAAACATGTTCATGGTTAAACTTACCCAGAAGCGTCAAAGTGTAACACGACTTATCACCCCTGTAGCCCTAGCGTTAGCGCTGGCTGCATGTAGTGCGCCGTCCACCACGCCAACCGCGCGTGATGTCATCAGTCAGCCAGCAACAGAGAACTCGACATTTTACCTGTTGCAAGCGGAAACCAGCCAAGGCGAGAAGCAAAACGACTGGTATCTACTGGCGATCAAAGCGCTGATTAACGAGCAGCAGTTTAACCAAGCGGACGTGCTATTGCAGCGCTTGTCAGAACGCCAACTCAATACCGAGCAGCGTATTGAGTGGACACTGGCTCGGGCGCGCTTTTTCGCAAAAACCGGCCAACTTGCCGACGCCAATCAGGTGCTGGCGCTTTCACCTGACTGGCAACTTAACGACAGTCAGTATGTCCGCTTTTACCAGCAAAAGGCCAAGATTGCCCGCCAGCAAGATCGGGCGCTCGACGCGGTAAAAAACCAGTACCAATTAGCGAATTATGCCAACGCCGATGACGCGCAGCAGGCATGGAATACCTTGTGGCAAGATTTACAGCTACTGAGTCAAAGTGAAATCAAACAGTTGCAAAGCAGCGACGATGACATCCTCGCCGGCTGGGTTGATTTACTTGATATCGCTCGCCGTTACACCGGCGATGTGGCTGAGATGCAAAACCAACTGGATGCGTATTTAGCGTCGCATCCTGCGCATCCAGCAAACCAATATCTCCCTGATAACTTGGCCGATATCCAAGCATTGACCATCACCCAACCAACACGTGTTGGTGTGATGCTGCCATTGACCGACAAATTCTCCGAGCAAGGGGATGCGATTCGCGATGGTTTTGTCGAAGCCATGCTAGATGCTGATAGCGAGCAACGCCCTGAAGTCCGTTTTTACGACACCAACGCCCTAGACGTTAAAACGCTCACCCAACGCATTACCCATGACGGCGTTGATTTTGTGGTTGGGCCGCTGCAAAAACATAAAGTCGCCGCCGTCAGCAACGCCATTGCTGGGCAAGTGCCTTTGTTAGCACTGAATGAACCCACGGATGACAACTATCAGCAAGGGGTATGCTATTTTACCTTGTCGCCCGAACAAGAAGCGGCGCAAGCGGCTGATCGCTTGAACCAGCAAGGGTATCAATTCCCACTGGTGCTCTATCCTGACTCTGCCTTTGGTCAGCGGATGCGTGATGCTTTCTCCGCGCGCTGGCAATCATTGACGGATACAGACGTAGAGCGCGCACCGCTGGGTGATCGTGATAAGATGCAAGCACGCATCCGTGATATTTTCGGCTTAGACGCGAGCCAGCGCCGAATCGCCCAAATGAAACAGCTCACCGACTTGCCTTTGCAATCGCAAGCGCGCAGTCGGCGTGACATTGATGCGGTTTATATGGTCGCCGGCGCCGCTGAGCTCACCTTGCTCAAGCCATTTATCGAAGTCGCAATCAACCCAGATGTCCAGCCACCCAAGCTGTACGCGAGCTCGCGCAGCAACAACCGTGCAGACGGCATGGGACAACTAGCCGAACTACAAGGCATAGAGTTTAGTGATATTCCGCTGCTTATTAGCCCGCAAAGCGCAGCGTACCAGCGTTACCAACAGCGCCACCCATCGCCGAGCAATAACACCACACGTTTACACGCGCTTGGGATGGACGCATACGGCTTACTAAAAGGGTTGCCACAGATGCAGGCACAGCCCGGTTATCAGTTTAGCGGCCAGACCGGTCAGCTCTCACTCGCTGAGCACTGTGTTATTCATCGACAACTAGACTGGGCGCGCTTTGGTAAAACAGACATCGAGCCGGTTAACCACCAAACGAGACGGGACGGGCAGTGACAGGTTCGCCGACTAGGGCAACAGGGCAGGCTTACGAAGCACAAGCTTGCCAATACCTCGCTCGTCATGGGCTCCGTGTTTTAGATAAAAACGCGCACAGTCGCCGCGGGGAAATCGATCTGGTGATGCAAGACGGTACCTGCTTGGTGTTTGTTGAGGTTCGTTTTCGCCGCGGACGTGGTTTTGGTGGCGCAGCGGCCAGTATTACCGCTGCTAAGCAAAAGCGTTTAATTCTCGCGGCAGAACGCTGGATGCAGTGCCACGGGGTGAAAAGTACACAAACAGAATTTCGCTTTGACGCCGTCACCTTTGATGGCAGTGTTGAGGCGGTTAACTGGATTAAAAACATTGTTCAAGGGTAAGTCATGCTAGAGAGCATCAAAGAGAGCTTTACCGAAAGTATTCAAACCCAGATTGCTGCTGCCGAAGCGATCCCTGAGTATCTGTCACAATCGGCACAGGTGATGGTACAAAGCCTGCTTAACGGCAACAAAATTCTTTGCTGTGGCAATGGCGGATCCGCGGCCAACGCGCAACATTTTGCCTCTTGCCTGCTTAATCGCTTTGAAACCGAGCGTCCGAGTTTGCCAGCGTTAGCACTGACCACAGACACCACCACCTTAACGGCGGTGGCCAACGATTACAGTCATGATGAAGTGTTTTCTAAGCAAGTTCGTGCGTTGGGACAAGCTGGCGATATCTTGCTGGCGATTTCCACTAGTGGTAACAGCAAAGACATCATCAAAGCCATGGAAGCGGCCGTTACCCGTGATATGACGATTATTGCAATGACCGGCAAAGACGGGGGAGAGATGGCCGGTTTGCTCGGACAGCGCGATGTAGAAATCCGTATCCCATCACAACGCACGGCACGGATCCAGGAAGGGCACTTACTCACTGTGCATTGCTTGTGCGATCTCATCGATCAGGTGCTCTTCCCCTCTCACGGAGAATAAATCATGCGCCTGATAGTCACCTTGATGTTTGCGCTTGCCTTGCAAGCGTGTTCCACCGTGTATTCTTCCGATCCACGCACCACTGGCGAGGAGTGGCAGGACACGCAAATTGGCCTAAACACCGCTGGGATTGTCAACAAGCCACCGTTTAGGAACAAAATTCGAGCAAAAGCGGCCGCTTTTCAAGGGCAAGCTCTGTTGGTGGGGCAAAGCACCGATCCGGCTCTGACCGAGCAACTGGTTGAGCGGATTCGCGCGTTAGATAATGTCGACGTAGTCTATAACGAAGTGCGCGACGCACCGATGATTGGCCTTGCCGATATCAGCACCGATGGCTGGCTCACAACCCGCGTCAAAGCAGCATTCGTGGCTGATGATCAGTTGCGTTCGGTCAACATCAAGGTGATCACTGAAGCCAGAGAAGTGTTTTTAATGGGGGCAGTGACCCAAGCGCAAGCGGACAAAGCGGTGGATATCGCCCGCAATGTGCGTGGCGTTGAGCGCGTGATCAAAGCTTTCCAATATGTGGGTGACGACAACTCGCCATAAGGCGCGCCTCACACTCACGATAAACGGTCTATCTATCAGCCGGCCTCTTGTTGCCGGCTTTTTTACGCCGGGACGTTGTCTACTGCTGCGTCACTCGCACTCCCCCACTCGTTATCTTGTTTGTCGTCAACCGCGTTGCTTTCTCTTTACTCTTTTCTTTCTTTTTTATCTTCAAGAAAAAACATCAGCGCTACATCTCTTCCCTAATCACATACAAAACAGTTACAAACACTAATGATAATGGTTGTTATTAGAATTTTTGATAGTGAATCCTATTTGCGCCTGATATAGTCCCGCCACCAACAAATGAGAACTATTTGCATAGGAGTATGACATGCATTTACGTTTAAACCCGCTTACCCTTGCTCTCATTACGGCAGGCACGCTAAGCCTCCCCACACACGCCCAAGACGCACAGCCCGTGGAAACGGTGACGGTCACCGCCGATAGCCTACAGGGCAAGATGGCGGTCAGTGCTGAAGAGCTAGAAGCACGTCAGGCACAAGATCTGGAAGACATGTTTCGCGACAACGCCAGCATCAACGTCGGTGGTGGCGTAGGTGCCGGACAGAAGGTCTATCTACGGGGTGTTGAAGACACTAACCTCAACATCACCGTCGATGGTGCCGCACAAGGGGGTTACTTATTCCACCACCAAGGACGTTTAAGTATTGAGCCCGAGCTTCTCAAGCGAGTCGGGGTCGAGTCAGGTCCAGCGAGTGCCGACAGTGGCCCCGGCGCGCTGGGCGGCAGTGTACGTTTTGAAACCAAAGACGCACAAGATATGCTGCGCGCCGGCCAAACTATCGGTGCCCGACTTTCAGGTGGTCTTGAAAGTGCAGCCAATGCCACCTCTGGCAGCTCTGCCGTCTATGGTCGCTTGGGAGAGTCGCTCGGTATTCTTGCCTACATGAAAGGCCGTAATAGTGATGACTATCGCCACGGCGGCGGCGATCTGCAGCCGGCAACGGCGAGCCAACAACGTAGCTACCTAGTTAAGTTATCACTGTTAAATCATGGCGATCACGATGTCCGTGTCAGTGCCGAGCGTCGTACCGATCAGGGCGATTACTTTGTCCGTGCTCATATGCCCTACTTCAGCCGCCAGTCTCGCAGCTATCAAGAGACCGAGCGCGAAACCCTCTCTTTTCAACATCGCTGGGCACCGGATTCTGACTGGATTGAATTGACCACCAAGTTGTATCAAAACACCTTAGATCTGGATCGGATTGAAAGCGAAACCTTTAGCCGGGCCCGTCAAATCGGCGGCGATATTCGTAACCAAATGCGCTTTGATACCGGCGCGGTACAACATGCGCTCACCGCGGGTATCGATATGTTCGAGCAAAAAACCGAAAACCTCGATTACGATGAAGCCAGCGGCGCTAATAACCAAGATAAAGCGCGCAATATCGGCCTGTTTTTACAAGATAGAATGACAGTCGGCGATCTTGGCATTGCATGGGGCGCACGCTTTGATGACTACCACACCGATTATGGCCAAGCGGGCGAAGTCGATGGCAGTGAGGTTTCACCTAACGTGCAACTGAGCTATCAAGCGACGGACAACCTACGCCTCCATGCTGGCTACGGTGAAGCCGTGCGCGGTGCCAAAACGCGGGAAGTGTTGCTGATTGGCGGTGCCGTTGAAGTAGATAAAGATTTACAGCCCGAGCACGCTAAACAAGCTGAAATCGGTGTTGAGTGGCAAGGCTATGGCATGTTGACCAAGCAAGACACCCTGAATCTGGCGGTCACCGGCTTTAATACCCGCATAGAAAACTTCCAGGCGTATGATCGCGGCAGCGACCCGCACTACCTTTACAACCTCGAGGATGAGGTCACGAGCCAAGGTATCGAGGCGCGCGTGGGTTGGGCGCTCAATCAGTTCGATACGCAGCTTAGCTATAGCCATGTCAACATGGAAGATGAAAACGGCGATCCTCTAGGCGACGAAATGGCAGTCGGCGCATCAGTCGGTAATACTTGGGTGTGGGATACGCAATATCAATTGGTCGATACGGATGTCAGCTTAGGTTATACCCTGACAGGCGTTGAGCGCTTAACTGATGTGCAAGACGGCGATCACGAGAAGCCTGGCTATGTAGTGCATGATGTACGCGCGCAGTGGCAGCCAGCGGCCTACCAAGGGCTCACGGTTTCATTGGCGGTCAACAACCTGCTCGACAAGGAATACAGCGAGCACAGCTCGTTCACCTTAAGCAGCGGCAGTAGCATGCCTGAGCCAGGACGAGACCTACGTTTAGGCATGAGCTACAGCTTCTAAGCATTGACTCTCCTATCCGTGATACACAAAGGGCCGACAGCATGTCGGCCCTTTTTAGATCCTTTTCGATGGCTCACTGCCAAGCGATAATTTGCACCTGACCAGTTACAGTTTACGCCGGAGCAGCAGTAAGGTGATCACTAAGAAAATCACACTTGGGGTAATGGCACCAATCGCTGGCGGTAATTTGTATACCAAGCTCATTGGCCCAAAGACCTCATTGGCAATATAAAAGCCAAAGCCAAAAATCACCCCAGAGAGCACGCGTGCCCCCATGGTAACGCTCCGCAGTGGGCCAAACACAAAGCTGAGCGCCAGCAACATCATGACCGCAATCGACAAGGGTTGGACGGCTTTTCGCCATAAGGCGAGTTCATAGCGTGAGGCATCTTGCTGAGAAGCTCGTAAGTAAGTCACATAACTGTACAAGCCTGATAAGGATAACTCCTCGGGTTTTACCGTCACGACCGCCAGCTTGTCTGGCGTGAGGGTGGTTTTCCACACCAGTTGATCTTGCTGCACGTTAGAAATCGCTTCGCGCTTTTGCATCCGAGTAATGGTGACGTCTTTGAGCATCCAGCTATCTTGGTTGAGATAATCGGCACTTTCAGCAAACACCACATTGGTCATGTTTTGCTGATCGTCAAACTTCCAGATGCTCACACCCGTGAGATTATCTTGCTCATCGGCACGAGCGATATAAATAAAGTCATTGCCGTCTTTCGCCCATACGCCGCGCCGTACCGACATCACATTGCCGCCTGATTTAGCGATGGCACGTAACTCACGCGCGGCTTTTTGCGCATCGGGCGCGCCCCATTGGCCCAGCACCATCACGATTAGCATCAAGGGAATCGCCGTTTTGAGCACCGACATGCCAATCTGCAGTTTAGAGATCCCCGCTGCCTGCATCACCACCAGCTCGGAGCTGGATGCCAGCATCCCCAAGCCAATCAAGGCGCCCAGCAATACGGCCATCGGGAAGAACATTTCAATATCGCGCGGCATGCTCAATGCCACGTATAAAATCGCCTTGCCCATGGTGTAAGTACCATCTCCCACCGAGCGCAGCTGCTCAACAAATTTAATGATGGCTGATAATCCCACCAGTGTCGCCAAGCACAAGGAGGAGGTGCCAATCAGGGTGCGACCAATATACCAATCAAGAATGCGAAACATCAGGCAGATCCTTTTACGCTAGCTTTGAGTTTTCGCACCGGTAGCGAGTCCCAACCGGCAAGCACGACGGCCAATAACAAGGCGGCGACATTAACACTCCAAAGCCCAATTTGTGCCGGGAGATCGCCGTCTTCGACCGCTGATTTAGCCGCACTGATCGACAAAAAGTACGCCAAGTAAATCAAAATAGCGGGGAAGAGCTTGGCAAATCGTCCCTGACGCGGATTCACCGCCGACAATGGCACCACAATCATGGTCATCAATGGAATACACAGTACCAAGGAAATACGCCACTGTAGCTCAGCGCGTGCTTTCAAGCTCGACTCACCAAACAGCTGCAAGGTAGGCACCGCGTCCCAATCGCGGCTTTTCTCGCGCACCTCGCGTTGACCAATTAAGACCTGATAGTTCTCGTAGGTGGTCACGCCATAGTTAAGCTGGGTCGGCAGCCCCTCAGTACGGGTGCCATCGACCAAGTCCAGTACTTGGCGGCCATCGTCGAGCTCAGAAACATAGCCTTTATCCGCCACCACCACGTTGGGCAACAAGGAGTCACGCGGCACGGGCTGGGCAACAAATACCTGATTCAGGGTTTGGCCATCATCTTCAATATTATCAACAAAAATCACCGCCTCGCCCGAGGGGGCGCTTTGAAACTGTCCTTGCACCAGCAACTCAAGCCCTGATTTAGCTTCCAGCTGCTCCATGACTTCTAACTCTTGGTTATTGGCCCACGGTGTTAGCCAGAGTGCGTTAAAAGCGGCCACCGAGCCGGTAATGATGGCCAAGTAAAGCGCCGCGCGGATCAGAAACTCATTGCCGATCCCGGTGGCATTCATCACGGTGATCTCACTCTCAGCATACAGACGACCAAAAGTGATCAAGATCCCGATATACAAACTAAGCGGCAACATCAACATTGCCATGGACGGCATGTACAAACCCACTAAGGTAATAATTTGATCACTGGGGATCGATCCTTCTGTGGCATTGGCCAGCACACGGATGAACTTTTGACTGAAAAAGACCAGAAATAACACAAATAAGACTGCAACTTGCGTCTTAACCGTCTCCCGGATCAAATATCGAACAATTATCAAAGCGAAGGCACCTATGGAAAACTTGTTTTTTTACTCGAATAACTATAGTTTCTGGTTTAATTAGTTGTTTTCTAATCTTTCGGCCATTTGTTGACCGCCGGCTAATCCGGGCGCATCTAGAGCGTTCAACAACATAGAGGCGGCATTATCCAACATTTGGTCTCAATTGTCTTTAGGATCTAGGAGTACAAATGGAGTTCAGTGTAAAGAGCGGTAGCCCCGAAAAGCAACGCAGTGCCTGTATTGTCGTCGGTGTGTTTGAGCCTCGCCGCCTCTCCCCAGTGGCCGAGCAGCTTGATAAAATCAGCGACGGCTACATCAGTGCCCTGCTGCGCCGCGGTGATCTGGAAGGTAAACCCGGCCAGGTGCTCCTGCTGCACCATGTCCCGAATGTCCTATCAGAGCGCGTATTGTTGGTCGGCTGCGGCAAAGAGCGTGAGCTCGGTGAACGTCAGTATAAAGAAATCATCAAGAAAACCATCAGCACCCTCAATGAAACCGGTTCAATGGAAGCGGTCTGCTTCTTAACCGAGCTGCATGTTAAAGGCCGTGACACTTATTGGAAGGTGCGCCAAGCGGTTGAAAGCACCAGAGACAGCCTGTACACCTTTAACCAATTCAAAAGCGTTAAGCCAGAAATTCGCCGCCCACTGCGCAAAATGGTGTTCAATGTGCCAACGCGTCGTGAGCTGAACCTGGGTGAGCGCGCCATCGCGCACGGTTTGGCGGTTGCCTCTGGTGTTAACGCCTGTAAAGACTTGGGTAACATGCCACCGAACGTGGCCAACCCGGCATACCTTGCCTCGCAAGCGCGTCGCCTTGCCGACGACTATGAAACGGTCACAACCCGTATCATCGGCGAGCAAGAAATGGAAAAACTGGGCATGCATTCGTACTTGGCGGTTGGCCGAGGCTCAAAAAATGAGTCGATGATGTCGATCATGGAGTACAAAAATAACCCTGACCCAGACGCCAAACCGATTGTATTGGTGGGTAAAGGCCTAACCTTTGACTCGGGCGGCATTTCCATCAAGCCTGGCGCCAACATGGACGAAATGAAGTACGACATGGGTGGCGCTGCCTCCGTGTTTGGGGTAATGCGCGCGCTGGCCGAGCTCAACCTACCGATTAACGTTGTTGGGGTGCTGGCAGGCTGCGAAAACATGCCAGACGGCCAAGCCTATCGCCCGGGTGATATTCTCACCACTATGTCAGGCCAGACAGTAGAAGTGCTCAACACCGACGCCGAAGGTCGCTTGGTACTGTGTGACGCCCTCACCTATGTCGAGCGTTATGAGCCAGAGTGTGTGATCGATGTGGCGACCTTAACGGGCGCGTGCATCATGGCCTTGAGCCACCACATCAGCGCCTTGATTGCCAACCAAAACCCATTGGCGCACGATATTATTAACGCCTCAGAGCAAGCCGGTGACCGAGCGTGGCGTCTGCCAATGACTGACGAGTTCCAAGAGCAGCTCGACAGCCCGTTTGCCGATATGGCCAACATTGGCGGTAAAGGTGGCGGCACCATCACCGCCGGGTGCTTCTTGTCACGCTTTGCCAAGAAATACAACTGGGCGCACCTGGATATCGCGGGTACCGCATGGAAAAGCGGCGGTAAAGAAAAAGGCTCAACCGGCCGCCCCGTGCCATTGTTGGTGCAATTCCTACTTAACCGCTCTGGCCTAGAAGTGGAAGAGTAACGAACACAAGGAGGCCAACCGGCCTCCTTTTTTTGTTCACGCTTTATTCAATACTGGTGTCAGTGCGCACAATCGGCTATGTTGTTGGGCTCGCGCTACCCGGACACCCTGCTTTTGGGACGGAGGCCGTTTCTCATATTTAGGAGCGTATATGCCCACCGCCACCTTTTATTTGCTATCGCCGACTGATTCAGCCGACGATACCGAACGCCCGGGGCTAACACCCGAACAGCAAGCGCGTGAAAGCAAAGACAGTGACACGCAACAACGTGACACACAAATCATAGTAGCAACCGCTATCGAACTGGCTTTTTACTACTATCAACAAGGGCAACGCATTTACCTGGCCGCGCACGACCAAGCCCAAGCGCATCAACTCGATGATCTACTGTGGCAACGTGACCCGGATGTATTTTTGCCCCATAACTTGGTCGGTGAAGGGCCGCGAGGCGGCGCACCGGTGGAAATCGGCTGGCCTGGCGTACGTCATACGGGTCATCGCAGCGTGCTTATCAATTTGGCGACAGAGCCATCAAATTTTGCGCCTTCGTTTGCACAAGTGGTAGACTTCGTCCCTTGCGATGAGACGCTCAAACAGCACGCGCGTCACCGATATAAAGCATACCGACTGGCAGGCCTGCAACTTCATACCCTGGCCATCGACCAATCGCCCAAACCTTGACGATCTTTCAAGAGCGCTATGGAAAAGACATATAATCCACAATCAATCGAAAAAGCGCTGTATCAGCGCTGGGAAGAGGAAGGCTATTTCCGACCTCATGGTGATACCAGCAAAGATGCATTCAGCATCATGATCCCGCCTCCAAACGTGACCGGTAGCCTGCATATGGGCCACGCGTTCCAGGATACCATTATGGATACCCTGACCCGTGCCGCACGGATGAAGGGCAAAAATACCCTATGGCAAGTGGGAACGGACCACGCCGGTATCGCGACGCAGATGGTCGTGGAGCGCAAGATCGCCGCCGAAGAAGGCAAAACCAAACACGATTACGGTCGTGAGGCCTTTGTTGACAAAATTTGGCAATGGAAAGGCGAATCTGGTGGCACCATTACTCAACAATTGCGCCGCTTAGGGGCCTCTGTCGACTGGGATCGCGAACGCTTCACCATGGATGAAGGCTTTTCCAATGCCGTCAAAGAGGTGTTTGTTCGCCTGCACCAGGAAGACTTGATTTACCGCGGTAAACGCCTGGTGAATTGGGATCCTAAGCTGCACACGGCCATTTCTGACTTAGAAGTGGAAAACAAAGATAAGAAAGGCCACATGTGGCATTTCCGTTATCCGCTTGCTGATGGCGCCCAAACTGCCGAAGGCAAAGACTACATCGTGGTGGCCACCACTCGTCCAGAAACCATGCTGGGCGATACCGGTGTTGCGGTCAACCCAGAAGACCCGCGCTATAAAGACCTGATTGGCAAGCACGTATTGCTGCCTGTGGTCAATCGTCGCATCCCAATTGTGGGCGATGAGCACGCCGACATGGAAAAAGGCACCGGCTGTGTGAAAATCACCCCCGCGCACGACTTTAACGACTACGAAGTCGGCCAGCGCCACCAGCTACCGATGATCAACATCCTGACCTTGAACGCCGACATTCGCGATCAGGCTGAAGTGTTTGACCATAAAGGCCAGCCAAGCGATGCTTTCGATAGTGCCCTGCCAGAAAACTACCAAGGCCTGGAGCGTTTTGCCGCACGTAAAGCGATCGTGGCCGAATTTGATGCGCTGGGCTTATTGGATGAAATTAAAGATCACGATCTGACCGTGCCGTATGGCGATCGCGGCGGCGTAGTGATTGAGCCAATGCTGACCGACCAGTGGTATGTGCGCACCGCGCCATTAGCAGAGCCGGCGGTAAAAGCTGTTGAAGACGGCGATATCCAATTTGTGCCTAAGCAGTACGAGAACATGTACTTCGCGTGGATGCGTGATGTGCAAGATTGGTGTATTTCACGTCAGCTTTGGTGGGGTCACCGCATTCCTGCGTGGTACGACGATCAAGGCAATGTCTATGTGGGCCGTGACGAAGACGAAGTGCGTCGCGATAACCAGATTGGCGACGACGTCGCGCTGCGCCAAGACGAAGACGTGTTGGATACTTGGTTCTCCTCCGCGCTTTGGACGTTCGGTACGCTAGGCTGGCCAGAAAACACCGATGCACTGAAAACCTTCCACCCCACCGATG
The DNA here is from genome assembly GCF_001996015.1 of Salinivibrio sp. ML198. NCBI lineage: Bacteria > Pseudomonadati > Pseudomonadota > Gammaproteobacteria > Vibrionales > Vibrionaceae > Salinivibrio > Salinivibrio sp. ML198. The sequence goes on from NZ_MUEZ01000004.1 coordinate 188,398, forward strand.
TGTTGGTGTCAGGTTTTGATATCATTTTCTTCTGGGTGGCGCGCATGATCATGATGACCATGCACTTCATCAAGGATGAAAACGGCAAGCCACAAGTGCCGTTTAAGACCATTTACATGACCGGTCTTATCCGCGATGAAAGTGGCGCCAAGATGTCAAAATCCAAGGGTAACGTACTCGACCCGCTCGATATGATTGACGGCATCAGTGTTGATGACTTGGTTGCCAAGCGCACCGGCAACATGATGCAGCCGAAGCTGGCAGAAAAGATTGAAAAGGCGACCCGTAAAACCTTCGAGAATGGCATCGAGGCCCACGGCACCGACGCACTGCGCTTTACCCTCGCGGCATTGGCCTCAACCGGCCGTGACATCAACTGGGATATGAAGCGCCTTGAAGGGTATCGTAACTTCTGTAACAAGCTGTGGAACGCCAGCCGTTACGTACTGATGAACACCGAAGAGCAAGATTGCGGCATGAGCGGCGGCGAGATGCAATTCTCATTGGCCGATCAGTGGATCGAGTCTCAGTTCCAGCAAGCGGCGAAAGACTTCAATACTCACCTCGACAACTATCGTCTCGATATGGCGGCCGGTGTCTTGTATGAGTTTATCTGGCACCAGTTCTGTGACTGGTACTTAGAGCTCACCAAGCCCGTACTGTGGAAAGGTGACGACGCACAGCAACGTGCGACCCGTTACACCCTGATCACTGTCTTGGAAAAAACCTTGCGTCTAGCGCACCCTGTGATCCCATACATCACGGAAGCGATTTGGCAGAGCGTCAAACCACTGGTTGACGGTGTCGACGGCGACACCATTATGAACCAGCCGTTGCCGCAATTTGATGCCAGCCGTGTTAACGCGCTAGCCTCAGAAGACATTGAGTGGGTGAAGCAGTTTATCGTCAGCATTCGTAACCTGCGCGCAGAGTACGACATTGCGCCAAGCCAGCCGCTTGAAGTGATGCTAAAAGCCGCGGATAGCCGTGATGCTGAGCGTGCCACCCGCAACCGCACCACCTTGAATGCCTTGGCAAAACTCGGCAACTTCACCGTGCTTGACGGTAGCGAAACCTTGCCTGCGTGTGCCTCTGCGTTGGTCGGCAGCTCGGAGATCTTGATCCCGATGGCGGGCTTGATTGATAAAGACGCCGAGTTAGCACGTCTGGATAAAGAAATCGCCAGAGTCGAAGGTGAAATCAAGCGTGTTGAAGGCAAGCTGGGCAACGAAAGCTTTGTCGCCAAAGCACCTGAAGCCGTAGTGGCGAAAGAGCGTGAAAAGCTCGACGGCTACCGTGAGAGCCTCACCAAGCTTGGCGAGCAAAAAGCGACGATCGCCGCGCTATAATCCTCGGCTCACTTAGCCTATCAAGCCACACCGCTCGGTGTGGCTTTTTTTATATCCCACCTCAGCGCAACCTTGGCTTGGTCAGCTTTTAAACGCTTGTTATCCCTAGCACTGATCGCCGTTGATAGCTCTGCTCTATGTAAAAGATAGTGAGAACCGTTTTTATTTATCGACACAGACACGACATACTGTCAGTGTTGATTAAACGCGTGTTGCCAATAAGGAGCTACACCATGAAGAAGACACTCAGTTTTGCGGCTATCCACTTTTCTATCGCCTTTACCGTGGCCTATGTGCTAACCGGCGATATCATCATTGGCAGCCTGATTGCGATGACCGAGCCCACCGTCAATACTGGCGCGTTTTATCTTCATGAAAAACTCTGGCAGCTTAGCCGCCAAGCGCGCCCAGCGGTCAAAACGGCCAGCTTTGCGGTGATACACTTTAACGTTGCCTTTTTGGTGGGCTATTTAATCAGTGGCGATTGGCTAGTCGGTGGCGCACTGGCGCTGGTTGAGCCGAGCATCAACACCTTGGCGTACTTCTTCCATGAAAAGGTGTGGCAGCGTCGCCATGCGGTAAAACCGGCACCGCTTCACTTGGGGCATCATCATTAAAAAAACCACCGGCACGCTGAAGGTGCCGATGATTTTTTATTGTTTACGCTTGCTCACGAGCATTTAACGCGCGCTTTCAATCGCCTCAATCCGCGCTTTCATGCCAGGGTGCGTACTTAACCACTCTAGCTGTTTACCCGTATTATTTGCCTCACCGAGCCGCTCAAACATCACCTTCATCGCATTCGCATCCCCATAGATAGCCGTCATATGTTGCTGGGCATACGCATCGGCTTCTCGCTCATCGTCGCGTGAGTAGCCTTGCGTCAGCAAAAACACGCCACCTCCCAATAAGTTGTCAGCTAACCCCGTGCTTTCACCGGTTAGCAAGGCAACGGTGGTCGAGATCAGGGCGGCACGCACCAGGGACTTCAGCGAGTGTTGGTATGCCAAATGCCCCACCTCGTGCAACAAGATGCTATTCAGTTGTGCGGGGGTATCCGCTAACGCGACAAGCGCATCGGTCACAATAATAGTGCCATCAGAGAGTGCTAACGCATTCGCAGTGCCTTCCCACTGCCGAAACTCGAGCCTTGGCTCAACAGGAAGCGTCGGCAACTGCCCGACCAAAGCGTCAAACTGTTGCTGCACCTGCACTTGCGTTGCCTGACTCAACTCAGTCGGCGCTAGCATATGCTCATCCAAGGTCTCCTGAGTTTGCTGACCAATCTGGCGGGAAACCTCATCAGGCACCCAGGGCACCAAGCTACGACTCAAAGCAGGCAAACCATGGCTAAACAGCAGCACCACCAATAACACGACCACCAGCAAGCTTGCCAGAATCGCTAACTTGTGCTGCTCCAACCAATGCAACCACTTTCCGCGCCGCGAAGGTCCAAGCGCAGTGGCCAGAGACTGACTCTCATCAGGGGTGAATGTTTGCCCGTCAGGAAAGGTCAGTACCAATGGCAGGTTCCCCACCGGTACCGACACATCCATGTCTACAAGTGGCCAAGCATGTTCACCCTGCTCAGTGGTGACATACACATGGCGATCAGCCAGCGTTAGCTCAGCATCGAGCTTTGTCGCACTGTGGGGAGGGTGATAGATGCCTCGCCAACTCATCCAATACCTACACCTAAATCAAAGGCATTAGCCACCTCGTCAGCCACGGCATTGTTATTGGTCACCGCCTCGCCTTCAGCGTGCAGCTGAGACAAATCACCGATAACAAAGGTCACATTGGCAAGATAGGCCGCAGTGCGCACTTTTACCCATGGTGTGGCAATACCAATGGTGACAATCAGCAACGCCAAGTTCGTCATCAGTAAGTACAAAAGCCCACCCACTGTCATGCGAGACGCCAATTGATAGGCAGGGCTATCGCCGATTTCGACCTGACCAAAGAGGTAGTTGCGGATCCTAGTACGAATAAAAGCGTTAATAATGATGACCGTCAGCGCCAAGAACAAATAGGCGCCGATGATTAGTAACTGGAAGCTGCCGCTGCTTGGCGATGTGAAGGCACTAACATCGGTTCCCATCACAATGGCCACTGCGATCCCAGCCATCGCCGAAAGGCCAAACCAAATAAGGCCGGCTTGCAGATAGGTTTTGGCAAATATTTTCCAGCTTACCTCAGCCTTAAATTTTTGATTTCCATAGGTAGAGTGATTGAGGTAATAACGTGCGACTTGCGAGGCAATCCATGCATAAGACAAAAAGCCAACCACAATGGCAAGTAAAAGGAGTGTGATGCCAAAGCCAAAATGGCCACCAGTCAGTTGCGAGCCGCCAAAGAACGACACCACGCCTATGCTGAGGTAGCACAATACCGGCAGCCCCAAGAAAACCAAGTACGCGGTTGACAGTTTGCCCGTAAAGTCGAACCGAACATTACGGTAGCTGGTCATTCTGGCATCAAAGCGCATATTGTTGCGAATTAACCAGGGCATCAAGGCTACCCCTATCGCTAGCAAAGCCAGTGATGCAATGGGGAAAAGCTGATTAGCAATCACCCAAACCAATACACACACTGCTGCGATAATTCGGCCAATCAAAATTTGTTTAGGTAAGGCGTGATAGCCAAAACGATCGCCCGCAATGTCTGTATTACCGTAAAAATATTGATTGGTTCGTACTTTTGCCCATGCTGAGTAAATCCCCAAAGTCACACAAGACAACAATATATTTACAATCCATATGCCGAAGAACTCTTTCCCCTGACCATGAAATTTAACCTGATTTTCCATTCACTTATCTCTTAATCAATAATAAATGCTAATTAACATTACAACGTCCAAAAAACCGGCAGGAATTATGGCACAAGCTTGAGTGCTTTGGTTAAAAAAATAGACAGAAATACAACCAATATCCCGCAACGGGGGGAGAACAAGAGAGCACTGAAAAAATAACACAAGGCAATCTTAAGAATGAGGCGGAATAATAAAAGACGACCATAAACGCATCTTGCTGCGGCGGCACTCAGTTGTGAAAAGCCATCTGGTGAGGTAATTTATTGATACATATAATTCGGAGTGTATTCATGGCCCAGGATAGGCCCCAAGACTTACACGAGCCAAGCTCACACGCACCTTTAACCGTGCGTTTAATGACACCAAACGATAACCCTGCGATTGCCGATGTGATTCGTCGCGTTTCTGCCGAGCATGGTCTCAGTGCCGATGCCGGGTTTAGCGTCGCTGATCCCACCCTTGACTGCCTTAGCGAGCAATATACGCACCCGCAAGCGGCCTATTGGGTGATTGAAGCCGATGGGGAGATCCTCGGCGGTGGCGGTATTGCCCCTTTGCCTGGACACGATAGCGTGTGCGAGCTACAAAAAATGTATTTTTTGCCAGCACTGCGAGGCAAAGGGATGGCGAAGCAATTAGCTATTCAGGCGATGGAAACAGCGCGTGCATGGGGCTATCAACGCTGTTATCTCGAGACCACCGCCAACCTCACCGCCGCCATTGCCTTGTATCAATCACTCGGCTTTACCCCGTGTGCGCGCATGGGCAACACCGGTCACGATAGCTGTGAAGTCACCATGATAAAGATGCTCTAACCCCACTAGGCACAAAAAAAGCCACGTTAACGTGGCTTTAATCAGTATGCTTTATTCGGCGATCGCGCGTTACTCGCTCTCGGGAGCGTCGTCTTCATCCGATTCGAAGTAAGTGCCCCAGCCGTCGTAATCAATGTTGTGCTTATCCGCTAACGCCACCAACTTTTCAACTTGCTCATCAATGCGCTCAGCATTCAAGGCCGTTTCCATCACTGCATCAAAGCAAACAATAGTGCCGCCCTCTTCCAGCTCAAGCTCTTCAGCCTCGGCCACTTCAAAGCCCATTTTAAAGGCTTCTACCGCCGCATCTTCCAGCGCTTCAAAGGTATCGGCACACAGGTGGTGCTCAATGGTATACAGCGCATCAGGATCACTGCCATCGGCGAGAAGCTCCTCGATGATCATCCGCGTTTCTTGGTGTTGTTGTTCGATAAGTTCAGCCTGTGACATAGACGCGACTCCAGAAAATGAATACGGGCGCAATATGGCACGGTTTAGCAAAAAATGCCACGTTCCATCATAGTGTCACTGATGAGAAAACCGCCAAGTTAATGAAATTTCTGTGACCTTGCTAGTTCGGCGAGATTGTTAGTGATTTGTAACATTGACCTCCCCCGAGAAGGTTGTCATTATTCGAGCATCCAAGGAGGAGATGAGACACGCCCACCCTGTGCAAACGGCCTGCATTCCCACCTAACCGGTGAGTACACCTCCCGTGTGTGCAAAGCGCTGTTTGTCTCATTACCTGGCCCGTATTAAGGAAAAAGAGGACCTACCATGAGTGAGTTTTACGTTGGATCCGAAGTTGGGCAACTGAAGCGTGTACTGCTTCACCGCCCTGAACGAGCGTTGAACCACCTGACGCCATCTAACTGCCATGAACTGCTGTTTGATGATGTATTGGCCGTTGAGCGCGCGGGCGAAGAGCATGATATGTTCGCCCGCACACTGATCGACCAAGGCGTACACGTTTACCTACTTCACGATTTACTGGTCGAAACCCTCGCGGTGCCAGAAGCCAAGCAATGGCTGCTCGACACCCAACTCAACCAATATCGTCTCGGTTATCAATTCGCCAGTGATGTACGCGCTTATATGGCGGACATTGACCACAACACCCTGGCTGACATTCTACTTGGCGGTTTAAGCTATATCGACTTGCCCGTGCAATCATCCTCGATGATGCAGGCCATGCATGATAAGACCGACTTTGTGATTGAGCCGCTGCCTAACCACCTATTTACCCGCGACACCTCGTGCTGGGTATATGGCGGCGTATCACTCAACCCCATGGCCAAGTCGGCGCGCCAACGTGAAACCAACCACCTACGTGCCATTTACCGCTGGCACCCTGAATTTGCCGATAGCCCGTTTATTAATTACCTCGGCGATGAAGTGCGTGACTACGACAACGCCATGATTGAAGGCGGCGATGTGCTGGTTATTGGCCGCGGCGCGGTGTTAATTGGTATGTCCGAACGCACCACCCCACAAGGGGTTGAGCAGCTGGCACGCAGCCTGCTGTTTAGTGGCCAAGCCAAAGAAGTGATTGCAGTGCAACTGCCGAAAAACCGCTCGTGCATGCACCTAGATACGGTGATGACCCACATGGACGTGCACACCTTCTCGGTTTACCCCACTGTGATGCGTCCCGACTTGCCATGCTGGCGCCTAACCCGCAAAGGCGAAGACAGCCTTAACGTGGAAGCGCAGTCTTGCTACCTCACCGCGATTGAAAAAGCGCTCGACGTTGGCCCGCTGAACATCATTACCACCGGCGGTGACAGCTATGCTGCTGAGCGCGAACAATGGAACGATGCCAACAACGTGCTCACGGTCAAACCTGGGGTGGTGATTGGTTATGAAGGCAACACCTACACCAACGAGAAATACGACAAAGCCGGAATCAAGGTGCTCTCGATCCCGGGCGACCAACTAGGTCGTGGCCGCGGTGGCGCGCGTTGTATGAGCTGCCCACTCGAACGCGACGGCATTTAACCTCACGCCTTTTCGCTTTAACGCCCGGCCACTTGGCCGGGCGTTTTTTTGCCACTCGCACACTTTGGTACCAAAAGTGACTAATTTCATGCCGCAGTTGCGCCTTTTTTATGAACTCGGCTCACATCACATTATTTTCTAAATAGCATTATTTCTCATTTACGTCGCATGATGGCCTTAGTCAGCATCCGCTGGCGTCAGTTGGAAACACAACAAAAAGGAAACGCGATGAAGAAAAATACGCTCATTGCCCTATTATTGGCTGGCATCACCCAAGCTTTGACTCCCGCTTTTGCGGCCAATGCCGATAATTCAGTGGTTGATATAAAACGCGACACCGCCAAACAACTGAGTCAAGATTATGCGCTATTAGCGCCTGTGCTCCACCGTAGCATTAATGCCTATGGCCTGAATGCGTCGCTACAAAGTCTCACCCAAACGCGTGCACATCAGCTTAATGATCAACTGCGCGCGGCCGACCGCGCCTTGCGAGAGGCACAAGGGGTCGAAGAGGTCGCCGAACAGTTGCTTGAAGTGCGTCTGGCAGACCCCAGCATGCTCGCACGCTGGCAAGCTGGCCAAGCGCCACTGTTTGCCTTTGAGCCAGCAGGCGATGATAAAACCTGGACCCAGATTGAAGCCTACGACACCAACGGCAAGGTACACTGGCTAGACGTTAATCAGTTGCCTGACCGTCCTATTTTGGTAGTGGATGCCAATGGTGAAGCCTCACTTAAAGCTGGCCTAGAAGTGATGCGCCGCACCCTGGCCGAGCAAGCCCCAGCGCCCCGTCAGCGTCGTCACGCGCCAATGATGGCACAAGGGCCGGCCGAGCCCATTGACACCACAGTACTCAAATCAATCCGCCTTGAAGACGACCAAGAGCCTTGGATCTCCGGCGCAGCCGAGGTATACGCGATTGTCACCGGCGTGAACCCCAGCCGTGACGAGCCCACGCTAGATATTGTCGATATGCCTTATTTGGATTACGACCAAACCACCTATCACCCTAATCAAGTGATGATCCACTGGGAGCGTTATCGCTGGGGCGCGGCGGACGTGATCTTGATGGAGCAAGACGACGGCACCAACTACAAAGAATTGGCCTTGAAGTTAAACGAGGTGGCGAGCGACATCATTGCCGCCATTCCAGATTTAGAGGTGCAAGCCTATGGCGTGATCACCAAGATCACCGGCAAAATCATTGAAGCCATCCCCGACGGCTGGCTCACCAACGATGATGACTTTGTGGATGTGTACTACACCCTACTCAAAGACCGCACCTACCAAGATCACATCGGTGCCGGCGGCAACACCACCGCCACCTGGGAACCACTGACCATCGAACCGACAGAATAATCTTGGGTTGGGGATAGAAAGCCAAAACGCAGCCATGGGGCTGCGTTTCTTGTGTTGGAGTTGACTCACCTAGCCATGGTCTCGATCGCTTACTCGTTCCCACGCTCCTGCGTGGGAATGCATATCGCGTTTGAACCAAGCCAGAAGCGTTACAAAGCCAGCGAGCCGAACTTGTCGAGTGTGATTACTTGATTTTGCTGAACGGATCCCTGTTCTCACGCGCTCTAACAGCGTGGCCAATGTTAGTTGGCCACTACAGTTAAATTCAAAGCGAAAAATTGCGCACTTGCAGACAAAAAAGAAAAACCGGACACCGATGACATCTTTGCGTCGGTAACCTTTGTAGAGCACGGGCCTTGAGTCAAAAAGTGCGCAGTATCAAACAAAGTGAAGTCTGTTAGTACTTCTCCACATTCATTGCAATACAGAGCATCATTATAAGTCGTCCACATGTGTATGCGCCGTAGCTTTGGCAGATTATTAAAGGCCCGATCAATAAATCTATTGGACCTACTTCACGGTTTGGTCAGAGTTAACCTAGCGATGACAACAAAAGTATCCAAAAATCTAGCTTACTGAGTAGAATGCATCGCTATGATTCTTAATTGGCGGGCAATGCGGTGGGTTACAAAATAGTTCGACTGACTGAACTTATGACGTATGAGTTCGGTCAAGCAGAGGGTGATATTGAGGCGCTTCTAAGAGGCGTTTTTGATAGGGATGTTGACCATTTAACATATGTCCAAAATATTACGCACCAATTTATCGTCTCTGTAATGATACGATGCGCATATTCATTTCAACTGCGTGGAAAGTGATATGAGCTTACCCGATATCTTTGACCCTTCTAAGCCTCATCGGTGTCCTTTGATGCATCCCAACCCGTCAGTGTGTCGTTGTACGAGTTGTGAGATGGCTAGGCAATCGGCCGCGTCAAAGGCGGCAGTAGAAAGCGCGACGGCTAGCAATTTTGCGCCCACCGGCTCGTTGATGCCAGTAAAAAACGAGGTAAAGGAGCCCGTCGCCACCAAAGAATCTCCCAGAGAAAAAGTTGAAAGACAGCGTAGAGAGCGGCTTCAAGAACGAGAAAAGGAATGGCAACAGCTTCAAAATAAAGTCAGCTTTGAGCTAGGTTGGATGCAATCACCGGTTACTCAATCACAATCTGCCTTGTGGAACAGTCTTTTTACCTCTGAAACCACCACAGAGCAAAAGCAAACCATCAAGCAGTGTAATGCACACCTCAATGAGCCTGTGCGTCAGGGTGAGATTGTTTTACTGCCAACAACGAAACCAGAAAAACAACACGAGCAGGAGTTACTCGATAAGTGGATAGAAGAAGCCAAGATCGCCAGTGCTGAATTAGGCAAACTTCTGGATGAGGAAGTGGTCACGCTTAACCGTCACTTTGAGCTTTTTTCTCATCAACTAGATGAAAGAATCCGTAAAGATGGATTGCCAACGGATTATTACGCTCAAGTGGCGACGGGCGTTGGGGCAACGTCTGCGCTTGTCCAACAAAACTTAAAGAACATTCAAAATGTCCTGTTAGAAATAAATACTCTTTATGCTTCTCAAGTGGCTATGGCGAGCCGTACTGGAGGCATGAATTACGGCGCATTTGTTGCTGACCGTGCGGCGTTGTTTAAAAAGCTTGATGGCTCTTTTGCAATACTCTCCAAGCGTAACGTTCAGCTCCCTGTTTACACGCAAATCAAGCGTAATCTAAAACTCTCCACGAAGTCCGTCATTCATAATGCGGATGAAATATTAAAAACAGGCTTTGTGAAAGAGTTGGGCAAGCGTATTGGCAATATAGCGATAGGGATTTCCGCCGCTAGAGGTTTGGGGTATGTCGGGCTAGTGCTCGGTTTTGCCAGTGGTGT
>NZ_MUEZ01000031.1:0-7802 GCF_001996015.1 Salinivibrio sp. ML198
AGTGGGATCCCCGGGTACCGAGCTCGAATTCGCCCTATAGTGAGTCGTATTACAATTCACTGGCCGTCGTTTTACAACGTCGTGACTGGGAAAACCCTGGCGTTACCCAACTTAATCGCCTTGCAGCACATCCCCCTTTCGCCAGCTGGCGTAATAGCGAAGAGGCCCGCACCGATCGCCCTTCCCAACAGTTGCGCAGCTGAATGGCGAATGGCGCCTGATGCGGTATTTTCTCCTTACGCATCTGTGCGGTATTTCACACCGCATATGGTGCACTCTCAGTACAATCTGCTCTGATGCCGCATAGTTAAGCCAGCCCCGACACCCGCCAACACCCGCTGACGCGAACCCCTTGCGGCCGCATCGAATATAACTTCGTATAATGTATGCTATACGAAGTTATTAGCGATGAGCTCGGACTTCCATTGTTCATTCCACGGACAAAAACAGAGAAAGGAAACGACAGAGGCCAAAAAGCTCGCTTTCAGCACCTGTCGTTTCCTTTCTTTTCAGAGGGTATTTTAAATAAAAACATTAAGTTATGACGAAGAAGAACGGAAACGCCTTAAACCGGAAAATTTTCATAAATAGCGAAAACCCGCGAGGTCGCCGCCCCGTAACCTGTCGGATCACCGGAAAGGACCCGTAAAGTGATAATGATTATCATCTACATATCACAACGTGCGTGGAGGCCATCAAACCACGTCAAATAATCAATTATGACGCAGGTATCGTATTAATTGATCTGCATCAACTTAACGTAAAAGCAACTTCAGACAATACAAATCAGCGACACTGAATACGGGGCAACCTCATGTCCGAGCTCGCGAGCTCGTCGACAGCGACACACTTGCATCGGATGCAGCCCGGTTAACGTGCCGGCACGGCCTGGGTAACCAGGTATTTTGTCCACATAACCGTGCGCAAAATGTTGTGGATAAGCAGGACACAGCAGCAATCCACAGCAGGCATACAACCGCACACCGAGGTTACTCCGTTCTACAGGTTACGACGACATGTCAATACTTGCCCTTGACAGGCATTGATGGAATCGTAGTCTCACGCTGATAGTCTGATCGACAATACAAGTGGGACCGTGGTCCCAGACCGATAATCAGACCGACAACACGAGTGGGATCGTGGTCCCAGACTAATAATCAGACCGACGATACGAGTGGGACCGTGGTCCCAGACTAATAATCAGACCGACGATACGAGTGGGACCGTGGTCCCAGTCTGATTATCAGACCGACGATACAAGTGGAACAGTGGGCCCAGAGAGAATATTCAGGCCAGTTATGCTTTCTGGCCTGTAACAAAGGACATTAAGTAAAGACAGATAAACGTAGACTAAAACGTGGTCGCATCAGGGTGCTGGCTTTTCAAGTTCCTTAAGAATGGCCTCAATTTTCTCTATACACTCAGTTGGAACACGAGACCTGTCCAGGTTAAGCACCATTTTATCGCCCTTATACAATACTGTCGCTCCAGGAGCAAACTGATGTCGTGAGCTTAAACTAGTTCTTGATGCAGATGACGTTTTAAGCACAGAAGTTAAAAGAGTGATAACTTCTTCAGCTTCAAATATCACCCCAGCTTTTTTCTGCTCATGAAGGTTAGATGCCTGCTGCTTAAGTAATTCCTCTTTATCTGTAAAGGCTTTTTGAAGTGCATCACCTGACCGGGCAGATAGTTCACCGGGGTGAGAAAAAAGAGCAACAACTGATTTAGGCAATTTGGCGGTGTTGATACAGCGGGTAATAATCTTACGTGAAATATTTTCCGCATCAGCCAGCGCAGAAATATTTCCAGCAAATTCATTCTGCAATCGGCTTGCATAACGCTGACCACGTTCATAAGCACTTGTTGGGCGATAATCGTTACCCAATCTGGATAATGCAGCCATCTGCTCATCATCCAGCTCGCCAACCAGAACACGATAATCACTTTCGGTAAGTGCAGCAGCTTTACGACGGCGACTCCCATCGGCAATTTCTATGACACCAGATACTCTTCGACCGAACGCCGGTGTCTGTTGACCAGTCAGTAGAAAAGAAGGGATGAGATCATCCAGTGCGTCCTCAGTAAGCAGCTCCTGGTCACGTTCATTACCTGACCATACCCGAGAGGTCTTCTCAACACTATCACCCCGGAGCACTTCAAGAGTAAACTTCACATCCCGACCACATACAGGCAAAGTAATGGCATTACCGCGAGCCATTACTCCTACGCGCGCAATTAACGAATCCACCATCGGGGCAGCTGGTGTCGATAACGAAGTATCTTCAACCGGTTGAGTATTGAGCGTATGTTTTGGAATAACAGGCGCACGCTTCATTATCTAATCTCCCAGCGTGGTTTAATCAGACGATCGAAAATTTCATTGCAGACAGGTTCCCAAATAGAAAGAGCATTTCTCCAGGCACCAGTTGAAGAGCGTTGATCAATGGCCTGTTCAAAAACAGTTCTCATCCGGATCTGACCTTTACCAACTTCATCCGTTTCACGTACAACATTTTTTAGAACCATGCTTCCCCAGGCATCCCGAATTTGCTCCTCCATCCACGGGGACTGAGAGCCATTACTATTGCTGTATTTGGTAAGCAAAATACGTACATCAGGCTCGAACCCTTTAAGATCAACGTTCTTGAGCAGATCACGAAGCATATCGAAAAACTGCAGTGCGGAGGTGTAGTCAAACAACTCAGCAGGCGTGGGAACAATCAGCACATCAGCAGCACATACGACATTAATCGTGCCGATACCCAGGTTAGGCGCGCTGTCAATAACTATGACATCATAGTCATGAGCAACAGTTTCAATGGCCAGTCGGAGCATCAGGTGTGGATCGGTGGGCAGTTTACCTTCATCAAATTTGCCCATTAACTCAGTTTCAATACGGTGCAGAGCCAGACAGGAAGGAATAATGTCAAGCCCCGGCCAGCAAGTGGGCTTTATTGCATAAGTGACATCGTCCTTTTCCCCAAGATAGAAAGGCAGGAGAGTGTCTTCTGCATGAATATGAAGATCTGGTACCCATCCGTGATACATTGAGGCTGTTCCCTGGGGGTCGTTACCTTCCACGAGCAAAACACGTAGCCCCTTCAGAGCCAGATCCTGAGCAAGATGAACAGAAACTGAGGTTTTGTAAACGCCACCTTTATGGGCAGCAACCCCGATCACCGGTGGAAATACGTCTTCAGCACGTCGCAATCGCGTACCAAACACATCACGCATATGATTAATTTGTTCAATTGTATAACCAACACGTTGCTCAACCCGTCCTCGAATTTCCATATCCGGGTGCGGTAGTCGCCCTGCTTTCTCGGCATCTCTGATAGCCTGAGAAGAAACCCCAACTAAATCCGCTGCTTCACCTATTCTCCAGCGCCGGGTTATTTTCCTCGCTTCCGGGCTGTCATCATTAAACTGTGCAATGGCGATAGCCTTCGTCATTTCATGACCAGCGTTTATGCACTGGTTAAGTGTTTCCATGAGTTTCATTCTGAACATCCTTTAATCATTGCTTTGCGTTTTTTTATTAAATCTTGCAATTTACTGCAAAGCAACAACAAAATCGCAAAGTCATCAAAAAACCGCAAAGTTGTTTAAAATAAGAGCAACACTACAAAAGGAGATAAGAAGAGCACATACCTCAGTCACTTATTATCACTAGCGCTCGCCGCAGCCGTGTAACCGAGCATAGCGAGCGAACTGGCGAGGAAGCAAAGAAGAACTGTTCTGTCAGATAGCTCTTACGCTCAGCGCAAGAAGAAATATCCACCGTGGGAAAAACTCCAGGTAGAGGTACACACGCGGATAGCCAATTCAGAGTAATAAACTGTGATAATCAACCCTCATCAATGATGACGAACTAACCCCCGATATCAAGTCACATGACGAAGGGAAAGAGAAGGAAATCAACTGTGACAAACTGCCCTCAAATTTGGCTTCCTTAAAAATTACAGTTCAAAAAGTATGAGAAAATCCATGCAGGCTGAAGGAAACAGCAAAACTGTGACAAATTACCCTCAGTAGGTCAGAACAAATGTGACGAACCACCCTCAAATCTGTGACAGATAACCCTCAGACTATCCTGTCGTCATGGAAGTGATATCGCGGAAGGAAAATACGATATGAGTCGTCTGGCGGCCTTTCTTTTTCTCAATGTATGAGAGGCGCATTGGAGTTCTGCTGTTGATCTCATTAACACAGACCTGCAGGAAGCGGCGGCGGAAGTCAGGCATACGCTGGTAACTTTGAGGCAGCTGGTAACGCTCTATGATCCAGTCGATTTTCAGAGAGACGATGCCTGAGCCATCCGGCTTACGATACTGACACAGGGATTCGTATAAACGCATGGCATACGGATTGGTGATTTCTTTTGTTTCACTAAGCCGAAACTGCGTAAACCGGTTCTGTAACCCGATAAAGAAGGGAATGAGATATGGGTTGATATGTACACTGTAAAGCCCTCTGGATGGACTGTGCGCACGTTTGATAAACCAAGGAAAAGATTCATAGCCTTTTTCATCGCCGGCATCCTCTTCAGGGCGATAAAAAACCACTTCCTTCCCCGCGAAACTCTTCAATGCCTGCCGTATATCCTTACTGGCTTCCGCAGAGGTCAATCCGAATATTTCAGCATATTTAGCAACATGGATCTCGCAGATACCGTCATGTTCCTGTAGGGTGCCATCAGATTTTCTGATCTGGTCAACGAACAGATACAGCATACGTTTTTGATCCCGGGAGAGACTATATGCCGCCTCAGTGAGGTCGTTTGACTGGACGATTCGCGGGCTATTTTTACGTTTCTTGTGATTGATAACCGCTGTTTCCGCCATGACAGATCCATGTGAAGTGTGACAAGTTTTTAGATTGTCACACTAAATAAAAAAGAGTCAATAAGCAGGGATAACTTTGTGAAAAAACAGCTTCTTCTGAGGGCAATTTGTCACAGGGTTAAGGGCAATTTGTCACAGACAGGACTGTCATTTGAGGGTGATTTGTCACACTGAAAGGGCAATTTGTCACAACACCTTCTCTAGAACCAGCATGGATAAAGGCCTACAAGGCGCTCTAAAAAAGAAGATCTAAAAACTATAAAAAAAATAATTATAAAAATATCCCCGTGGATAAGTGGATAACCCCAAGGGAAGTTTTTTCAGGCATCGTGTGTAAGCAGAATATATAAGTGCTGTTCCCTGGTGCTTCCTCGCTCACTCGACCGGGAGGGTTCGAGAAGGGGGGGCACCCCCCTTCGGCGTGCGCGGTCACGCGCACAGGGCGCAGCCCTGGTTAAAAACAAGGTTTATAAATATTGGTTTAAAAGCAGGTTAAAAGACAGGTTAGCGGTGGCCGAAAAACGGGCGGAAACCCTTGCAAATGCTGGATTTTCTGCCTGTGGACAGCCCCTCAAATGTCAATAGGTGCGCCCCTCATCTGTCAGCACTCTGCCCCTCAAGTGTCAAGGATCGCGCCCCTCATCTGTCAGTAGTCGCGCCCCTCAAGTGTCAATACCGCAGGGCACTTATCCCCAGGCTTGTCCACATCATCTGTGGGAAACTCGCGTAAAATCAGGCGTTTTCGCCGATTTGCGAGGCTGGCCAGCTCCACGTCGCCGGCCGAAATCGAGCCTGCCCCTCATCTGTCAACGCCGCGCCGGGTGAGTCGGCCCCTCAAGTGTCAACGTCCGCCCCTCATCTGTCAGTGAGGGCCAAGTTTTCCGCGAGGTATCCACAACGCCGGCGGCCGGCCGCGGTGTCTCGCACACGGCTTCGACGGCGTTTCTGGCGCGTTTGCAGGGCCATAGACGGCCGCCAGCCCAGCGGCGAGGGCAACCAGCCGAGGGCTTCGCCCTGTCGCTCGACTGCGGCGAGCACTACTGGCTGTAAAAGGACAGACCACATCATGGTTCTGTGTTCATTAGGTTGTTCTGTCCATTGCTGACATAATCCGCTCCACTTCAACGTAACACCGCACGAAGATTTCTATTGTTCCTGAAGGCATATTCAAATCGTTTTCGTTACCGCTTGCAGGCATCATGACAGAACACTACTTCCTATAAACGCTACACAGGCTCCTGAGATTAATAATGCGGATCTCTACGATAATGGGAGATTTTCCCGACTGTTTCGTTCGCTTCTCAGTGGATAACAGCCAGCTTCTCTGTTTAACAGACAAAAACAGCATATCCACTCAGTTCCACATTTCCATATAAAGGCCAAGGCATTTATTCTCAGGATAATTGTTTCAGCATCGCAACCGCATCAGACTCCGGCATCGCAAACTGCACCCGGTGCCGGGCAGCCACATCCAGCGCAAAAACCTTCGTGTAGACTTCCGTTGAACTGATGGACTTATGTCCCATCAGGCTTTGCAGAACTTTCAGCGGTATACCGGCATACAGCATGTGCATCGCATAGGAATGGCGGAACGTATGTGGTGTGACCGGAACAGAGAACGTCACACCGTCAGCAGCAGCGGCGGCAACCGCCTCCCCAATCCAGGTCCTGACCGTTCTGTCCGTCACTTCCCAGATCCGCGCTTTCTCTGTCCTTCCTGTGCGACGGTTACGCCGCTCCATGAGCTTATCGCGAATAAATACCTGTGACGGAAGATCACTTCGCAGAATAAATAAATCCTGGTGTCCCTGTTGATACCGGGAAGCCCTGGGCCAACTTTTGGCGAAAATGAGACGTTGATCGGCACGTAAGAGGTTCCAACTTTCACCATAATGAAATAAGATCACTACCGGGCGTATTTTTTGAGTTATCGAGATTTTCAGGAGCTAAGGAAGCTAAAATGGAGAAAAAAATCACTGGATATACCACCGTTGATATATCCCAATGGCATCGTAAAGAACATTTTGAGGCATTTCAGTCAGTTGCTCAATGTACCTATAACCAGACCGTTCAGCTGGATATTACGGCCTTTTTAAAGACCGTAAAGAAAAATAAGCACAAGTTTTATCCGGCCTTTATTCACATTCTTGCCCGCCTGATGAATGCTCATCCGGAATTTCGTATGGCAATGAAAGACGGTGAGCTGGTGATATGGGATAGTGTTCACCCTTGTTACACCGTTTTCCATGAGCAAACTGAAACGTTTTCATCGCTCTGGAGTGAATACCACGACGATTTCCGGCAGTTTCTACACATATATTCGCAAGATGTGGCGTGTTACGGTGAAAACCTGGCCTATTTCCCTAAAGGGTTTATTGAGAATATGTTTTTCGTCTCAGCCAATCCCTGGGTGAGTTTCACCAGTTTTGATTTAAACGTGGCCAATATGGACAACTTCTTCGCCCCCGTTTTCACCATGGGCAAATATTATACGCAAGGCGACAAGGTGCTGATGCCGCTGGCGATTCAGGTTCATCATGCCGTTTGTGATGGCTTCCATGTCGGCAGAATGCTTAATGAATTACAACAGTACTGCGATGAGTGGCAGGGCGGGGCGTAATTTTTTTAAGGCAGTTATTGGTGCCCTTAAACGCCTGGTTGCTACGCCTGAATAAGTGATAATAAGCGGATGAATGGCAGAAATTCGATGATAAGCTGTCAAACATGAGAATTGGTCGACGGCCCGGGCGGCCGCAAGGGGTTCGCGTTGGCCGATTCATTAATGCAGCTGGCACGACAGGTTTCCCGACTGGAAAGCGGGCAGTGAGCGCAACGCAATTAATGTGAGTTAGCTCACTCATTAGGCACCCCAGGCTTTACACTTTATGCTTCCGGCTCGTATGTTGTGTGGAATTGTGAGCGGATAACAATTTCACACAGGAAACAGCTATGACC
>NZ_MUEZ01000032.1:0-6863 GCF_001996015.1 Salinivibrio sp. ML198
GGTTAGCTTCTCGCTAACCCGTGACTATGCCGAACGTGAATACTGTGTGCAGCATCGAGAAAGCGACCTAGCCTTCTTCCACCGCTTAGCGGCAGAAGAGGGCTTGGTGTATCACCATGAGCACGATGCCAACACCCATACCCTGGTAGTGACCGATGCCCCCGACAGCTTGCCCCAGCTTGACAGTCCTGTGCCCTATAATGCCGTCAGCGGCGGTCGCACCGATACCCCGTATATCTATGGGCTGACACGCCACACGGCGGCGCAGCCTAGCCACACGGCGTTAAAGGACTACAGCTTTAAAAAGCCTCGTTATAGTTTTCAACAAGCGGCGCAAGCCGATGGCATTGATTACCAGCGCACCGACAGCTACGAGCACTTTGACTTCCCGGGCCGTTTTAAAGACGACACCACCGGACAGGCGTTTAACCAAACCCGCCTCGAGTACTTACGCCGTGAGGCCGAGCATGCCAACGGCCAAAGCAATGAACCGGCATTAAGAGCCGGCTATCGCTTTACCATCAGCGACCATCTGGATGAGGGCGTGAACCAAGCGTGGCAAGTGGTGCGGGTGCATCACCAAGGCAGCCAACCGCAAGCACTGGAAGAAGAGGGCGGCCAAGGGGCCACTACCTACAACAACCAGTTTATGCTTATCCCTGCTACCACCCCGTGGCGTGCGACGCCGACGCCCAAACCTCAAGTGGATGGCCCCATGATAGGCACCGTGGTGGGACCGGATGGTGAAGAAATCTTCTGCGATGAACACGGTCGAGTGAAAGTCCACTTCCCGTGGGACCGTTATTCCAACGGCGATGACAAAAGCAGCTGCTGGATACGAGTGGCGCAAGGCTGGGCGGGCAGCCAATACGGCATGATGGCGATTCCCCGCATTGGCCATGAAGTGATTGTGTCCTTCCTACACGGTGACCCGGACCAACCGATTATCACCGGCCGCACGTATCATGCGACCAATGTGCCGCCTTATACCTTACCGGCACACAAAACCAAGACGGTTTGGCGCAGTGAAAGCCACCAAGGCGAGGGCTACAACGAGCTCACGTTTGAAGACCAATCGGGTAGTGAGCAAGTGTATTTACACGCGCAAAAAGACTGGCACACCGAGGTAGAAAACGACCGGGTGACCGAGATAGGTCATGTCAACCACCATCAGGTACACAACGACCAGTTTCATCGTGTGATGGGCAATGCGCATCATACCGTGGAGGGAGAGAGTCGCACCCATATTGGTGGCAATCACTCCAATCTCGTCAAAGCCAGTGAGCACTATAAAATTGGTAAGGTTCATGCTGTAGATGCAGGGAGTGACATTCACCTAAAAACGGGCGCCAAACTGGTGATCGAAGCCGGTGCAGAAGTTACCTTAAGTGCCGGCGGTAGCTTTGTGAAAGTGGATGCGGCAGGCGTGCATGCTTCTGGTGCCGCAGTGAACCTAAACTCAGGCGGCAGTGCAGGCAGTGGCCCAGGCTTTAATGGCCAAATGGCGAAGCGTCCAAAAACCATCGACGACTTAGCCGATCCCGAAGCCGCACCACTCCCCGATATCCAAGCGGTTGATGTAATGACCACATCAGAAACACAGCAAGGGGCACCGACGCTTATCGCTGTTCCAGCGACGGCGAGTCTTGTGCAACAAGTTATTGCCGACGTTAAATCTGAAACACCTATTACGCAAGCGTGTCTTAAACAACCTGACGGTAGTTGCCCGCTATCAGACTGCCCTTGTGGGAATAACGTATGAGCTTACATCTAGCATCCACTCATGGTGATGAGCCGATAAACTGGTATGCGTTAGTGAGTGACTATGACGGCATGCATCAAGAGGTTTATGGACTTATTGCTGGTCACAATATTGAACCACTTTATTTATCGACGCCGCTATCAGTGATGATAGAGCGTAGTCCACTTGTTATTCCTTTGAGAGCGAATGACCCCATTGTCGATAAGCTATCCAAAGATAGGACTTTATACTTTTCTGCTCCAAACACGGTAGGGTTCGACGCTGTTCTAGCGCAGTTAAGAAATCGCCTTCAAGTGCAGTTTTCAGCAGCGCGAAAAGGCTTTTTACATTACTACGTACCGGCAGTAGCAAGCTATTTTTTGTTGCTTGCTGAACCAAGTGATACCGCTGATTGGCTCGGTATTCTCTCTGGGGCTTATGTGTACCAGAAGATACACAGTCGACAACCTGAGTGGGTGCATATCCTCGGAGCAAATACCTTAGAAGCATCGTCGTCATTGTGGCAGCTGACGGATTCACAGAAAGATGCATTGAACGAAAAGCACGCAGAGCAAGAAATACAGCAATGGGCTGAAACGCAAGGCATTGACGTGTTTGACTGGCCCAAACAAAAAGCAGTTAGCCACTTTTGTGCAAAGCATCAAATAGAGAGCCAAGCGTTAATCAATAAGGTTCACTCTCTCCTACATGAAAATGCGATCAGTTTGGACGAAGCATCGTTAACAATCGCACCAGGACAGACTGAAACGAGCATCGTGGAACAATTAGAGAAATGGGTGTCTAGGGAGTATTAAAATGTCTGATAAGTTTTCTTCAGCGCCTGCATGCGATGGCAAAAAGCTTCTTATTGAAGTGACAGGAATACAACATGGAGCAGAGCAGGATTTTGAGTTTTATGATCTAACAGACATGACGCAGCAACCTTCTCTTGAAGCCAAGAAGAAGGTAGACCCCGAACTCGATGACACCACGATATACAGCTGGGACTGGAGCGACGAGAAAGAAAATCGTAACGTCTGGTTGAAAGTGGATGCCGACGATGGGCCCATTAAGCTACCGTTATTTGAAAATGTAACAGTGACAGAGAGAAAGCAAGACGAACAAGATTACTTGGTTCACTCAGTGCTTCCGCTCACTCTTTTGCCGTCATATCAGGAATCCTTGACCAATGCGGACCGTGTGGCACCTGTTCGCGCGGGGTATTTATATGTTTTTTATAACCACAAAGCATGGCGAGAGATCCACATTACACCTGAAGACGGGGAAATGTGCTTAAAAGACGTTCACCTCTATCGTTATCGAGAGGGGCGAGATCAACCCTTTAAAGATGAAGAACGTGTTGCGACAGGAATGCCCTTAGGTGAGATTTGGATCCCCGCCAAAGCAAAAAACGAGCAATCCGTTGTTCATATTGCATTTTCTGAAGTGCAATGGAGTGCGCCCCGTCTGAACTATCTTGAGGCACACCCAGAGCAGTTAATGCAACGTGCTAAACCGCTAGACAGTCTTAATGCGGTTGATGGGTCAGACATACTGAAAGTCACAGCGTTACCTGCTATGCGAGTGAGGGCGCCTGAATTAGAGTTCTTCCTTGCCGAGCCGATGCAGCTCAATCGCGATCTATCCGGCGCTTGGGTTAATCAAACCTATCAAACGGTGAAGGGAGAGCTTGAATCCATGAGGGAAGATGGCGAGTCCGCGCCGAATATGCTTCGGTATTATGATCATCAACCTCACCGCTACGAGTATGGGCTCAGACACTCTGCACTGATGGACATTCTGTCTCCCGACTCTGGAGAGAGCGAAATGTGGGAGGCGGAATCGACAGACGACTATCTTGCTCAAGCCAAGCAACGTCACTTAAGAGCCATTGTGCTGGATGATCCGCTTTTTGATCTTAGACACCATACTTACCTCGCGCGAAGTGGTGTGGCTTACATGCAACAAATTTACGTTGATATGAGCCAACAACCTCATTACCGCTCTGCGGAGTTAGTGCAAAAGTTAGTTGTTCCTCCCAAGTTTGGCAAAAATGAAAATCCGTCACATGCTGCGTACGATGAGATGGATACTTTCTTAGGGGGACGTTTTCATCGAACACTGCGCACCGTAGAGCGTCAAATATGCTGCACCGATATAGAAAATTTGCAAGGTTACGTACAAAGCATTATTGAGGAACCGCGGCTGGCTGTGGTGATCCGAGATATCAGCTCACTCAACGATATCAATGCAGCGGCAGCCCAAAAGCTGGTAGGGGAAGCGGTATCTGCGCTTTGCGTGAATACGAAAAAACTTGACCAACTCTCTCACTATGAAGATCGGGGGATGTCTCCCTATTTAGATACAGCAAAGAATATTCTACTGCCCAGTGGCGGCTCAGCTTTGCACCCGATACTTTTCCCTGCAGAACAAAGTGTTAGCTTGGACGAGTTGTTGGAAGAGCCGCCAGAGCCAGTTAATCTAGGCGATGGGTTGGCAACGCCTGAGTTACTCGCATTGTGGTTTAAAAAGGGTCAGGATATTCAAGATGAAGATTTGCGAGTCTTCGATCTTGCCTCAGTGTCGTCCGCCAACAACAACCAAGAGGGCGACTTTGGTTCTGTGCGACGGGTTGCGAATACCCTAGATACCATTCTTCGAGGTTATTACGAAACCTTGTTGGAATTGAGCAAAGAATTGGCTGATGAAGCGAAGGTCATTGAGTTTAACAGCGCCTATGCACCTGTTTTGCGGTTAATGAAATCAGCAAACAGTGAAATGTTGGGGGACATCACCTATCAACCCGTCGGTGGAAAGGCGTTTAAAGGGACTGTCGTTGGCGTAGAAGGGCATGGCCTGACTTGGGGCCTAAGTGATATTGATCGGGAATACATTAAAACTAAGCAAAAAAAAGCACCCATGGCACGTATGTATGAAAATGCGTCAGGGAAATTGGTGGCCTCAACCGGTAAAAATGCGTTTAGGTCTAGCGATATCCCCGGCGTTGATCGCGCAGCAGTTGGGCCTAAGTTGCCACTTAAAGTGGTTGTGGTGTCAGAAGACAGCCAGGTGGCAGAAGCCTTTAATCAAGCCAACACCCGCCGAGCGTTAAACAATGTCAACCAGACGGCCAGCAATGCCTACGAGGGACTACGTGTTCCTTATTTTATTGCGGTTATTGAGCTTGTTAACCTGATGGTGAATGCTCAACATTTTAGTAATCTAACACGATCTCGTGATGTTTATTCACTTGCGCAAGTTGGCAGCGTCCTAGCAGACTTAGGAATCGCTACAGTACATGCCTCAAATCTTTACACACAAAATGCCTCTCGCCTTGCGACTGTATCAAATGCTACTGCTTTTAGAGTGCCCGGTTCTCTGGTCGGTTGGGTAGCGTCTAAAAGTAATACAGTAAGGCTACTTGGTAGAGTGAGCGTCATAGGCCTAGCCAGCCTTGCCGCTGGTTTTTTAACCGCGGCGATTGCTGGTTGGGATGCGATTCGTCTATGGCAAAACAATGATATTGATGCCAGTATTGCTATGGGGATGGTGGCGATAGGCACCTTCGTTACCACAGTCGCGACAGGGTTGTTTGCTACCAACGCACCAATACTATTTGCTATGGGCCCGATTGCTTGGCTGGGTATAGGTGTATCAGTAGCGGGCTTGGTGCTCTTTTCATATTCGAAAAATAGTCCGTTAGAAAACTGGATGACGCATGGCCCCTTCGGTGAAGAGCCCAATGAAGACTATCAGCACCTATTAGATCCTATAACGGCCTATGAGCGCTTGTTGGGCATGTTCTTAACCCTATCGACGAAAGCCTATCACCTTGAGAGTGAGACGGTTTTTGCTGAAAAACTAAAACGCCGTATGCAGTCTCTTGGTGCCACTCACGTAATACATGTCAATACAAACTTAGCCTCATTATTGAACGAAGAAACACTTGATATTGAATTTTATACCCGCCAGGCGATCGAAAAAATCACAGAGACGACCGATAGGACGGGGAACCTGCGCTCGACCAGTGAAATCGTTAACCTCAGCCGAGATAATTTAAGAATAATTCATACAGAAAAAACAGATGAGGGCCAAGCACATTTTGTTGCGTATAACCTAAATGTACCTAGCATCAGTTCAGACTACAGCCTTTTTCCTTTGCGTTCATATATTAATCGCTACAAACCTGTATTTATAACCCGCACAAGGTTAGAGGTAGAAGGGGTCAGCTTCCCAACTTTAGAACTCGACCAAACCAAAGAAGATGCAGAAATAAGTCCTGTCCCTAGTTTTGATCTAGAGGGTGACAGCGATATTGGTTGGGCTAACGCCACCTTGGTCGCTAACACACCAGCGTCAAGCTCCTAATGCAATAATAATCAGGTAATAGTTAATGATATACAATACTGAGCAATTGTCGCTACAACCCGCTAAACCACCGCACGGTTTTTTGCAGCAGCTACTAACCAAAGGGCAAGTCTTCCCCTTTACCAAGGCAAATGACACTATTGCTTTATCACTTGCTCGAGAAACATTACCATCTAAAATAAAAGAGACAGAAGGAAGTGAAAAGCCTTCATTCTGGACCGAAGAAAGCTTAGATAGTGAATCTTTATCAGGCTGGTCTCAACTATACTTTTTAATGGTGGGGCTGGCAAAAATACTATTAATTTTGTTCTTGCCATTATTTTATTTGTTAATCGCATATGCTCTACTTTTTGGTCAAGGAGAATGGATAGAGAAATGGGAGGATTGGTCAATAATTGCCTATGGCCTAACCCTTTATTTTACTCTTCCTTGTTTGCTTATATGGGGACACTACAAGTTGGTATGTAAAGGCTATTATTTCCTAGCCCCTTTCTTAAAAAGCAAACCTGTATATAGCTTAAACCGTCAGACCGGGATGGTGACGCTGTATAAGCGTGGCAATAAAGTGCGCTTTACGCATCCTTTTATCGAGTTTGACTGTGTGTTGATGTCGGCACCGAGTCCGCAAGGTCACCTGAACTACAATTTGATGTTGGTTCATCGCTATCAGCCTTATTCTGTGGGTGTGCCTATTAGTAACTTAATTGGCACCAACGAGCGAGTGGTGGAGTACCAGCGTCTTTGGAATATGATC
>NZ_MUEZ01000033.1:0-6430 GCF_001996015.1 Salinivibrio sp. ML198
CTCGAGCCTAGGTGTGCTCGACAGCGATAGCTTCTATTAGAAAGCCAATAAGCTGCATAAGGATTTCCCTCGCTCATTAGCTTCGCTAGACGAGATACTACGACACTTTTTTCTGAGATATCATTCAATGTTAATCGCGAATATAGAATCGTTGCATGAGCATTCCCTTTCTCTATAAGGCGATTAAATCGATCTTCTTCTTCTTTGCTCCAAGGCGTTCCTCGTTGTAGATCAAGCAACACATCATACATTTCATTTTCAGGACGAACTGTGCTGGATATATAAGGATCATCGGCTACTTTATCAATATTCTTTTCAATGAAGTCCTTGAATAAAGGAATATCACCTTCAGGGTTTATCGCCTTTTCTTTGCAACCGGTGAGGATACTCATCGATATGCTTAAAAGTATAACTTGGATAATCGTTTTATGACGCATCATAAGGCAGTGTCCAGCAGATAGTGATTTT
Organism: Salinivibrio sp. ML198; assembly: GCF_001996015.1. NCBI lineage: Bacteria > Pseudomonadati > Pseudomonadota > Gammaproteobacteria > Vibrionales > Vibrionaceae > Salinivibrio > Salinivibrio sp. ML198. The sequence goes on from NZ_MUEZ01000033.1 coordinate 469, forward strand.
AGACCGACAGATAGCATAACGTTTTAAAGCTAAGGAATGCTACCGCCCAGCGGGTGTTGCATCACTCACTGGGTGGTAAATATTTAGAGTACACACTCAACACTTGGAAAAGAGCTTTACACTTAAAACGAAATATTGGCCTTAGCCAAAAAAATCGTCCTCGGGCGTAAGTACTATGAACATTCTCGTGATCTTCAAACCGATCTTTTTGAATAAAAAATTCGCGATCTCGCCCTTATAAATAATTCATAGCTATCAGTGAGCCTTTTGACTCACTGATAGCTATGAATTGGAAACTAAAAAGGCATGATCTATAAAATAATTTTATAAATTAGTCGAGTACCCTCTAAAAAACTCAACTGTTGTTTCGTCCAAATAGAGGTTTGCTTTATACCCCTTAGCTCTTTCTCTAGCCTTGAGTCTTATACTTTCAATCTCCTCTTTTTTAACACGCTCACCACTATAGTTATCGAAATATTTTAATTTATCTATTTTTTCATTGTACTCTTCATCAAAGTATCTTATTAAATCGCAGTCATAATGGCTATTCATAGAGTTAGCAACCATACAGTAGAAGAATGAGACTTTCGAAGATAAACTATCTTTATCGCCTACTCCATTATCTCGCATTAACGGAATAAAAATTACACTTTTAAATACAAATGCATAGTAGTCACCTCTTTCTATTCCATACTCTATCCATTTTAAAGCCTCATCAATGCGATTTCTTTTTTTATATATAAAGGCCGCTTGATATGCCCCATAAAGGTTCCCATCCTTAGCTATTTTTTCCAAATATTTTGGGCGGGTATCTTCATTAAGATCAGACCAAATCCTGTCATCAAAGAAAAAGGTATAGCCTTTGTTTTTATATAACTTACTCGCTAACTGCTCATATCGATAATCCCGATAAAATGGAATATACTGCCACCAACTAGGGTCATGATATAAAAGGGCATACATTGCCTTTCCATCACCTTCTTCGGCGAGTTTCTCCCAACCTTCTATTGCTTTATCAACCCATTTCTCGTCACACGGCCAGCCAAGATAATTACAATATGAGGTAGTCACCTTTGGCATATGGGTACCTGCAAGTGTCGCCATCGCCCAAGGGTTACCACCTTCAGCTACCTTTAGTAAGTTAGAACCTACATACAGTGTTTCGGCAGTCTTGAACTGGGTATACGCCAACCAGTAGGCTGCATTAGCATCGCCATGTTCAGCTAACGGTTTAAATATCTCACGGGCCTTTTTAAACTGACCTTGATTTAATACTTCAATTCCTTTCTCCAACGTTTCCGCACAAGATAGGAATGGAAAAACACAAGCAGACATTGCTAGAAATTTTAACAACTTCACATTAACCACCAATGATTTTCTGGAACCTTTTATTTTTTAGTTCATTTATTTTTGACTTATCATTTACATGAGCAACTTCGTATTCAATCACTTCCTGGTAGGCGGGAAGATAAATAACCTTCTTGTAAGGAACCCAAGGTCTCATAGCATCAAGACGTTCGCTACAAAGGGGCATTTTTTTCGCCTCTAACGCTCGCTTCTCCTTATCTCGAATAAGATGAAAAGGAAGCAGTGCAATTTGCGTCAGGGTAAGCTGATAAGGAATGCTACCGCCCAGTGAGTGTTGTAGCACTCACTGGGCGGTAAATATTTAGACTACACACTCAACACTTGGAAGAAGCTTTACACTTAAAACGAAATATTGGTCTTAGCCAAACAGAAAATCGTCCTCTGGCGCAAGTGCTCTAGGTAGAGGAAAACGCCAGATCATTTTCGCGGTGCTGGACACAGTATTTTGACTATTACCGTAGACAAAGAGATATGAATTTTTTACATATAAAAATTCAAAGATTATCACTATAGCCCTTGAAGAATTCAACGGTTGTTTCATCGAGTTTTAAATCAGTGTGATATCCTGCGACATATTCTTTCGCCTCTTTTCGAATATTTTCAAGCTGTTTTTCTGTCACCCTTTCTCCGGTAACTTTATCATAATACTTATGCATTCCTATATTTCGATCATATTCGAAATCAAAGAAGTTAATAGCACGACATCTATCGTTATTTCCGAGAAGACTATCAGCAGCGCTACAATAGAAATACGCGCGTTTAGAAGTTTTTTCATCTTTCGAGCCTATACTATACGTCCTCTTAAGACGTATTAACCCTACAGATGCGCTATATAAAGCGTAAGAATTTCGTTCTTTTATTCCATTTTCTATCGTACTAATCGCTTTTCTGATTTCTTCATTCTCTTCAAGTATATGAAACAATTTATAGGATGCTACGCCATCGCCATCTGAAGCCATCTTTCCCAAATACTCAACTCTCTTTTCTTCATTAAAAAAAGACCAGAATGAGGAGTCATAAAAGAAAGCGAAACCTTTATTCTCATATAACTTTCTTGCTATTTTCCCATATCGGTAGTCGCTATATATTGGAATGTACTGCCACCAGCTAGGGTCATGATATAAAAGGGCATACATTGCCTTTCCATCACCTTCTTCTGCGAGTTTCTCCCATCCCTCAATTGCTTTATCAACCCATTTTTCATCACACGGCCAGCCAAGATAATTACAATATGATGTCGTCACCTTTGGCATATGGGTACCTGCTAGTGTCGCCATTGCCCAAGGGTTACCACCTTCAGCAGCTTTTAATAGGCTCGACCCTGCGCCTAGCGTGCCTGATGTTTTAAATTGTGTATAGGCTAACCAGTAAGAGGCTTTAGCGTTACCTTTATCAGAAAGCGATTTAAAAACTTCATTTGCATCTTCATACTTTCCTTCATTTAGCAGAGATAATCCCTCTTGGACTGTTTCAGCTTTAGATGACGACGTTGAAAAAATAAAAAAAACAAATAATAAAATAATCAACTTCATTGTTTTCTACCACCTACTAACTCGCGATATCCTTGTCTTTTAGCATAAGTGATACCTTCTTTGTCATCCCGGTTAACCACTATATATTCGTCTACTTTTTGATAAGCTGGAAGTATTATACTTCTTTTCAAAGGAGCCCAATCTTCCGTTAAAGAAGATACATTATTGACTAGAAGCTCCTTGCGACGAATTAAATCACGCTTGAAGTCTTGGTCTTTTATAAGATCCAATTTTTTATAGGATTCTTCCCAGAAACAGATAATTCTATCAATGTTTTCCGCATACTGTTGCCATTTCACCTCTTCGGGAAGCTCCATCTCAATCTCTTCTCCGACCCTTTGCATGACGTTCTCGAACTTTTTCTTGGCATTATCGCTTATCGGGTGGCTCTCTCCTCTTATCCATTCTAAAAGCTTGGTCATCGCAGCCACTTGGTTAAGATTACGCTCAGCAGCTTCTGCATCGTTACCCCAAAATCCTAAATCATGATAATGCAATAGAACCGAAAAGAGCTTGGCGTAGGTCTCAGCCGGCATTTTCTTGATCCAGTCTCGCTGACCGGATGTCTCAACGTCACTATTAATGAAGTTCGCCACAAAGGGGGCGTTCGTCGCCTCCAACGCTCGCTGCTCCATATCGCGAATAAGATGAAAAGGAAGCAGTGCAATTTGCGTCAGGGTAAGTTGATAGGCAACGGCCACTGTCAGTAGCCTGTTAAAAGCATAAAAGGCTTCACTGCCGTCACTTTCATGGAATAGGCCAAAGCGACTGAAGCTCGGGTGCTCCATCACATCTAACAGCCGTGAGATAAATTCATCGTAAGCAAGCGGGTCTAACTCAAACGCCAGCTTGCCAGAGAAACCGGCAATAGACGCGGCGCCAAAGTCGAAACGAAAAATTAAGCGGCCATTATCTAAGGTACATTGCAAGATAAGTTTGGCTCCAACGCCTAACTGCGCGGTGAGACGAGTGGCGAGCTTAAACAACTGTTTCATGTCCGAGCTACCCACATTTTTCCATAAGCATTCAAGACTGACTTGTCCACCTACCTCTGCACCAGCAAAGGCCGACACCTCAGTCTTTGCACCCGCCTTAATATTTCGCAGTTTACTATCATCTGCGAGTTCTAGGTCTTTCTTGCTTTCCAAACGTGTTGCAATAAAGGTTTGAGATGTCCGCAGGCCTGTGGCGCCTGTGGCACCATCTTGACCAAATCCAATCTCATTCGAGTATTTTATGCTTGCCGCTAACATACCGTGCACAACCGCTTCAATGTCGAAGCGAATGTCTCCTAAGCTCACTTCACGACGCTCATTGTCAACGGTGTAATAAGGAACTTTTAGATCGTACATGTTTTCAGCTGGAATGGAGAATTTTGTCGCTAATTGGCCGCTGGCGAAATCAAGCGACGCTCCCAGCTGCGTGTTCCCCACTAAGTTTAAGTTGACGCTTTCAGCTGCTGCCTGCGCTGAATATGTAAATCGCATAAATTGTGCGCCGCCGCTAACGTCCATCTTAACGGTGTTACCAAAAATCTCGGTTTGCTGGGTTCGCCACGGTAGCACATACTCATAGGCCTCATCTAAAGCGACCTCTCCCCCCACGTTGGCCAACGCAAACGTCTTTTTAATTTCCGCATCATTCCCCAAGGCGTCTCTTAACGCGTCCTTGAATCCCTCGGGCTTTATCACTCCTTGCCCTGTTGGTAGCGTGGGTTCATAAACTTGCGCACAACTTTGCTTATTCCTTGCTGGGTCATTATCTATAACCGCACATGTTGAGCGTATATACATCGCTTCGTTTGGCTTGGAAGTGAGTGCGCACTCAACAATTGTCGTATTCAACGCCATTGAGTCAGGCACAATTTGATTGTTCAAATTTTCTGGTGCCCAATCTTTGTGCTCATCCCAAAGCAATATGCGCTTTTTCTCTCGTACTTGCCCTATGAGGACCGAATCCTCCTGACCGTCTAGAATAGACGATTGAGTTCCTCTTATCAGCTTTCACTCCAAGGTATACCCCGTTGTAGTTTTAACATCACTTCATACATCTCATCATCAGGCCTCAGTGTACTTGATATGTAAGGATCATCGACAACTTTATCAATGTTCGCCTCAATGAGGTCTTTAAATAAAGGAATGTCATCTTCAGGGTTGATCGCCTTTTCTTTGCAACCGGAGAGGAAACTCATCGATATGCTTAAAAGTATAACTTGGATAATCGTTTTATGACTTATCATAGTGCTATGCCCAACAGGTAGTGATGTTTTGGCCGAGAGATAGCATAACGTTTTAAAGCTAAGAAATGCTACCGCCCAGCAAGTGTTATAACACTCACTGGGTGGTGAACATTTAGGATGTCAAATCAAAACGGCCAAGAAGTCTTGAAATTTTTAACGTACCAGTCTCAACTGAACAGAAAATCAACCTTGGCCCCAATTATCGATCCTAGTGAAGTAATCGATATAAATCATCGGTTTCATCTCAGCGATTTCTTTTTCTATATTACAAATGCTTTCATCGTAATCACTCTTATCTGGCCAGTCATCATAATAAATAAAATAACGACTATCCTTAAATATCTTTTCGTACAATAACGCATGACAATATTTTTCTTGATTATTTAGCTCATCACTTCTATCTAATGCCATTGATAAAAAGTAGTAACTGCCTCCTACTTTTTTCATTCTTTCGAATAATTCATCATTACTCTCTTCGTAGTACATTACTGTCCCCATAGCTGGGATGTAATTATTATTACTTGCAATCTTAAAAAGATCGAATGCTAATTTTTCTAGTTCTTTTGAACGAAAGATGACACCGTTATTTGTCTGCTTTTGCAATGAGTCGGTATAGTCCATCAATGGCTTATAGTAATGCGCCTCTGCAAATCGAATCACTTCTTTTATATACTCTTCACGCTTTTCTACTGATTCATCAAGACCTTGATCTTTTAACAAAAAATACTGAGCACGAAGATCGCCTTCCGCTGCGAGTTTTTTAAATCCCTCGACTGCTTTTTGGTAAATTTCCTCAGTGCAGTATTTATTTTCATAGGAGGTA
>NZ_MUEZ01000034.1:0-6332 GCF_001996015.1 Salinivibrio sp. ML198
AGCGCCGATGGTAGTGTGGGGTCTCCCCATGTGAGAGTAGGACATCGCCAGGCTTGCTTTCTTGTTTTCAGATTTTTGGAAAAATCTGAAGGCAAAAACTGATTTAAGCATCAAAGCGGATATGTGTAAGACTTTGATGAGAAAACACCAAGCCCTGACCTCACGGTCAGGGCTTTTTTGTGTCTATAGCAAGCTGTCACGCGTCTTGATTCAATAACTTACCGCTTCAAACCCTCTAAACCGTTATACATCGACAAGCGTGTGGCTGTTCTCACGCAGCGCTGAAGCTAAGCGTTGATTACAATTATACTCGACGAAGCTTTCTTGGCGCCGCTGATCTATAGATATAAAAAAACCTCCTTGGCGGAGGTTTTTATTAGCAAGCTTGTTAGCCGCTATTACGCTGGATTCTTAGCGATAAGTTTTCTTGTTCGCTCTGCCGGTTCTTCGAGTCCGAGTTTTTCATAGGCTTTAAGCATCAAGGGTAACGATGCGCGTGCTGCTTCTGTATCAGGGAAGTCACGCTGCAACGCCTGGCAACGGTTAACCGCGGCAACCCACGCTTCGCGACGGATGTAGTAATCAGCGGCGGCGAGCTCATAGTTAGCAAGGCGGTTTTTCAATGCGGTCATCCGCGCTTTGGCATCTGCGGCATATTCACTGTTGGGATAGCGCTCAAGTAAGCGACGAAAATCGGCAAAGGCTTTACGTGCTGGTTGCGGGTCTCTGTCATCCCGCTCCATACGTAGGATGTCGTGAATGAGGCTACGATCTTGGCCCATATGGACAAGACCACGCATATAAACCACCCAGTCACTTTCTGAGTGCGCTGGGTGCATACGCATAAAACGATCAATTGTGGCTTCGGCCAAAGCTAAGTCATCATTTTTGTAATATGCATAAATAAGGTCCAGCTGCACTTGATCAGAATAAGCACCAAAAGGATAGCGTGAATCCAGTGCTTCAAGCTTTTCAATCGCGGTTATCCAAGCCCCTTGATTTAACTGCGCTTCAGCATCCTGATACAGTTTGGATGGCGGATCGTCTTGAACGACTTGGTCGTTGCTTGAACAACCGGCGAGTAGAGAGGCTGCGAGTAGCGCAGTCAGGGTTAGGCGTTTCATGGGTTATCGCACTTCCTTGAAAAGTTTTTATGCCATCTGGATTACGGTCGCAGCGGCAAACAGATACAATGTCATTATTCCGGCTATTTTATCCAGTGACAGGCGACTATAGCAAAAGGCGTTTGCAGGCGATATGCCAAGCGCCACTATAACGACTGTCGCAAGGGTTTAGTCATAGAAATCACAGAAAAGTTCGATATGGCACAACAGATAGAGTTATCCCATCAGATCCAAGATCATCAACTAGGTCAGCGGCTCGACCAAGCTATCGCTGAGCTGTTTCCTGACTACTCGCGTTCTCGGATTAAAACCTGGATCCAAGCCGGTCAGGTTTCACTCAATGGCGTGGCTATTGATAAACCGCGTCAAAAAGTGATGGGAGGGGAAAACGTCGAGATCACCGCGGAAATCGAGGACGATGACCGTTGGATCCCGCAAGATATTCCATTGGACGTGGTTTTTGAAGACGACGACCTGTTAGTGATCAATAAACCTGCAGGACTTGTAGTGCATCCGGGAGCGGGCTGTCCAGACGGCACCTTGCTCAATGGCTTGTTATATCGGTATCCCGCAATAGCAGATGTGCCTCGAGCAGGGATAGTCCATCGTTTGGACAAAGACACTACTGGCTTGATGGTGGTCGCCAAAACGATCCCGGCACAAACCCGTTTGGTGCGTGCGCTACAGAAGCGGAAAATCACCCGTGAGTACGAAGCGATTGCGATTGGCAATATGACCGGTGGTGGTTTGGTGGATAAGCCGATTGGCCGCCACGCAACGAAACGTACCCACATGGCGGTGCATGAATTAGGTAAGCCCGCGATCACCCACTACCGTGTGGCTGAGCATTTTCGTGGTCACACGCGGTTACGTTTGCGCTTGGAAACGGGCCGGACCCACCAGATCCGAGTCCATATGGCTTATTTAAACCACCCTTTAGTGGGCGATCCGCTATATGGTGGCAAGGCTAAACCACCTCGTCATGCCGATGATGCGCTCATCCAAGGCTTACGCCAATTCCGGCGCCAGGCGCTACATGCGGCCATGCTACGTTTAGATCATCCCGTCACTGGCGAGCAAATGGAATGGCATGCACCGATTCCAGATGACATGGTCGCACTGACTGAGCTGCTAAGGGATGATCAAAGCCAATATGGAGAAGAGGAATACTGATGCGCTACCTCCAGCCCGATTGGCCAGCCCCAAGCAATGTACGTGCGCTGACGACCACGCGTGTTGGTGGCGTGAGCCATGGGCGCTTTTCGGGTTGGAACTTGGGTATGCATGTTGGCGACACACCTGATGATGTTGTAAAAAACCGACTGCTACTTGCAAAGCAGGTCGGAGGCGATATTACCTGGCTGGACCAAGTACATGGCACGCAGGTCGCGCACCTGCCAAGTGAGGCCCCTCACCCCAAAGCAGATGCGGCCTTCGCCGAAACAACGGGCCAAGTCTGTACCATCATGACGGCTGATTGTTTGCCAGTACTTTTTTGCAGTGACGATGGTCAGCAAGTCGCGGCAGCCCACGCAGGTTGGCGCGGATTATTACATGGTGTGCTGGAATCGACATTATCGATGTTTGAGGAACCAAGCCGATGCCTCGTTTGGCTGGGGCCTGCGATTGGTCCTCAAGCTTTTGAGGTGGGAGAAGATGTGTATCAGGCATTTACCGCTTTGTCTCCGGAAGCCAAGGTCGCCTTTATGCCTACCGACAACCACAAGTACTTCGCTGATCTTTATATGCTCGCGACGCAACGACTTAGGCAGGCAGGCGTGACAGCGATCTATGGGGGAGAGTGCTGTACCTATCAACAAGCTGACCAGTTCTATTCATATCGACGAGATGGGCAAACAGGCCGGATGGCAACCTGCATTTGGCGGGTGAAATAAAATCGACAAAGGTGCTTGAAAAGCGCTTCAATCGTGCCCATTTATTCATCAATTAGAGGTGTTAAGTGGGAGGAACTATGCGCCTTGACCGATTTACGAGCAAATTTCAAATTGCGATATCTGATGCGCAATCACTCGCATTAGGGCGAGATCACCAATACATCGAGCCTGTTCACTTGATGACCGCGCTCCTGAACCAAGACAGCAGCGCCATCCGCCCGTTATTGACCATGCTGAACGTGGATGTGAGCCAGTTGCGTTCCAGTCTTTCTGAGTTATTGGACCGCCTACCACAAGTTACCGGCACGGGTGGCGAAGTGCAGCTTTCAAACCACCTAGGCACGCTATTTAACCTGTGCGACAAAATCTCGCAAAAGCGTAAAGACAAATATATCTCGTCAGAGCTTTTTGTTTTGGCTGCGGTGGAAGACAAAGGCCAGTTGGGAGATCTGTTGCGTAGCCACGGGTTGACGTCGCAAAAGGTTGAAGAAGCGATAGAGAAAGTCCGTGGCGGCCAGCAAGTCGATGATCCAAACGCGGAAGAGAACCGCCAAGCCCTTGAAAAATTCACCATCGATCTTACTGAGCGTGCAGAACAAGGCAAGCTCGACCCTGTTATCGGTCGCGATGATGAAATCCGTCGTACGGTGCAAGTGTTACAACGCCGCACCAAAAATAACCCAGTGCTGATTGGTGAACCCGGTGTAGGTAAAACCGCGATTGTCGAAGGGCTTGCCCAACGGATTGTGAATGGTGAGGTGCCAGAGGGGCTTCGCAGCAAACGCGTTCTTTCTCTTGATATGGGTTCATTAGTTGCAGGGGCGAAGTATCGAGGTGAGTTTGAAGAGCGTCTAAAAGCGGTACTCAACGAGCTTGCTAAAGAGGAAGGCAATGTCATCCTCTTTATCGATGAACTGCACACCATGGTGGGCGCAGGCAAAGCCGAAGGTGCCATGGACGCGGGGAATATGCTCAAACCTGCTCTTGCACGCGGTGAGCTGCATTGTGTGGGGGCAACCACGCTGGATGAGTATCGGCAGTATGTGGAGAAAGATGCTGCATTAGAGCGTCGTTTCCAAAAAGTGTTGGTGAGTGAGCCGAATGTCGAAGACACGGTGGCCATTTTGCGAGGCCTCAAAGAGCGTTATGAATTGCATCATGCGGTAGAAATTACCGACCCGGCTATCGTGGCTGCTGCGAGCTTATCACACCGCTATATTGCCGATCGGCAACTGCCAGATAAAGCCATCGATCTGATTGACGAGGCTGCTTCCAGTATTCGGATGCAAATAGACTCAAAGCCAGACTCACTCGACAGGCTTGAGCGTCGCATTGTGCAACTGAAGATAGAGCAGCAAGCGCTGGAAAAAGAAGAAGACAGTGCGAGCCAAAAGCGCTTAGAAACGCTTCGCGACGAGTTAGAAGCAAAAGAGCGTGAGTACGCAGAATTGGAAGAGGTCTGGAACACTGAAAAAGCTGCCGTGTCTGGTGCACAACACATTAAAGCAGCCTTAGAGCAAGCACGTACTGACATGGAAATCGCACGTCGAGCTGGTGATTTGAGCCGGATGTCAGAGCTGCAATACGGAAAAATCCCGGAGCTTGAGAAGCAGCTGGATCTTGCCAGTCAGGCAGAGATGCAGGAAATGACGTTGCTTAAAAACCGTGTCACGGATGCGGAGATCGCAGATGTCATTGCACGCCAGACAGGTATTCCAGTGTCGCGCATGCTGGAAAGCGAGAAAGAAAAGCTACTTAAAATGGAGTCAGCGCTTCACGAGCGTGTGGTTGGCCAAGATGAAGCGGTCAGTGCTGTCGGCAACGCCATTCGTCGCAGCCGAGCGGGCTTGGCGGATCCGAACCGCCCTATCGGTTCATTCCTCTTCCTAGGGCCAACGGGAGTGGGTAAAACCGAGCTATGTAAGTCACTCGCCGAGTTTATGTTCGATAGCCGAGATGCCATGGTTCGGATTGATATGTCCGAATTTATGGAAAAGCATTCAGTGGCTCGCCTTGTGGGTGCACCTCCAGGTTATGTGGGTTATGAAGAAGGTGGCTACCTGACCGAAGCGGTGCGCCGTCGTCCTTACTCTGTCATTCTGCTCGACGAGATAGAGAAAGCCCACTCGGATGTGTTTAATATCTTGCTACAGGTGCTGGATGATGGTCGCCTGACGGATGGTCAAGGCCGCACCGTCGACTTTCGCAATGCGGTGGTGATCATGACGTCAAACCTTGGGTCGGAGCAGATTCAGGCGCATTTCGGTGAATTGGACTATGCGGGTATAAAACGCACCGTGATGGAAGTGGCTGCCAATCATTTCCGTCCAGAGTTCATCAACCGAATAGATGAAGCGGTGGTTTTCCATCCATTAGCTAAAGACCACATCAAAGAGATTGCAGGTCTACAGATGCAAGAGCTCGCCCACCGTATGGGCGAAAGAGACTTTAAGCTTGAGGTCTCAGACGCAGCCTTGGCAAAAGTCGCTAAAGGTGGTTTCGATCCTGTCTATGGTGCGCGTCCATTGAAACGTGCTATCCAGCAGACGATTGAAAATCCACTCGCTCAGCAAATTCTAAGTGGCGAGCTTGTTCCTGGGCGGCCTGTTTTCCTTGATGTTGAAAACGACCAAATCATCGCAAAACAGGACTAATAAGACCTTACGGAACGAAAGCCACCCAGTTTTAGGTGGCTTTCTGCCTCGTTTTAGGGTGGAAACGCTCACTAATAATGCACTTTGTTGGGTTTTTGTTCGTCTGAAAAGTTTTTCTTAAAAACCCCTTGCGTCACAAAATTACCTCTCTATAATGCGCTTCTCGTTGGCACGGCAAACCGCGCTAACAACGGCAAAACAGCCAAGCAAACAAAACGCTTGACTCGATGCCAAAGTGGCGTAAAATGCCACTCCCGCTCAAGATTGGGCGGCGCTCTTTAACAATTTGACCTATGCAATCTGTGTGGGCACTCGTTGAGAATAGACAAAAAGATTTATTCGATGAACTGAGTGACCAAACGATAACTTTTAGTTATTCGGCACAGTCAATTCGTTTGTCTCTTCGGAGATAAACAGTAATCAGTATTCATTGAGCAGTTTCTACGGAAACACCAAACTTAAATTGAAGAGTTTGATCATGGCTCAGATTGAACGCTGGCGGCAGGCCTAACACATGCAAGTCGAGCGGAAACGGCAGCATTGAAGCTTCGGTGGATTTGCTGGACGTCGAGCGGCGGACGGGTGAGTAACGGCTGGGAACCTGCCCTGACGAGGGGGATAACCGTTGGAAACGACGGCTAATACCGCATAATGTCTAC
>NZ_MUEZ01000035.1:0-6306 GCF_001996015.1 Salinivibrio sp. ML198
GGTTAGCTTCTCGCTAACCCGTGACTATGCCGAACGTGAATACTGTGTGCAGCATCGAGAAAGCGACCTAGCCTTCTTCCACCGCTTAGCGGCAGAAGAAGGCTTGGTGTATCACCATGAGCACGATGCTAACACCCACACCCTGATAATAACCGATGCGCCCGACAGCTTGCCCCAGCTTGACAGTCCTGTGCCCTATAATGCTGTCAGTGGCGGTCGCACCGATACCCCGTATATCTATGGCCTGATACGCCATACCGCGGCGCAGCCTAGCCACACGGCGTTAAAAGACTACAGCTTTAAAAAGCCGCGTTACAGTTTTCAACAAGCGGCGCAAGCCGATGGCATTGATTACCAGCGCACCGACAGCTACGAGCACTTTGACTTCCCGGGCCGCTTTAAAGACGACGCCACTGGACAGGCGTTTAACCAAACCCGCCTCGAGTACTTACGCCGTGAAGCCGAACATGCCAACGGGCAAAGCAATGAACCGGCATTAAGAGCCGGCTATCGCTTTACCATCAGCGACCATCTGGATGAAAGCGTCAACCAAGCATGGCAAGTGGTGCGAGTGCATCACCAAGGCAGCCAACCGCAAGCACTGGAAGAAGAGGGCGGACAAGGGGCCACCACCTACAACAACCAGTTTATGCTTATCCCTGCCACCACTCCGTGGCGCGCAACCCCCACGCCCAAACCTCAAGTGGATGGCCCCATGATAGGCACCGTGGTGGGACCGGACGGCGAAGAAATTTTCTGTGATGAACACGGGCGAGTGAAAGTCCACTTCCCGTGGGACCGTTATTCCAACGGCGATGACAAAAGCAGCTGCTGGATACGAGTGGCGCAAGGCTGGGCAGGCAGCCAATACGGCATGATGGCGATTCCCCGCATTGGTCATGAAGTGATTGTGTCCTTCTTACACGGTGACCCTGACCAACCGATTATCACCGGCCGCACGTATCACGCGACCAATGTACCGCCTTATACTTTACCGGCACACAAAACCAAGACGGTTTGGCGCAGCGAGAGTCATCAAGGTGAGGGCTATAACGAGCTGACGTTCGAAGACCAATCGGGCAGTGAGCAAGTGTATTTACACGCGCAAAAAGACTGGCACACCGAGGTCGAAAACGACCGGGTGACTGAGATAGGTCATGACAACCACCATCAAGTACACAACGACCAATTTCATCGTGTGATGGGCAATGCGCATCATACCGTGGAGGGAGAGAGTCGCCAGTACACTCAACAAGACCAAACCCTGATTGTCGACGGCTCGCTGCATGTCAAAGCTGGCCAAGTATGGGTGAATGACGCCAGTAACGAAATTCACATCAAAGCCGGTCAAAAAGCAGTGATTGAGGCGGGAAGTAGCATCACCGTCAAAGCCGGCGGCAGTTTTGTCAGCATTGATGGCGGCGGTGTCCACCTTGTGGGCCCTGCGATTAACCTCAACTCAGGCGGCAGCCCTGGTGCAGGCAGTGGCTATGCCGGCAAAGTCGCCGCCCTGCCATTTGGGGTGGAGTCGCCAGAGAGTCCCGATCCTTTACCCCTGCAGCTTTCACCTGCGACCTTAAAAGTGGCATCGGTGGCAAACCTTCCTGTGCTGAAATTGTGTCAACGACAATTCGATGGTTCATGCCCTCGTCAAGATTGTCCGTGTTTGCAGGAAGAGGGATAAGTGTATGGCAACGCATTATTGGCTTCTCGTTGATGCAGTAAGGATCAGTGATGCCGCGCAACTGATTCAAGAACACTTTAGTGTCCAGCAAATTCTGCCCCTATATGCAGGCACTCCCTTTGATTATCTGCTTGAGCAAAGCCCTTATTTGGTGAATATGGGAGCGGATATCGCTAACGTCGAGACATGGCGCACACTGTCTTATTTTGATACCAGCTCGGTAATATTTGCAGTGGATGACAAAACCTGTGCAGATGACTTTATTGCGCACTTACAAGCGATGTTGAAGATAGAAGTTGCTGGCCAAGTTTTATGTTTGCGCTTTCAAAGCCAACGACTTTGGGATGCCGTTTTAGCACACGCCAATACAGACGATATCGTGCAATGCTTGGGGCCTAGCAAAGGGGTGTTTTGGTTTAACTCAGACGATGTGCCTGTGTGCCTATACAAGCCAAATCCATTCACGCCCGTGGAGGGCGAACAACAAGATTCTGTTTTTAAGCAGTGGGTGTGACATGAAAGAATACAAAATAACGAAAGGTGACTGCTTAAGTCTTATTGCTGAAAAGTTTGACGTCTCCGAAGAGGATCTTCTCAAGCTGAACAGTACGCAAATCAAAGATCCCGACTTTATCTATGCTGGAGATACGTTAAAGATAGAGCTGCCGGAACCTGCCGATACGGAGGCCTCTCGCGAATCATTTAAAAAGGCACCAGAAGCGCCTGCTACGGAACAAGAGTGTCAAATCGCTGATTTTGTCGACATCTTATATGTGCCAGCGCATCCTAAGACGGGTGAAAAATGCTGGTACGCAGTGACACAAGAGGCCAAGGACCTTATCGAAGAAGAAAAAGTCCTAATGCAGGACGCCGTTGTTGAAGGCGACTACAGCACCACATTGGCAAATATCAATCAGCTTGGCATCATGTCTAAGTTTGCCACACGCCCTCATGAAGCGTTTATGGATGAGGAAGACAAGGAACTCTATACCACCCTTCTGCCACTGCGTTTAGTGGTACAAACAAAAGCCTATTATAAATCTGCGGATCCTCAGGGGTTTCTAACCCAGGCACTTGAGGAGCTTGACTTAGCGTTTGATGATATTGTTCAGCAAGAGACTCGACGAGAAAATGCTGAAAGAAATGCACTGTATTATGGCGGTAAGTTTCAATCTCTTGCACCTCAAGACAGAAGTGGCAACGCAAATTTTGACAAATTGGTCGAAGAGCGTGTCCGTACTTTTATATTGAATGCCATTGACGAACGTATTACCGAGCTGGAAGAGGAAGCGGAAAGAAATGCTGGCAACATTAATTCAGATGATGGGACTAAGTTTGTATTTAGCGAAGACCACCAATACTTCACATCACGAAGAGAAGAGCGGATTAAAAGAGCGTGTAACCTTATTTACGACTATATCGATGGTCTGGATCTGGCTAAAAGGCCACACCAAGCGGCGATACGTGAGCTTAACGAGCTAGCGAAAGATGGTTTTCTTCCCGGTTTCAAGCTACTCAACCAAGAAGGTATTGTTTTTAAAGAGCAATGTTTGACGTTGGAGCAACTAGAGGGAGATGTCGGTGTTGCGGCGGGACCTCAAGTATTACGCAACCGCGGAGACGACTGGCGGACATCACCAGAACCAATTTCAATCGAGCAGACTGAGCTGATTGATAGCTTATACCAAGAGATAACAGGTAGCACTGAAATAAATGACAGCCTAAACATTGAAAGCCTTGTTAATGATGTCAATAAAGCCGCGTGGTCGTATTATCCAGCTAAGGCATTGATACACCTTATCGACATGACGATAACCAAACATCAAAATGCTTTGAATCAAATACTGGGTCAAAGCCAAGGCACACCGCTTGATAAGCTTTTTAATAAACTATTAACAATAAAGTTGATAGCACAAAAAAGAATAGAGCATTTAAAAATCTTGGCTAAACAAACGGCTCAAAAAGGCCCTAACCAGCTTCGATTCTTTTTTGCCGATGCTGAAAGGAAAGATCTGGCACCCGATCTTGTATTAGTGTGGGATAGAAAAGATCACCAGCCCAATAAAAAAGGTGTAAGTGCCTTTGTCAATGATGCGGGACTCAGCGATATTCAGCCAGTTGAGTGCAGTTTTTTATCCACAGGGCAAGTTTTTTACCTGCGTGGACCAGAGTGGTATATGCCTTACGATAAGTCAGATCCATTCTATACCAAAGCAGCTTGCCATGTTGATTTCATTACTGATCGTATTACGTTTGCATCTCCTCAGACAGGCGGGGGGAATATCGTTGGTGTAAATAGTGTCACTGATGCATTAAAAGAGTTAAGAAAAACAAGTGTCCAAGTGTGCATAGCCCCGTTAAAAACGCAATCTCAATTCGACACTGTGTTTTGGCAAGATAGTTACCACGCTCAAGAAGGCAATATCGAGGGTTTAAACGAGCCTGCTTATGCGGAAGATGCAGGAGCACAATTTCTTCGTTTTACAGCAAAGGGAGAATCAGCACTTAACCTTCCGTTATCAGGCTATTCAGACCTAATCAAAGATCCTCGCCAAGTGGGGGCGAGTGGCAATATTTCGGCTAAGTTGGCGCTTTTGCAAGGACAAATGAGTATTTGTCTGTGGTTACCAGAGGGTGAGCAAAACAATACCTTGGGTGAAAATGCATCAGCGTCATCAGCTAGGGGTCATGCGGTGACGCTTTTCTATACCGATGATAAGGGTGATGAGTACAGCTACGATGTTGGCGCGTTAATGGCACGTATAACCGGTTCAGTCTATGGGTTAGTTGGTGCGACGTGTCAGTTAGGGAGTAGCGTTACTGTCGGTCCTAGTGACATAGATAATGGGCTAGGGGTACGTGGTAGTACCGTTACCCTTTTCGACCCTAACGTCCATCGAGTTGAGAATATGACTGGTGCAACGCAACAAGACTTAGTGAATAGTCAGGTTGCAGCGGAGGCAGGTGTAACGGTAGATGCCTTTGTCGGAGTAGAAGTAGGCGGTGCCTTGGGGGCGGACGTTTTCTGGGTAGCACCTAATGCTCGAGTTCCTAAAACCTTAGGTACGATTAAGGGTGAATTTTCGGCCGCGTACGGCGCAGGCTTTCACAGTGAATTCCGTATTGCTTTCCAGGCCGGCGTCCTAGTGGTCATCGCATCTGCGCGCTTAGTAGTTGGAGGCGGGTGTAAGGGCACCTTGGGCATCGAATTAAATGCGATCAATAGTGATGACTTTATCGACTGTCTACTTGGCGTACTTAAGCAAAGTAACTTCCGCCGCTTATCTGTGTTTGGTGATGTAGATGAAAACGGCATAAATGATGATTTTAATACCCTTAACGACATCGCGACGATAGCTATTGGTTTGGGTCTATCTTTTTCTAAAGTACTACTCATGCCACCGAACCTGTGGGCATCGTACAAAAAGAATGTCATAAGCAAAGAATATGCTCCGTTCTTAGCCGAACAGTTAACAGAAAAAAAGAAGGCAGAGAAGGCGAAACCTTGGGTTATGAGTATTCCGCCTCAAACATTAGCTAATCTTTTGAATACGCTATTAAAAACGCAAACGGAAACGACCTCTTTACTTGAAACTATACTCGATACGTTGCTAGATAGAGAAACGGAGACCAGTGTAGAAGACAGCGCTGAGTTTTTAAATAGACGCCAAGCTCAAGCAATTTTAAATATTATGGAATGGTTGAGTAACGATACAACAAACCAAGATGAGCATGGGCCATGTGCGAGTCAGCGACAGTGGAAAGAAGCTTTGATTGAGATGGCCGACCTTCATGCAGGAGCTGATAAACCTCAGCAGTGGGAGGGGTTCAGAGAGAGCTGGTATAAAATAGCAAGGTTTATTCATAGAACTCTTTTGGTTGCTGGAACAGTTCAACAGAGTGATTTATTGAAAAAAGTTAGAAATGACTTCGATCAAGCTTCAAAAATTCTCTGTGGCAGAATGGTACTAACTAGTTACACAAACACGGTTGATACAAAACGACTCGAACCTGTCACTCATACAGAGTATCGTGCCTATGCGCGTTCAGTGGTGGCTAATGCTAGTAGACGAGGTGTAGAAATTGAGCTAACTAGCTATAAAAATGATGAAGATAACAAACATATCGCATTAGTACCCGAAAAAAATGAAAAAATAATTGATTGGAGCCTTAAAGATGTTGGTTTATAAAAATATTATAAAGATAGCTTTTCTGCTATTTGTAGTGATAGCTATCAGTGCTTGTAAGGAAAAAGAAAAGGCGATCAACCCGGAAGATGATATCCCTTTATTTAAGAGCTTTATTGAAAGGAACATCGATAAAGTAGCCGATGATCCTTATATATCCAGCACAGTTCGTCCTGAAAATGAAATGTATGATGTGTTGCTTGACCTACAACGAGGAACGCCGTGGAACAAAGAAGAAGAAGATAGGTTTAACCGCCTGATAGGAAGAGGGAATGCTCATGCAACGATTCTATATTCGCGATTAACATTGAATGATATCTCAGAAAAAAGTGTCGCAGTATCTCGTCTAGCGAAGCTAATGAGCGAGGGAAATCCTTATGCAGCTTATTGGCTTTCTAATAGAAGCTATCGCTGTCGAGCACACCTAGGCTCGAG
>NZ_MUEZ01000036.1:0-6081 GCF_001996015.1 Salinivibrio sp. ML198
GCTCTATCACGCCAATTGCGCCAAGCACACGCACGTCCGCCACACACTCGAGGGCGCGAGCAGGCGCTAAGCCGGTTTTTAGCTGCTTCTCGATGTGCGCGACGGTCTGCGGCCAGTCACTTTCTAGCAAGGTGTCTCGCTAGATATGACTTGCAGTTTCCGTGTATGAAGCTTGATATATTGTGTGACAACATTTACCAAAGAGTTTGCGTTTGCTAATCTCTAACCATGAACTTATGTAACTTATTGAATAAATGAATATTGATATACTTGACGCAGGGCATGGTGACTGTTTACTAGTAACTTGTGGTGAAACTTTTATACTGGTTGATTCAGGGCCAAAATCGTTGAAAGTACGAAAGGCTTTGATTCAAAGGTTAAAAAATATTTTGCAGGGTAAAAGTATTGATTTAGCTATAGTCACACACAATGATGATGATCATATTGGTGGATTTAAGTATATCATTGATAGTGGAATTTTAATAAAAAAATTTATTTTTAATAGCTTGGATTTGGTTGCAAAAATTTTTAAGGGCATTTCGAAAAGTAAGAAAATATCTTTTCGTCAGGATATACAGCTTCAGAATCTGCTAAAAGATCTCGGTATAAATGTATGTACTTTTAAATATGAAGATGCTGTAGTGAATCTTAATGGGATAAGATTAACGCCTCTAACTCCTAATGATAATATACTATCTAAACTACACTCTAAAGCAGATAACGCTCGAAGAAATAAAAAAATATCGAGTTTTAATTACGTAGAGCCGTCTATTTCAAGTTGTCTCAAAGATATAAAAGCAGACAGCGACACATTCGTTGAAGATAGCTCAATCACTAATAAATCAAGTATATCTTTTGTTCTAGAGTTTTTAGGTATACGAGCACTATTTTTGGGAGATAGCCACCCGACAGATGTAATTCATGCTTTAAAATGTAAAAATCAAGTTGATAAGCCATTTAATGTTGTAAAAATTTCACATCACGCGAGTGAAAAAAATACTAATAGAGAATTGTTAGAATTGATCGGAAAAAGTGATTACATAATATGCGCAGACAAATCGCACCATGGACATCCAAATAATAAGACCATCAGTAGGATCATTAGTTTCGACCAGAGTGCTAAGTTTCATGTTAGCGGAGGCAATGAAAACATTAGAACGGTTTTCTCAGCATGTGTAGAGCTTGGTTTTCCTATTTCGGTTACTTACCCTAGTAATGGTGTGAATCGGGTGATATATGAGTAGACGGAATGCCGTTAAAATTAAAACATCAATATCAGAATCCAGTGGATATCACTTTAGGTCAAGTGTTGATGATAGCTCTTATGTTATTGCTTCCAAACATGGTTTATGCCATTTAATAAATGATTGTGTTCCTTACAATGATGGGGATCCCGATTGTTGTAAATCGTGTGGTGTGAAACTAAAGTTAGATGAAGTTAAATTTCACAAGCAAAAGGGAGCAGCCCTTACCGCAGAAAGTGTTTATTCATTCCCAAATAATGACCTTGCTATAGTAAAAGTCAAAGAAAAAAGCTTCACACCATTAAAAATAGGAAAACTAAAAGATAATACTGGTTTATTTACAGCATTTGGATATAAGGCAGAAGTTACTGATATAACTAGGCTTCTCCTAAACTCTCCAGAGATTGAAGGGAAAGATTGCTATTTCAATATAGAAAGTAATCCCATAACTGAATTAGTTGAGAAAAGTGAAGGTTTTGATGGTATATCAGGTTCACTAATTATAGACCGAAATATGACAGATATTCCTATTGCTTATTCTGTTATAACGACAAATGAAGAATCAAATGATTTATTAGGAGAGGTGCTTTACGATATTGATTTTGATGAGTTACATCATTTTTTTGGTACAAAAATTTTCTCAAATAACTTTAAAAAAATTAAACTAGACACTAGTTTCAAAAAATGCTTTAAAGAAATATCTAAAGTTCTTGTAGACGAAAACCTTATCGTCTCAGTATTAGTTCCTGCTAAAGTTGGGCATCCTTATTTTAACTTAAATCCGATTGCTAAGTCATTGACTGGTGAATTTGAAGCAATTTTAGGGCATAATAATGAAAACAAATCGATGCTTACAGTATCCGCATTACGCATACTAGAACAAAAAAAAGAACTACAACCAGCATATAAGCTACTTGCTAGCCGTATCGTAGAGTCGATGATGAATGCACCACACATATACTCAACGTATATTGATCATTCTTATTACCACCATGTGCATCTGTTAAATGATTCTGAAAATGGAGTAGAGTTTGTTGTATCTAGCTATGGTGGTGAAGGTGATCTAATAGAACAACTGAATAATGTACTTGGGCAAATGGTTTACCAAATAAATCATTATGCATTTGATGCGAAATTGATTTCTGAGAGAGCATTTCTTGAAGTTAAATATACACAGGAAGAGTGTGAAGTATTATATGATATTTTGTTTGGTGAACATGATGAATTCATCGAAAATCTGTCTATAATATACTGTATAGATTTACAGTCTTGCTCGATACCAAGGCATACGTCATTAGAAGAATATATTAAGTCTATGGTTAAAGAAACGATTGATAATATAGATAAAAGTATTATAGAAGCTATAAATCAAGGTTTGAATGTAAACTTATATGTGTTGCCGATGAACAAAAGCAATGAGCTGACGGAGCTTGTGGAGAATTTACTTAAATGAGTGTTAATGCAGTAGATTATATTTGTGATCGTATCGTAAATAGCGATAATTTTGAACTTAGTTATGAGAAGCTATTTTTAACAATTTCACGAAATCGATTCAATGACTATGCTACGAACCCAATCTCCAATAGCGAATATAAAACGTTATTAAAGTACTCAGATTTTCTATCAAACTCAAAGAGTAGTTTTCATAGAAGCTTATCGCTAAAAATTATTTCATCGCTATATGAGTTATATAATAATGAACCAAACTGCCAGTTAATTATTAAATCAGTTTTGAATAAGTTTGGTCTATTTTCTGCTGAAGAAAAATTTATCGATAATAGTCTTTGCTTACCAATTAGTGTCGAGTTTTCTAGTAGTTATAGAAAAATGAATCAACAAATTGGTAGTACTGATAATATTTTCACAAATGCTCAATTTGAAATCTATCAGTCTATTTTAAATAATTTACACTTTAGCTTTTCTGGGCCAACTTCTCTAGGTAAATCATTTTTATTAAAAAACACAGCGATAGATTTAACCAAGACTTTAAATAATATAGTTTTCATATTACCCACAAAAGCACTTTTAGAAGAGTACTTAATAGATATTAGGCTGCTTTTATCTCAAAGAAACATCGAAAACGTAAACGTCACAAAGTCAGTGACTGGTTTTTCAATATTTGAGAAAAATATATTAATATTCACGCAGGAGCGATATAATAGTTTTCTTTTTGAAAAATCCTATTCAGATATTGTTATCGATGTTTTATTTGTTGATGAGGCACACAAATTAGCAGATAAAAGAAGTAAGAGATCAATTACTTTGTTTAAAGTTGTTAGGCGGACGATAGATATATTCCAGAACGCTAAAATCGTTTTTTCAAGCCCGGTAATTTCGAATCCTGAAATGTTTTTTACGACGTTTGATTTAGATAAAAACTCAAAAAGCTTGGTTGTCACAGAAAGCCCAGTAACGCAAAATCTATACTTTTCTAATATTAAGAATGGTGAATTTAGATACTTTGATAATGTAAAGAAAGATATCTATACCTTTAAACCAGAACGTAACTATAAAAATGCTTTTGATTTAATTAGCTCTGTAGGACAATCTTCTCACTCAAACTTGGTCTTTATATCAAGTAAAATAGAGAGTGTAAAGAAATGCGGAGAATTCATTGAGTATATGATAAATAATAAGCACCTTCAGGAAACTAAAGACGAAGAGCTTATAAGTGAATCTGAGTTTATAGCAGATTTTATCCATAAGGAATTCATACTTGCCAAATACTTGAGGTATGGAATTGCGCTACATAATGGTTCATTGCCAATTTTTATTAGAAAGCGCATAGAAGATCTCTATGCTCGTAAAAAAATAAAATATATATTTTGTACTTCAACTCTTTTGGAGGGAGTCAATTTACCTACACAAAATGTATTTATTTACCCCTTCAACAAAACAACACTTAGGGATGCAGAAAAGTGTAATTTAGATTTCTGGAACTTAGCTGGTAGAGCTGGAAGATATAGAAATGAGCTGTCTGGGAACATTATTTGCATTGGAGACTATGAGAATAGTTGGAAGATCGTAGAGGAACGTGCTAAAGAGAACAAAAATGTCAACATTGATGATGGTATTGTGTCTCTACTTTCCAAGCATATAAAAATCATTAACTATCTTTCTGGTAAAACAAAAAAACCTGATAAAAGCATTAAAGAACTAAGTGCTCTTATATTGTCAGAAGTTATGGAGTTTACTAAAACTGGAGAAGTAGGCAGTTTACTTCTCCGTTTTAAAAGTGATATTAGAAAAAGAATAATCTCCACGTCGATAGAACACTTAGAACGAAAGTCTATATCAGATATCGACACTACAGCATTTTCTAGTAACCATAATTTTGATAGTGATCTTCAAGCAAAGGCACACCAATTCGCTAGAGATAAGAATAATGCTTTAAAATCTTTATCGAAAGAAGATGTATCAAAATACTTAACTGCAATTAACGAAATATATAGTATTCGAAAAACAAAAGATTCCCTTCAGCAGCTTATAAATGTTGTATATTCATGGCTGATGGGCTCACCCTTATCTGTAATTATTGCCAACAGTATCAAGTACGGTAAAACTGTAAGAGATCCTGAAACGTATAGATGGGTTGACTTTAACTCAAATGATCCTTCGCATCTTAATCAGAAAATTATTGAAACAATCAACTGTATTGAGAGCGAAGTGACTTTTCAATTAGAGAGTTGCTGTTCGCACTTTTATCAGTTAACTAAGTCAATACATGGCGAATCAAAATCTGGACGTAATTTAGCTCCTTTTTTGGAGTACGGCACAATGGACCCACGAGAAGCGGAGCTTCAGGATTACGGTTTTTCAAGGTTAGCGGCGAGTGAAATTGTAAAACGATATAAAGACTGTGTAACCTTTTCTAGTGATAAAAATAAGTTACAAGTGAATGTTCGAAAATTAGCCTATTTAACAGGTGAGCGCAGCCTAATACGTAAAGAATTAACTTGGCTTTCAAAGTGAAAAATATAGAGTAGACAAAGATTTTTGATTAGGTTTGTCTGCTCAATTGAGCTACTATTAGCAGTAACTCAGGCTAGCGTCCGATAAACTAGTCCTGCTTTACTAGCATAATATAAAGCGTTTTCTAGTTTTTCAGAAGCTGAGTCACCAGCCTGAAAGTCGAGATTATTCTTGTTAGTCTTATCGGCTAGGAAGTTACCGAGTTTACCATCGAGATCTTTTGATGAAAAACACTACGACTGTGATCGGAGGATACTCTCCCAAGTTCAACTCCATATCACAGGCAGTATTCGTTTATCATGTCGTCGTCAGTTTGCAAGCCAAGCGATAGAGCAGAATCGATAATGACCTAGTGTACTCACACGAGCAAAAACTTGTATCTTCTGTATTCTTATAAAGCTCTCATCATTTTTATCATGTTAGCACAATTAGACTTTAGCTTGCCGACGTCTCCAAAGGCACCACCGAAACATAAATCTCGCCTAGGTCGGCATAAGCGCTAGCACGATGCTAATAAGTATCATAATATGGGCCGCGCGCCCGTTGCACGGCGCCATCGGACACTGGGGGCAAATTTGGCATCGAGCGTGACTGACGCCTTGTCTACTCACCAAAAAACTGCTTAATTGCGGTGATCATGCCTCGGGTGAGTTGGTGGAGTTGGTCGTCGCGGATGCAATAGGGTGGCATTACATACACCAGTTTGCCGAAGGGGCGGACCCAAATACCTTGGGCGGTCATTAAGGGCTGAATATCGGCCAGGTTCACCGGATCGGTCAGCTCTATCACGCCAATTGCGCCAAGCACACGCACGTCCGCCACACACTCGAGGGCGCGAGCAGGCGCTAAGCCGGTTTTTAGCTGC
>NZ_MUEZ01000037.1:0-3782 GCF_001996015.1 Salinivibrio sp. ML198
TCCGCCGCTAGAGGTTTGGGGTATGTCGGGCTAGTGCTCGGTTTTGCCAGTGGTGTGGATAATGTCTATGAGGCGTGCAAGGTCGATGGAGCGGGAGACTGTGGTCAGACAATAACCCGTGAAGCTGGTGGGTTTATTGGTGGTATATATGGAGGAGGAGTTGGTGGTGCAGCGATGACTTCTGGTGTATTACTTGTTCTAGGAGTTGTCGGTGTAACTTCTGCCCCTGTACTTGCCATTGCTGCAATCGGTTCTTTTGTTGTTGGTGGTGCTATTGGTGGTATCGCTGGAGCAACTGCTAGCAAATGGTTTGTAGATGAAATGTATGCTTGGAGTTCTTAATTATGATTAAGGATGTAGCATTTTTTTTCTTTTACTATGCCATTGTTTGGTCGGTTCCTGGAGCAATTATGAGTGCAATGGTTTCTTTAGGTGACCCTCAAAGAATCGTTTTTATAGACAACCAACTCTCTAAGAATGTGGATAAATTGCATGCTAATAGAATGTGTATGCTTTCTGCTTATATCGGCACAAGGTTATTCCATTATTGGGTAAAATACCCATTCATTCGTAAGCGTGCAAAAACTAACTCCATTAAGTTTAAAGTGTTTATGTGGGTTAATGCACTAGGTATGTGGAGTTACATTTTATCTTTTGTGTTAATGGTGATTGGTAAGTATTTAACTTAAATTATTGTTGGCGTAACCGCATAGGATCCTGTTCTGGCGGTTGCCGGTGGTTTGGTTAGTGGCGTAGCTCTGAGGAATCCTCTAATGATTTAGATAAAAATCGTCAGGGGATTCCTCAGATCTCAACTGCGACAGCATCAGATTCCAGTTTCGTATCAGTGTGTCAACTTGCGTAACAACCAGAAAGTCATACTTTTTATTATATTAAATCCTTAAAAAAACCGAGGTTAATATATAAAGCCGCATTCCAAGCAGTGTAGAAGAGTATATAAGAAAAGGGAGGTTCAATGACTTTAGTGTTGAGTCTATTTTTTAGAGAAAGGGAGCTGGAATGTTAGACATGAAAAAATGTGTGGGTGTGTTTTTTTTGGTGTGGATGTTCGTCTATTTTTACCACCTTGTCATTTATTCTTTAGGGGATAAGAAGCACGTTAATGACTTAGTTGATAACTTAGCTAAAAACCCAGAAAAATTTAAGAGAAAAAACAATATTGCCATGGTTAGCATAGGCGCTGGTGGTGTATTTTCGTACTTCTGTCTAGTTTATCCATTTGTTAGACATAGGCGAAGGAACAAAAAAACCCTTAACGATATGTTCATGATGTTGAATTGGTTGTTTTTTATGGCAGGTATTTATATTTATTTTTTCGCGGAAGTATAAAAACTAGCCAGAGAGTGTTCATGGTTATGTGTCTCCGATTCATCACAGAGCCACATAATCGTCGATACGTACTTAGAAGTGCCTATTAAGACCTCTAATCAGATGGCCAAACTCACCGATACCTCTACACACGCTGAAAAATGTCATAGGCAGCGCCTACCTATGCGCATTCGAGCTATTTACTTAGTAAAGCAACGGGCTTGTTCAACATCCAAATAAGGTGTCGGCTGCGCGACACTTATTCCTATTTGTTATGTAATTAGCCAGAGGCTTCCTGTTTGAGTAATTTATCTAAGAACCTCTGGGTTGTCATATACCACAAGACAAAACCTGCAATCGACAGCAGTATCCCAGCAAACAAGAAAACTGTGGCGCGGTGGTCATAAGCCTCTGACATCACCAACTTCTCTTGTGCCGCTAATAATTTCGCTTTCGCTATTTCCAACTCAGAGCTATCAGCTACGACTACCTTTAACGTTGCTTGCTCGATCCTCAATTCAGATATTGTCGCTTGAATATTCGTTATTGCCATGTACTTAAATACTGCACTACAAATAATAATTACCAACCCAAATAAAGCCATGAATTTATACAAGTTATCTGTTGGTAGGTTCTGAGATATCATAAATCACTCCACTTACATAACGCCTAAATCAGCCGATCGTTTTTTGCGTCGGCTGCATTTTATTGTTAGGGAGATTTAGCACTGAAACCACAATCATTTCTATCAATAGTGAAATCATCAATAAGCACTCCGTCATTTCCTGAATATGAATAAGTATATTTTCCACCGTACTGTAGTGACGGCTTCATTTCTTTGCTTGAGCAAACACTGCTCATTACGGAAGGAAGCACGTCAGATTGTATTACCCCAGAGTCAATATCACTTGAAGCATAATTCGGAAGTGTATAGTGATAAGTAAGCAATGCGCCTGGGCCGGCACTAGCCCCGTCCATGCGAGTTTCCTCATCGACCATTGTTGGAGCAGCGTCATTTATCTGCTTTGCCGCAACTTCAAAGCCTTCGGCTAACTTGGCCATGATTTCTTGTTCTGTTGGCTTAGATGGAGAGAATGCTGCCTTTCCTACCTCCTTGCCAACTTGACTACCAATGCCAGAAAAGACAAGAACGACAATAAGGCCAATGATACCCCCTAAAATTGAAAGCAACTTTTTAATCATATCTTCTCCCTAACGCCTCTTTCAGCCGACGCTTTAGCAGTCGGCTGCATTGACTTGTTAGAAATCATTTCATGCATTTGTGATTCTACCTTGGTAAGAATAGATACCAACATCTCCTTCGATGCCCCATCTTCTATACCATTGAGAATTTCATTCTTCTTATCATTCGGCATAAAAACCAATGTTTTTACTAGCGTCCCCAGAATCGGAGACAACAAATTGGTAGTAACTTCCTCAGCCATCTCAATCGATTTTTTTGAAACACGCTCTAGGTTTTCTATTCGTTCATCTTTTTCCCTAAGCTGGCGTTCTATTTCTTCTTCCAGCTTCCCTCGCTCCTCCTTCTGCTCCAAATCAACTTCCTTACGAATTAGTTTCTCTAACTTTTCCGGAGAGAAAGACTCTGAGTATTTAATTGCGGTATCCACAACCTTACTCTGACTATCTATCGCTGTGGACTGCTGAAGAACGATTCCTTTCGTTTCATTGAGGACTTTCTCCTGATGCTCTATTCGGTCTACTAAGACTTTGTTTTTGTTTTTCTGGTAGAAGAAAATTCCTAGAAGAATTGCGGTATTGATTAATGGTATTAAATTCTGTACTTCCATGAACTCTCCTAGATTTCTAACGCCCGCCTAAGAGGCGGAAAATGCTTGGCTAAAATTAGCGAAGAATGAGCGAAAGCCAAGCGTTTTACGTCCATTTTTAAGGCGCTTGTTAAGTTGCTAACACTGCTTTAAAGCTAATGAGATCATTGGACCAGTGTTAATTTTTGCACCTGGTGTTTCGGGATTATCTTTCCAGATTTTATCAATTGGTTCAAACCCTAAACTACTTGCAACTCCATTAAGTTGATAGCTTTTACCATTAACTTTAAAAATTGCAGCAGACCCTTTGACACAATCCAGAACTCCACTATTTACTGTAAAAGGCCATTCCTTACCAAAAGTTTCGCTTGAAACAGACATACCCGATTGTACTGGTTTGGATACCTGAGTTTTTTCAGGTTGATTTTCACTACAACCGACAATCAATATTAAAGGCATAATTATAAATAATAGATTTCGCACAAAACTCTCCTTTGCAACTTAACGAATGACATGGATTCCCCCTCTTGAAGATCTGCCACACTTAGGTGCGGCCTTTAATACCGGAGGTAACCATGTCTACTCAATTCTTTTGTGGCGTTGATCTCGCCAAGCACCACTTTTCTCTTCACGCGGTGGATGACCACGGAAAAGTCATTCTCC
>NZ_MUEZ01000038.1:0-2906 GCF_001996015.1 Salinivibrio sp. ML198
AAGTCCAACCCAAAACCTCTTGGGTGTTGTATGGTTAAGCCTCACGGGCAATTAGTACAGGTTAGCTCAACGCCTCACAGCGCTTACACACCCTGCCTATCAACGTTCTAGTCTAGAACAACCCTTTAGAGAGCTCGAAGCTCTAGGGATGACTCATCTCGGGGCCAGCTTCGCGCTTAGATGCTTTCAGCGCTTATCTGTGCCGAACTTAGCTACCGGGCAATGCGTCTGGCGACACAACCCGAACACCAGCGGTTCGTCCACTCCGGTCCTCTCGTACTAGGAGCAGCTCCCCTCAATCATCCAACGCCCACGGCAGATAGGGACCGAACTGTCTCACGACGTTCTAAACCCAGCTCGCGTACCACTTTAAATGGCGAACAGCCATACCCTTGGGACCGACTTCAGCCCCAGGATGTGATGAGCCGACATCGAGGTGCCAAACACCGCCGTCGATATGAACTCTTGGGCGGTATCAGCCTGTTATCCCCGGAGTACCTTTTATCCGTTGAGCGATGGCCCTTCCATTCAGAACCACCGGATCACTATGACCTACTTTCGTACCTGCTCGAGCCGTCACTCTCGCAGTTAAGCGGGCTTATGCCATTGCACTAACCTCACGATGTCCGACCGTGATTAGCCCACCTTCGTGCTCCTCCGTTACGCTTTGGGAGGAGACCGCCCCAGTCAAACTACCCACCAGGCACTGTCCTCACCCCGGATAACGGGGCTAAGTTAGAACATCAAACATACAAGGGTGGTATTTCAAGGATGGCTCCACAGCAACTGGCGTCGCCGCTTCAAAGCCTCCCACCTATCCTACACATGTAGGCTCAATGTTCAGTGCCAAGCTGTAGTAAAGGTTCACGGGGTCTTTCCGTCTAGCCGCGGGTACACAGCATCTTCACTGCGATTTCAATTTCACTGAGTCTCGGGTGGAGACAGCGTGGCCATCATTACGCCATTCGTGCAGGTCGGAACTTACCCGACAAGGAATTTCGCTACCTTAGGACCGTTATAGTTACGGCCGCCGTTTACCGGGGCTTCAATCAATGGCTTCTCTTGCGATAACCACATCAATTAACCTTCCGGCACCGGGCAGGCGTCACACCGTATACGTCATCTTTCGATTTTGCACAGTGCTGTGTTTTTAATAAACAGTTGCAGCCACCTGGTATCTGCGACTGCCCATAGCTCCATCCGCAAGGGACTTCACCGCGGGCAGCGTACCTTCTCCCGAAGTTACGGTACCATTTTGCCTAGTTCCTTCACCCGAGTTCTCTCAAGCGCCTTGGTATTCTCTACCCGACCACCTGTGTCGGTTTGGAGTACGGTTGCTACTTACCTGAAGCTTAGAGGCTTTTCCCGGAAGCATGGCATCAATGACTTCACCACCTTGGTGGCTCGACATCGTGTCTCGGCCTTGATTTCCCGGATTTGCCTAAGAAATCAGCCTACGCACTTGAACCTGGACAACCATCGCCAGGCCCACCTAGCCTTCTCCGTCCCCCCATCGCAGTAAGCAGCAGTACGGGAATATTAACCCGTTTCCCATCGACTACGCCTTTCGGCCTCGCCTTAGGGGCCGACTTACCCTGCCCCGATTAACGTTGGACAGGAACCCTTGGTCTTCCGGCGAGGAGGTTTTTCACCCCCTTTATCGTTACTCATGTCAGCATTCGCACTTGTGATACCTCCAGCATGCCTCTCAGCACACCTTCAACAGCTTACACAACGCTCCCCTACCCAATATCCATAAGGACATTGCCGCAGCTTCGGTGTATCGCTTAGCCCCGTTACATCTTCCGCGCAGGCCGACTCGACCAGTGAGCTATTACGCTTTCTTTAAATGATGGCTGCTTCTAAGCCAACATCCTGGCTGTCTGAGCCTTCCCACATCGTTTCCCACTTAGCGATAACTTGGGGACCTTAGCTGGCGGTCTGGGTTGTTTCCCTCTCCACGACGGACGTTAGCACCCGCCGTGTGTCTCCCGGATAGTACTTACTGGTATTCGGAGTTTGCAAAGGGTTGGTAAGTCGGGATGACCCCCTAGCCTTAACAGTGCTCTACCCCCAGTAGTATTCGTCCGAGGCGCTACCTAAATAGCTTTCGGGGAGAACCAGCTATCTCCGAGTTTGATTGGCCTTTCACCCCTAGCCACAGGTCATCTCCTAACTTTTCAACGTTAGTGAGTTCGGTCCTCCAGTTGATGTTACTCAACCTTCAACCTGCCCATGGCTAGATCACTCGGTTTCGGGTCTAATGCTAGCAACTGGACGCCCAGTTAAGACTCGGTTTCCCTACGGCTCCCCTATGCGGTTAACCTTGCTACTAACATTAAGTCGCTGACCCATTATACAAAAGGTACGCGGTCACCCCACGAAGAGGCTCCCACTGCTTGTACGTAGACGGTTTCAGGTTCTATTTCACTCCCCTCACAGGGGTTCTTTTCGCCTTTCCCTCACGGTACTGGTTCACTATCGGTCAGTCAGGAGTATTTAGCCTTGGAGGATGGTCCCCCCATGTTCAGACAAGATATCACGTGTCCCGTCCTACTCGTTTTCACGTCTAAGGCGCCGTCGGTTACGGGGCTATCACCCTTTATTGCCAGGTTTTCCAACCTGTTCACCTAACGCCTAAGCCGCTTAAGGGCTGCTCCGGGTTCGCTCGCCGCTACTGCCGGAATCTCAATTGATTTCTTTTCCTTCGGGTACTTAGATGTTTCAGTTCCCCGAGTTCGCCTCTTAGCGCTATGTATTCACACTAAGATACCTGCTTATGCAGGTGGGTTTCCCCATTCGGACATCGATGGCTCAAATGCTTCTTACCAGCTCACCATCGCTTTTCGCAGGTTAGTACGTCCTTCATCGCCTCTGACTGCCAAGGCATCCACCGTCTACGCTTA
>NZ_MUEZ01000039.1:0-2068 GCF_001996015.1 Salinivibrio sp. ML198
TGACGTGAGTCAGTAAAAGGCCGAATGTAGAGCGGCAGTCCAAACCAAACTCAATACGCTTCGCGGATGCTTGACGAACGGGGGAATCCATGTAGCCGCGTTAAGCGGACAAAAATTGTTGGCTAAACTTGTTGAGGTACGAAACAAAGCCAACTGTTTTTTTCCGACTTAAAGGCCTTGTTAATTGCCGTTGACTCAAGGGATTAATTTGTTTTGGTAGTCATGTATAGAACCTTCATCAAATCCAAGCTTCGACAATAAATGAGAGACTACGATTAGCTTCAACAGCCTAGATATCTCAATATAATCACTAATATCTAGTTTATGCATTAGTACTTTCGGACGCCCCTCATGAGCAAGCTCACCTCGGATATCTGATAAATTTTTACCAAGATCATTATTGTTTATTGCTGTAAATATTGAATTAAGAGAATTAGTCAGTTTCGAACAGGCATACTTTTCAATAGCAGATACATACTTAGAATTTTTATGAGTACCTAAGTCGATAGCGATAGCTTCAACATTAGCTAGATATAGGATTATATCACTATATGCAGCATGTAATGTCCTAAAGTTAGTTTCATACTGGAAAGTAGTTGATAGAACTTGATAACTGTCATATAACTCAAACCATTTAATTAAAGATGTTGTCAGATTTACAGAACTACGATTTATAGGCATGAAGTGATATGAAGGCTTATTTTTCGCTAACTCAACAGTTCTTGCTTCAAGTGTTTGGCCTGCCAATATTTGAACTGAAACTTCACTGTGGCTATATAGTTTAATTTCATCTGGAAAAACAGGAACATTCATAAGAATAGAAAAAAGAGATGTTATTTTATATAAAGCATCATAAATCCCATGTATATCAAGGTCTTCTTCAGACTGAAAGTTAAAGAGAAACTCCAACGTTTTTCGTATCAATAAATGCTCATTTTCGGACTTGGAAAGTATTGAGTTAACATTTGTAACAATCTCTTTTGCAATACTCTCATTCTTTGTTAATAGCAGATTTTTGAGGCTATGAGTTATATCTGTAAAGGTAGCTCTGTTTTCCACCTCTAAATCCCAACCTGCACCCTCAATTTTTTCAATCACACCTTCTTTATACTTAACACTATCTATCCAGCCTTGAGGGTAAAAAAACTCTTGCATATGAGAAAAAGTAAAGCGTGCATTACCGTAGAGAGTATCCATGCTTAAGAATTCGCCAAGAGCTAAAAACCGAAACCCTCGTTTCCCGTACCTTGTGACAATTTTCCCTATACGCATCCCTGTTTGAGAAAAATCAAATGGGCCTATTAGAGTACATTTCTGTCCGTTGTCTAAAATACCTAAAAGAACATCAGCTTGCTTTGGGAAATCAGTATCTGCAATATTAAAACTAAGGATAAGACCTGACTCCAAATCATACTGAACTTTGCCAGGAAAGCTTGTTGAATAACTACTTTCACTTATGAAAAATTCACCAATAAATTCATATTTTTCGAAAGATGAATATTTTGTATTGCTCAAAACATTTTTCCTCAGGCAGTTAACATTATATTAGTGCGCGAGCTCGATTTTTCAAAATCGTTATACGCCCTTTTTTATTCATAACCTCATGATACGCATGTGGTTTTTCCATCTATCTCATCAAGCTCTCTTCGGTGATAGTGTGCATGCCGCCTATCCCAGCCAAGGCGTTCACTCTCCACCCAACGATAAAAACTAGCCTAAAATTCGTTACCACGCAGGAGCGTGGGAACGAGGTCGGATATCACAAGCCCAATGGATTTGCTTTAACGCCCACGCTACCGCCGTTGGTTGTCGGCATCCAAAAGACCATGTAAGAGGAAGAAATATAAAGGATTAGAATACCAAAGTGCAGAATAGCTGTTTAGACAGAATCGCCTAAAATGTTGGCGGGGTCAGAGTTTAGAAATTTGCGGGAGTATAAACGCAAAAAAGCCGCTGACTAAGCAGCGGCTTTCGGTATGTGGCGGAGAGATAGGGATTTGAACCCTAGAAGGGCTATTAACCCTTGCCGGTTTTCAAGACCGGTGCTTTCAACCACTCAGCCATCTCT
>NZ_MUEZ01000040.1:0-1800 GCF_001996015.1 Salinivibrio sp. ML198
ACTGCCACGGGCACCATCGCGATCAGTGATGTCGATAGTGACGACGCGCCAACCTTTGCCGACGTCACACAGGCAGGCACTTACGGCTCGTTGGAGCTAGTCGGTGAGAACTGGACCTACACCCTCGATCAATCTGCCGTGCAGGATTTAGATGCCGGTGATCAGGTGACCGACACCATCACCCTTACTGCAAGCGATAACACACAACAAGATATTGTGATCACCATTACCGGCACCGACGACTTACCTGAAGTCACCGGTAGCTTTACCGGCTCAGTCACCGAAGGCAACGTGGGCGATGCCCCTGTCACTGCCACGGGAACCATTGCGATCAGTGATGTCGATAGTGACGATAATCCAACCTTTGCCGATACCACTGAAGCGGGGACTTATGGTTCGCTCGAGCTGGTCAATGGCAGTTGGACCTACACCCTTGATCAGTCTGCGGTGCAGGATTTAGATGCCGGCGATCAGGTGACCGACACTATCACCCTGACAGCCTCTGATGGCACCGAACAAGATATTGTTATCACCATTACGGGGACGAATGATGCCCCTGAAGTAAGCGGTAGCTTTGTTGGTTCTGTCACCGAAGGCAACGTGGGCGATGCGGCGGTGACTGCGACGGGTACGATTGCCATCAGTGATGTCGATAGTGACGACGCGCCAACCTTTGCCGATACCACAGAAACCGGGACTTACGGTTCGCTCCAGCTAGTTAACGGTAATTGGACTTACACACTTGATCAGTCTGCGGTGCAGAGTTTAGATGCCGGCGATCAGGTCACCGATACTATCACCCTCACTGCCTCTGATAGCACAGAGCAAGATATTGTTATCACTATTACGGGGACAAATGATGCCCCTGAAGTAAGCGGTAGCTTTGTTGGTTCTGTCACCGAAGGCAACGAAGGTGATGCACCTGTCACTGCCACCGGCACCATTGCGATCAGTGATGTGGATAGCGACGACAATCCGACCTTTGCCGATGTGACACAGGCAGGCACTTATGGCTCGTTGGAGCTAGTAGATGGTGCTTGGACCTACACCCTCGATCAGTCTGCCGTGCAGGATTTAGACGCCGGTGATCAAGTGACGGACACCATCACCCTTACTGCAAGCGATAACACGCAACAAGATATTGTTATCACCATTACGGGGACCGACGACTTACCTGAAGTCACCGGTAGCTTTACCGGCTCAGTCACCGAAGGCAACGAAGGCGATGCGGTCACTGCCACGGGTACCATTGCGATCAGTGATGTCGATAGTGACGACGCGCCAACCTTTGCCGATACCATTGAAGCAGGAACCTATGGTTCGCTCCAGCTAGTTAACGGTAATTGGACTTACACCCTTGATCAATCTGCGGTGCAGAGTTTAGATGCCGGCGATCAGGTGACCGATACCATTACCCTGACGGCAAGCGATAACACGCAACAAGATATTGTCATCACCATTACCGGGACGGATGATGCGCCTGAAGTGAGTGGTGAGTTTGTTGGCTCGGTCACCGAGGGCAATGAAGACGATGCCCCTGTCACTGCCACCGGCACCCTTGCGATCAGTGATGTGGATGACGGCGATAATCCGACCTTTGCGAATACTACAGAAGCGGGGACTTATGGCTCGTTAGAGCTGGTGAACGGCAATTGGACTTACACCCTCGATCAGTCTGCCGTGCAGGATTTAGATGCCGGCGATCAGGTGACCGACACCATCACCCTCACCGCAAGCGATAACACACAACAAGATATTGTTATCACCATTACCGGCACCGACGACTTACCTGAAGTCACC
>NZ_MUEZ01000005.1:0-182390 GCF_001996015.1 Salinivibrio sp. ML198
CCATGGTGGAGTTCCCGAGCGGTCAAAGGGATCAGACTGTAAATCTGACGGCTCAGCCTTCGAAGGTTCGAATCCTTCCTCCACCACCATCTTTAAGGGCCAGCATTTGCTGGCCCTTTTTCGTTGCTTTTGCGGTGATAACTTCATCATTCCGCGTGAGATGCGAGTGATGCGCGGCCATGCGGTGACCACAAGTCTTGCTCTGGTCCTTTCGGCACAATGCGCGTCGGGTTAATGTTGCCGTGGCTGTAATAATAATGGGTTTTGATATGGTGCATATCGACTGTCTCTGCCACGCCTGGCACTTGGAATAACTCTTTCATGTAACAGAATAAATTGCAGTAATCGGCAATACGTTGCTTATTACACTTAAAATGGCCCACGTAGACGGGGTCAAAGCGAATTAACGTGGTGAACAGCCGCCAGTCTGCTTCAGTAATCTGATTTCCGGCAAGATAACGATTGCGACTTAAATGATCATCCAACACCGTCAATGCAGTGAATAACTGATCAAAGGCTTCTTCATAAGCCTCTTGTTCGGTGGCAAAGCCACATTTATACACGCCATTATTCACATTGGGGTAAACAAACTCGTTCCACTGATCAATCGCCGCACGCAGGTTGTCTGGGTAATAATCGTCATGATTGCCCGTCATACCATTAAACGCCGAATTGAACATTCGAATAATGTCGGCGGATTCATTACTGACAATCGTCTGAGTTTGCTTATCCCATAAAATCGGAACGGTGACTCGACCGGTGTAATCAGGCTTCGCGTGGGTATAGAGCTGATGGGCATAGTCGTATCCATACAGCGGCTCTGGCTCAGAAAACGTCCAGCCATGTTCTAGCATCTCAGGCGCGACGACCGTAACCGCTATATGAGGCTCAAGTCCTTTTAAATGGCGCATAATCAGGGTGCGATGTGCCCATGGACAAGCAAGAGAAACATACAGATGATAGCGGCCTGATTCAGCGCTAAAGCCCGCATCGCCACTTGGTCCAGCTTGGCCATCAGCGGTCACCCAATGACGAAAGCCCGCGTCTTCACGGACAAATCGACCACCCGACGACTTGGTGTCATACCATACATCATGCCAAATACCGTCTATCAGTTTTCCCATATGTCCTCCTTTTTTACTATCAGCAGTATAAGAAGCGCGCTAAGGAAAGTCGGCAGAGCAACTTGTTGGAGTTATTCGAAAAAGCTGAACAACCCTTACACTATCAACAATGTCATGGTCTTGTGAGAATTTGTCTGATTGCTTGTTCGCGTTTGACCATCACTCTCCATCTCTTTTAGGGTGACCGTGATGAATAAAAGGAGAGTATTGATGAAACGTTTACTAGCGACCCTATCTTTTGCGTTTGTTGTTGCAGCCAGTCTGCCAAGTTTCGCTGCCAACGAAACAAACGAACTGTCAGCGGATCAGCTGACCGACCAAGTGGTAAGCAGCTACGCAGAGGCCGCTGAACAGGTGGTTTCAATCTCAAAAGATTACAAAAGCAAGCTTGAGAGCATTCGCAGTGAAGAAAAGGCGAAAGCGCTAATGGCGGAGACCCAAAAAGAAATGGCGCAAGCGATTGAGGCAACGGGCCTGACGATAGAAGAATATAACGCTGTTTTTCGTCAAGCACGTGAAGATAAAGAGCTGCAGAAGAAAATCAGCAATATGCTCAACGAGTAAACGTAGTTTGAAACAGGGGTAAGCATATCCATGCTACCCCTGTTTATTTAAGCTTGGTCTGTCGAGACAGCCGTGCTGGGTAGCCCTAGCGAAATCACAGTAGTTAGAACTAGAAATGCGAAAGACACCCAAAGACACGCGGCGAGTCCCCATACTTGGAACACCCAACCGGATAACACGGTGCCAATTAAGCGTCCCATGGCGTTTGCCATATAATAGAACCCCACATCCAGGGACACGCCGTCACCTTTGGCATAGCTGACAATCAAGTAGGAATGTAGCGAGGAATTAACGGCAAATATCGCCCCGAACACCATAAGCCCGACGATAATCACCCCTTGCGGATGCCACTGCTCGCCAATTGCATAAGCAATAATGCCCGTCACCACCGCCAGTAAACATGCCCAACCGAGCGCCGCCTTGCCACCCGGCGAATGGCCAGATTGGCGCCCAGTGATTTTCGGCGCAATCCCTTGCACCATGCCGTAGGCAATCACCCAAAGAGCAAGAAAGCCGCCCACAGCACTGTGGCTCCAACCAAATGTGGTGCCAAGATAAATTGGCAAGGCCACCACAAACCAAACATCTCGCGCGCCGAAAAGGAACATCCGTGCCGCTGAGAGGATATTCACACTACGAGACTTAGAAAAAATTTCCGAAAACTTGGGCTTACTTTTGGCTTTCCCCAACTCCGCATTGAGCGACACCACACTGCCGATAAACACGAGGCTCAAGACGCCAGCCATCGCCGCCACCGCGTACTGAAAGCCAATCAGAGAAAGCAACGCGCCACCGACAAAAAAGCCCACGCCTTTGAGTGCATTCTTCGAGCCCGTCAAGATCGCAATCCACTTAAACAGCGCCCCCTCTGCGTTGTCAGGCACCAAGGTTTTAATCGCGCTTTTGGCGCTCATTTTATTCAGATCTTTCGCAATCCCAGACAAGGCTTGAGCAGCCATCACCCATGGAATGGTGAGCCAAACGGCTGGCACGGCTAACATGGCAAGCGCGATAATTTGCATGCCAAGGCCAATATTCATGGTGCGATTGAGGCCCAGTCTAGCCCCTAACCAGCCTCCGATAAGGTTGGTGACCACGCCGAAGAATTCGTAAAACAAAAACAGCGAGGCGATTTCTAACGTGCCGTAGCCCAGCTCATAAAAATACAGCACCACCAGCATCCGCAGTGCACCGTCGGTGATGGTAAAATTCCAATAGTTAAAGGTGACCAGCATATACTGGCGCACGGATTGGCTTAATTGAGCAAACATAGTGGTCATCGATTCACATACAAAAAAGGGCGATGCGGCACTGGGCACGCATCGCTACCCTATAAAAAAGCGATTACTTATCAACGCCGCCGACGTTGCGCACCAACTCTGCGGTGCGCGTGGCATACCCCATTTCGTTGTCATACCACGCATAGATTTTGACCATACGCTTACCCACCACCATGGTGGATAAACCATCGACAATCGTGGAGCGCTGATCGCCACGGTAATCAATCGAGACTAACGGACGCGCCTCAAAGCCAAGAATGCCGTTAAGCTCGCCGTCCGCGGCCTCTTGCAACAGGGCGTTCACCTCATCAGCAGTGGTATCGGTTTCCACATCAAAAATCACATCCGTCAGCGACGCATTGGCGAGGGGGACACGCACTGCATGGCCGTTAATCTTGCCTTTTAGATCCGGGAAAATTTCCACGATGGCGGTCGCCGATCCTGTCGTGGTCGGGATCAAGCTCATACCGCACGCGCGGGCACGACGTAAGTCTTTATGCGGCGCATCTAAAATCGTTTGAGTATTGGTTAAATCATGAATGGTGGTGAAGGTCGACTGCGCAATTCCCAGTTTTTCATGGATCACTTTCACAATCGGAGCCAAGCAGTTCGTGGTACACGACGCCGCAGTGACGATTCGATGTTTGCTGGGATCAAATATCGCGTCATTCACTCCCACCACAATATTCGCCACTCGCTCATCTTTGACTGGCGCAGAGACAACCACACGCTTTACGCCTTGGTCCAAGTATTTTTGCAGCAAACCCGCGTCACGGTGTTTTCCTGTGGCCTCAATCACCACATCGCAGCCTGACCAATCGACTGCATCAATCGCTTTTTCTTGGCTTGTCGTCAGTGTTTGACCGTTAATCTGCACGCGGTTGCCTTCTGCACTCACCGCGTGATGCCAACGCCCTTGTACCGAATCAAACTCCAGCAAATGCGCCAGTGTTTCCGTATCTCCCGCCACGTCATTAATGTGGACAAATTCGAGCTCTGGCCAGTCAAACGCAGCACGCAGAGCCAAACGGCCGATACGGCCAAACCCATTGATCCCGACTTTAATTGTCATTGCTTTCTCCTTTACACACAGCAGGTGGGGCGAGACGCCATCTTGGCAAGCCGCGTGAGATCTTCTTGATAAGTGTCTTTTAGGCAGTTGGAGTCCACCAGCCCTTGAATTTGTTTGCGCATCCAACCGGGTAAGTCAGCGGCTAAGCGATAAAACACCCATTGTCCTTGGCGCGTATCAACCAACAAACCACTGGCCCGCAGTTGCGCCAAATGGCGTGAGATCTTCGGCTGCGAGGTATCTAGCGCTTCAGTCAGTTCGCACACACATAACTGCCCTTCACGGGCAATAAGCAGTAAACACCGCACACGTGTTTCATCGGCCAATAATTTGAAAAACTGGTGAGGCAACATAGGCTCTCTCATAACGCTTTCCCAAATGTACATATGGATATGCATATATTAATAAACCCAAGCATACATGCAACGGTGCCAGGCAGGAATTCATAAAAGCTTCATGTTAAATCGTATAGCGCCGCTTCATCCTTAGCGCGACATTCACCAAGGCAATTAACACGGGCACTTCTACCAGCGGCCCAATTACCCCTGCAAAGGCTTGATCAGAGTGAATACCAAACACCGCGATCGCCACCGCAATGGCTAATTCAAAGTTATTACCGGATGAGGTAAACGCAATTGACGCATTACGGTCATACGGGATCCCCAATTTTTTGCCCACAAAGAAGCTAATAAAGAACATCAACACAAAGTAGGTCACTAGCGGTACAGCGATACGCAGCACATCAAGCGGCAACGCAATAATCGCTTCCCCTTTGAGGCTAAACATCAACACAATGGTCGCCAACAAAGCAATTAACGTCATCGGTGAGATACGTGGCAGAAAGACATCTTCGTACCATTGCTCGCCCTTTTTAGCGACCAACACGGCACGTGATAGGTAACCCGCTAAAAAAGGGATACCCAAGTAAATCAGCACACTTTTCGCGATGTCGCCCATGGTGACATCCACCACAAAACTTTGTAGACCCAGCATGGGGGGTAAAACGGTGATAAATAGCCATGCCATCACACTGTAAGTCAGGATCTGAAATAAACTATTCAGTGCCACTAGGGCTGCGCCATACTCTTTGTTACCGCCACTGATATCGTTCCACACCAAGACCATGGCGATACAACGGGCAAGACCAATCAATATCACTCCCGCCATGTACCCTGGCTCATCACGTAAAAATAGCACCGCCAGCGCGAACATAAGAATAGGACCGACCACCCAGTTCATGATCAGCGACAGCGTGATGGCTTTTTTGTCGCGCGTGACCGAGCCCAATAAACGATAATTCACTTTTGCCAGTGGCGGATACATCATTAAGATCAAGCCAATCGCCAGCGGCACATTGGTGCTGCCGACCGATAAACGCTCACTGAGGGTCGCCACTTCTGGATAAATCCACCCTATGCTGACCCCTATGGCCATAGCG
The DNA here is from genome assembly GCF_001996015.1 of Salinivibrio sp. ML198. NCBI lineage: Bacteria > Pseudomonadati > Pseudomonadota > Gammaproteobacteria > Vibrionales > Vibrionaceae > Salinivibrio > Salinivibrio sp. ML198. Next base: position 5,479 of record NZ_MUEZ01000005.1, read on the forward strand.
AGGAAAATCCATACCGTTAAATACCGATCAAGCCAACCCATCTTTTGGGCGGCCGACGGCGCACAGGTTTCAGATTGAGACATAATACAAATCCTTGGTGATTACTGACGTTGAATAACAGGCACCCATCATGATGCGAGAGGTTAACTATTGATGATCCTCACACACCGTTTTTCCCTGCATCACTGGAGTGAAAGGCGAGAGAAGTGAAGGGTTGTTGATAGCGGTAGTGTGCAAAATACCGACCATCCAGTCGGGTAATGCAGGATGAAGCTGATAATAGACCCACTTTCCTCGACGCTCTCCGACAACCAATTGGTGCTTACGTAGCTCCGCCAAATGCCGAGAAATCTTTGGTTGGCTTAGGGCTAACGCCTCCATCAGATCACATACACATAACTCACCATGCTGTGAGAGCAACAATAGAGAGGTCAGCCGAGTGGGCTCGGATAAAGCCTTGTAAAAACTAAGCGTTTGACAAATCTGCATTTTCTCTTTTCAATATATACGATAAATCATATATATGAAAAACCATATGTCAAATCAAACAGCAAGTAGAATAGTGGCTAGAATGACAAAAACAGCACTATCGCTATCTCGTTGCGGTCTAAAAAGCCCTTTACATCCGTAAGAAATGCTGTAGTGTGATCAAAGCTCTAGATACGGAGCATCAAAAGACATCAAGTCAAAGTCGAGACAGACCACGCTATTTCCCGCATAGACTCTCTGCAGCAATCCACTTTCGCTTTTTCCTAGATTGATAACCCGTTAACACCCCTTTTGCTATCACTCATTGGTGGGTATCACTGTATTAATGGTGATCGTTCACCCCAAAAGAAACCGACGCATCTGCGCGGCCTATGACGGATAACCACTGAGGGGGCAGAGCAATAATCATTTAACTCATGGAGATAAAATATGGCCGCTACTAACGGCAGACTGCGTCACTGGTATCATTTACGCCGTGCACAAACACAAACTAAAACCGCTAACAACACAACCAAAACAGTAAGGAACGCCATTGATAGTTAACTTTTCACTCCCTAATCTTGCCAACTGGCAGGTCGCGATTCATCAATTTAATGGGGATATTATCCTCAAGCACTTGCTCCATCGCCTACCGACACTATCCCAACCGACGCTACAGTTTGATCCTAGCACCGAGCTTGGCGCCATTTTTAGCCAAGGCGAATGCTTAGGTGAATTCTCTCTTGCGCACTAACGCTTAGACAATATCGCGCGTTTCCATAACCTACAGAGATAGAGGCCGCCTTTCCGTTCATTGAACTAAGCTGGTAAAGTGTCTTGCTATTAACAAGACAACAAAGGCAGCCTCACACGTGAAAATCATTTCATTCAATATCAATGGTATTCGTGCTCGTTTGCATCAATTGCAAGCCTTGATTGAAAAGCATCAACCTGACGTGATCGGGTTACAAGAAACCAAAGTTCATGACGACGCCTTCCCGCTCGCGGATGTCGAAGCGATGGGTTACGAAGTGCACTTTCATGGCCAAAAAGCCCATTATGGCGTGGCAATGCTATGTAAAAAGTCCCCTATCAGCGTGCAAAAAGGCTTTCCTACTGATGATGAGGACGCTCAACGCCGGATGATCATGGCGACCTTTGAAGACGAAAACGGCAAGCCAATCACTGTGCTTAACGGTTACTTCCCGCAAGGGGAAAACCGCAGCCATGAAACCAAATTCCCCGCCAAGCGTAAGTTTTATCAAGACTTAATGACCTATTTAGCTGACCGTGATCCGAGTGAGCAGTTGGTGGTGATGGGCGACATTAATATCAGCCCGAAAGACGATGACATCGGCATTGGTGAGCAAAACGCCAAACGCTGGCTACGCACCGGTAAGTGCTCTTTCTTACCCGAAGAGCGTGAGTGGCTGGGCACTCTAATGGACTGGGGGTTTGTTGACACCTTCCGAGCCCTGCATCCTAGCGTGAACGATCAGTTCTCGTGGTTTGACTACCGCTCACGCGGCTTTGACGATAACCGCGGCCTGCGTATTGACGTGATTCTGGCCACTCCAGATCTGGCGAATCAATGCATCGATGCTGGCATTGACTACGAGCTCCGAGCGATTGAAAAACCGTCAGATCACGCGCCGATTTGGGCGACCTTTAAATCAGCATGATTGATCTGTCGTTGGCGACACGATCAAACGATTAATCTGTCATTCAACGATAAATACCGCAGCATAAGAAGGCTGCGGTATTCGGTTTAGCAATTAGGATAAAATGATGGATTCATCTCCCGATAAACGCTCTATAAAATCGGCCCCCATCAGCTGAGAAGGCGTATAAGTACCACCAACACAACCATTTTCTAGCAGAAAAGAGACAACCTCAATCGCCCCTATCATTGTCAAATGGTAGCCATTTGCCGTTTTAATTCGAGCGGTAGCCGTGTCACCATTAGCGTTAGTCGCTTCACCCCACACATAAGTAGGATAACGCTCCCTCTCTTTATGGCTAGGCCCCTTTACCTTTTTGGATATCCAAAATTTAGCCAAAGACTGTATGATACTCAGCTTAAGTAAAGGACGAATCAGGTTAGCGCGCCGAGCCTGACGAACCATCTTCTCAGAGCTTGGAATATATACATCTATATTCTGTATCCCCGTAGAGTGATAAGCCGTTGATATATCCCCCCAAGGAATAGTCATTGCTAACTTTTCGCCATTGCCAAAGTCAATTTTTTTTACATCGTAGGCCAATGGCACAGTGCGAATAATACCATTTCTTCTAATTTTTCCTCCGTCCGCAAGCCCCTCTATTGAGGTCTTCGCCGTCCCCGGAGAAAAGCCTGAACGCGAATCAAAGCCCAGAGAAAGCTGGGTAGCATCTGGCAAAGCGAACTTCAATATTGCGGCAACACAGTCCGTTGGAATAACATCAAAGCCGACGCCTGGGCAAATCACAGCCCCTGTTTGTCTTGCTTGTTGACTAAAGCTTTGGGCCAGTTCAAATACTGCAATCTCTCCAGTGATATCGAGATAATGCGTACCAAGCTGTGAGCATATATCCATCATGACCTCAGCCGTCGTTGAGAACGGTCCGGCACAATTAAGTAATATATCGATATCTGCAATGTTCTTTTTAACTTCCGCTTTATCAGTTAGGCTAAACGTCCTGCATTCAAGTCCTAGTGCATTCGCCACTTCTATTGTTTTTTGAGGATCTCGGCCGGCTAGGATGGGGGTAAACCCTCTTCTCACTGCCTCTTCCGCAATCAACTGTCCGGTATAACCATAGACGCCATAGATCATCCAGCGCTTTGTCTTTCCTGTCCCAGCCATTATGCCCTCTCCTTTTGACGTTCACTCATTATATTGGCTAAGCCGAGGCGCCACTCTGTCACCCTAAAATCAGGAAAGCGTGCCTTAAACTTATCTGAAACAAACACATTATCTGTCTGGTAACGAGGCAATAGCTCTCTCATATATCTGTAGCGCTTATCAAACCAACTCGCTAAACGTAGTTGAAACGATGTCACCACTCGATAGTGAGGAGATGTGCCAAATACATCCGCCGCTAAGGCAATAAACTCAGAATAAGTTAGTCGGTGATCATCACAAGGCAAGTGCCATGTTTGTCCATACGCATCAGGTGTATTGCCAATCAACGCCATCGCTCGGCTAGCATCTGGCGTATAAATAAGACTTCGTTTCACATCATCACGCAATAATACGGTTGCTCGTTTTCCTTTAAGCAAGTTATCAATGACGGCTGAGTTCGTAATGCTCTGTGTCTTTCCTGGTCCATAAAACTCCGGCGCTCGACAAATGACTGCATTTATTTGTTCTTGTTGCATCGCAGCCAATAGCATTGAGGCTATTTCCGCTCTCACGCGTCCCATCACGCCAATTGGCCGAAAAGGTGTAGATTCGACAAGCGGCGATGCAGTTTGCGGGTACATATAGGTATTATCGAAAAAGACCAAGCTAGCTTTATGAGTGATACAGGCTTGAATAACATTTCGCATTATCACCGGCCACGAAGAAGCCCAAAGCGTCGGGCTCATTGGCAAACCTGCGGTCAAATACACAATACTCGAGCCAGCAACAGCTGCTTTCGTCTGTTCTGAATCAAGTAAGTCAGCAGGAAAGACTTCATCTGTATCGTGAATTTTTTGGGGATGGCGACTAACTAAGCGAATCGACTGGGTATAATCTCGCTTCAAGGCAATTGCCAGTTCACGCCCTATCTGACCGTTAGCACCCATTATTGTTTGCATATATTGACCTCATTCAACACTCCACATTCAGTAGAATTCCTACTCTAAGGTTGAAGTAAGGTTTAAGGTCAAACTCAAATTAGTCGATTATTTTCCTGAATCTTGCTCAGGGTTGGACGATGATAAAACTAATCCTACCCGAGACATCACTCGCTGTGCGTTTTCAGCACAGTCCATGTCATACGGCTTGGCCGCAATATCATTTAACACCGTCTCCAGCTGAGCTTTATTCGCGACTATTTTTCTCTCAAGTTCTGCCAGCTCGGATATTTTGTTTTTTAGCGTGGCTACCAAACTGGCATGATCCCACTGAGAAATATTGCTTGGAAGTAACGTTCTCAGCTCGTCAAGACTAAAGCCAGCTTGCTGCCCCGCAGTGATCATAGACAATACAGTTAGTGCTTCCGGCGGATAACGTCGGTAGCCATTTGACTGACGAGTCACTGTTTTGAGAAGCCCTATGCGTTCATAAAAACGTATACGCGAGGCCGATAATCCTGATCGGCGCGCGAGTTCTCCAATTTTCATGCTGTTATCGCTCTATATAGATCGCAGTACCTCGGCTAACTATAGCATTGAAGATTCGCCAATTTTGCATGTCGGACTAAAGGAGGGATTAATAAGGTGCTAAAAAATAGCACCTTAAATTCTAGCTAAGCGGCCTTAAATGGCGTAGGAAGCGGCGCTCCGCTAAGCGGAACATCCAAAGGATGCTAAATGTCAGCGCCATATAAAACACGCCGGCGGTCAAAAACGACTCGAACGGCGCATAGTAGCGAGAGTTCACTATCCGCGCGGCACCGGTTAAATCGACAATGGTGATAATCCCTGCCACCGCTGAGCCGTGTAGCATAAACACCACTTCGTTACTGTACGCGGGTAACGCACGACGCATCGCGCTCGGCAACACAATGCGCGAAAAGGCTTTATAGGGGCTCATGCCATAAGCGATCGCCGCCTCGACTTCCCCTTTAGGGAGGCCATTAATCGCGCCACGGATGATTTCCGCTGTGTAAGCGGCGGTGTTGAGCACAAAGGCCACCAAGGCGCAGAACCAAGCGTGCTGCCACAAGCTGTTCTCGACATTGATCACTTGGCTCAAGCCGTAATAAATCAGATACAACTGAATTAACAGCGGTGTACCCCGGAAAAAATAAATAAACGCCCACGCTGGGTAGCGCCATAAAGGGAATTGCGCATTACGCGCGACCGCTACCGGCACCGCGACCACTAAGCCAATCACCAACGCAGAGGCGACCAGCCATACGGTGGTCCAAAGGCCTTCTAAGTATATCGGCCAGGTTTCGAGTACGAGAGAAAAATCCATGGTCACCTACCGCGTGTGAATGCTAAAACGACGCTCCATCCAGCGCAGTCCCGTGGTCGAGATACTGGTAAAGAGCAAGAAAATCAGTGCAACGGTAAAGTAAAAAGTAAATGGCATTTGAGTTGAGCCGGCCGCCAACGCGCCTTTTCGCACCATGTCATCAAGACCAATAATCGACACCAGCGCAGTGGTTTTGAGCAGCACCAGCCAGTTGTTACCAAAGCCTGGCAGCGCATGTCGGATCATCTGCGGCAGCAAAATACGGCGGAATGCCAAACTGCTGCTCATGCCATAAGCACGTGCGGCTTCCATTTCCCCAGCGTCCACCGCCATGATAGCGCCACGGAAGGTTTCCGCCATGTAAGCACCAAAGATAAACCCGATGGTTAGGATCCCGGCAATAAATGGGCTCACATCAATATAGTCAGGTAAATAGGATGTCCAGTCGTGATTGGGGTTTTGACCGGCCATGTATTCGTTAAGCCACTCATTGATGCCATACAAGCTGTTGTTCAGCAGCATTTGACCGCCGTAAAAAATCAGCATCATCAGCACCAGATCAGGGATCCCGCGTATGACCGTGGTATAGACCGTCGCTATCCCACGCAGCCAGCCAAATTTGGAGAGTTTCGCCAGTGCGCCCAGCATACCCAGTAGCATGGCAAGACCTAACGAGAGCAGCGCAACCTGAAGGGTCACCCATGCGCCTTCAAGCAGGGACCACTCGTAACCTTTCAAATCAATCATATGAATCGGGCAGCACTTTCATGCTGCCCGCCTGCCTATTACTCGCCGTAAACGTCGTAGTCAAAGTACTTGGCAGCAATCTCGTCATACACGCCTTTTTCACGCAACGAATCGATCGCTTGGTTGAGCTTCTTGGTCAGTTCTTTGTCTTGCTTACGTGTCGCAATCCCAAAGCCTTCACCAAACCACTCAGGGTCAGTCAGTGACGGGCCGATGAACGCAAACTCGTCACCCCCCTCTTTGTCGAGCAGCCCTTGCTGGAGTGCCGACGCATCGCCAAGGATTGACTCAATACGGCCTGCTTTTAGATCCAGGTAGGCTTCATCAAAGGTGCCGTAACGCACGATATCCACCGAGTCACCATAGTTATCAGTCAGGTATTTGTCGTGTGTGGTCGCACGTTGTACACCAATTTTAACGCCCTCTAACCCCTCTTTGGTAAAGGTCAGATCCGTGCCTTTTTCAGCCACAAATTTATTAGGGATCAGCGCGTATTTGTTAGTGAAGTCAACTTTTCGCTTCCGCTCTTCGGTAATGGACATCGCGGCGATAATGGCATCGTATTTACGTGCCAGAAGTGATGGAATAATGCCATCCCAATCCTGGGCCACAATCTTACACTTTGCCTGCATCTCTTCGCAGAGCGCATTGGCCATATCCACATCAAAGCCTTTCAGCTCGCCTTCGTTGGTGGTCCAGCTAAATGGAGGATAGGCCCCTTCGATACCGAAACGTACGACCTTCCAATCCTTGGCTGCTACGGAGGTTGACCCAACCGCGGCCATTACAGCGGCGGCAACTAGCCATTTTTTCATCTTCCTGTCTCCTGTCGTTTTTACGATGTTGTCAGGGCATTGCCCTATTGCATGGTTATGCTATTGATATTTTTAATAAATAGATTAGTAAATCGATGAGATAAACTGCTGCAAACGCTCTGATTCTGGCGAATCAAACAACTCTTTCGGGTTGCCTTGCTCTTCTACTAACCCTTGGTGCAAGAACATCACATGGTTAGAGACATCGCGCGCAAAGCTCATTTCATGGGTAACCACCAGCATGGTGCGTCCTTCCTCAGCCAGTGAGCGCATCACACCCAACACTTCTCCCACTAATTCAGGATCCAGCGCGGAGGTTGGCTCATCAAACAGCAAGACTTCTGGCTCTACCGCGAGTGCGCGTGCAATCGCTGCACGTTGTTGCTGACCACCGGATAAATGGCCTGGGTAGTAATCGCGGCGCTCATAAAGCCCTACGCGGTGCAATAACGCTTCTGCTTCTTCAATCGCTTGTGCCTTAGGCACACCTAGCACATGCACAGGCGCTTCAATAACATTTTGCAGCACCGTCATATGCGACCAAAGATTGAACCCTTGAAACACCATCGCCAGCCGCGAACGAATGCGCTGCACTTGCTTGTCACTGACGGGGACGGGCTCACCGGCACGGTTGTTTTTCATTTTGATCAACTCACCGTTGACCCAAATTTCACCGCCCGTGGGGGTTTCCAGCAGATTGATACAGCGAAGAAAGGTGCTCTTTCCGGAACCGGAAGAGCCGATAATGGAAATCACGTCGCCGCGGTGGGCGTCGAGGGAAATACCTTTGAGCACTTGATGCTGCCCAAAGCTTTTTTTAAGTGATTTTACCTGTAGCGCCACAGCATCCGTCATGCGCTAACTCCTGTCATCCGTGAAATCTGTTGTGTTTGTGGTTAAAGCGCACCAAATGCACTGAGTATGGATTGAAAATATCACCCCTCAACGCAATGAGCAACATTTTGTTAACCTTTAAAGCGCATTCATTATAGTCACTATTACTGCATAAAAAGTCAATCGTAAAATTTACTGCTGAAAAAACCAACAATTGCTTTGTCAGCCATTAGCCGTACTAAACCGGCTTTAACCGAGGTAAGTATAGAAGTTAACTTGAAGAAAGCTGGTTATTTTTATCGTGAAAGCTGACAAAAATTAGCGTTGGAGGGGATAGACGTGCAATTTATTTCATTTCAATGCGATCAGCGGTGCGTAACAAAACTGTGAACACCATAGTTAAACGCCTACTAAAAAAGACAGTGGCGCTTTTAAAGTAGGCAGCCTCTCACCTTATGACAGCCGCGCGTCGCGACGTTTCGCTCGCTTCGCTTTAAGTAGCTCTAAGGTGTCACGCCAGCGCTCGGCAAGGCCGGTAGGATCACGCGCCTCCCACTGTTCTAGCGCATAGTCTGCTAGTGCATAGTCCCCAGCTTTAATCGCACTGATGGATAACCACTGCCACAGCATACGATCATCTTTCAGGCCATAAGAGAGCGCCACTTGCGCGGTATCAATCACTTCCTGCCAATGATTAAGCTGATACGCTAACATCACCTGTAGTTTGAGCGTTTGCTTGTCTGGCTCGCTCAAATTCACTTCACTGATCCGGTTTAACGCCGCCACGCGCTGGTCTGTTTTAATCAAACACTGCACCAGAAATAACTGTTCATCACGAGTGGGTAGCCGGGTCAATTGCTGTAATCCCTGTTGCCAATATAGCAATGCCTGCTGTGAGGCCCCCAGCTCCATTTGCCCGGCGGAGAGAGTCCGGTAAAGGGCAATGTCAGCATTGGCACGCGCTAAATACTGGCGTGCCGCTTGGTGCGAGCCCGCTTTAGCGTGAGCGCGTGCGGCCTGCTCTAACCAACGAGGGGCCACATCGGGTTGATTGACCAACTTATCGAATGTCGCTGCCGCCGCCTTAAAGCGTGATAGCGCCACTTCACTGAGCCCTTTGGTTTGCAGGATAAATGCATCCTCCGCGCCGAGCTTTTTCAGCTGGCGCGCATACTCAATCGCCACGTCGAAACGAGACAGGGCATAAGCAGCCTGCATCGCGAAGCGAGCAGAGGTCGGCTGCAGTGTGTGCTTATCGCGGAGCTGGCGGGCATAGTTCAATACTTCTTCATATTGCTCGACTCGAAACGCCAAGCTAATCACGGCAGTTAACGCATCCGCCTCGCTCTCTTTGCTGAGCGCGTTCAATGCCAATGCAAGACGATAGGCTCGGTAGGCTTCGGCACGCTGACCAAGGTAAAGGTGGGCGATAGCCTGCAAACGTTGCAGCTCCGCACGCTCGGAGGGTGCCAGCGCCTGCTGATCCGATGGAGTCAGCAATGTATCGACCTCGGTGAGCGCATATTGATAGTCGCCGTTTTGAATCGCTGCGCTCACTGTTTCTACCCCCGCGGCCTTGACAACCATAAAAGGGCAAAACAGCAAGACACCCAAGCTCAAACAACGCCACTTTGGCATCAGCATGGGAGAACAAACAAACAGGCGGAACAATCGGCGCACCATAAGGATCCATTTTTAGAGGACAATATATCGACTATAACCTATCTTTTTTATTCACTACAGCGAGCAAGCGGTGGCTGTCTTTATTTATTGACACAGATTCAGGATGCCACCACGTCCGCTTTACATCAGGCGAGTTTATCTTACTGTTTTGTAGCACATATTCGCCGCTTAGATTGGTAATTAAATTACATAAATGCTGGTTTATCGGCGAGACCAGAAGAACACAGGGTCAAAAACCTCGGCACAAGTGGGCGTAGCACGTAAAAAAATTACACGGTAATGATCTAAGTCAACATTCTGCGCCCCCCCTGTTGTTAGCATGCTGATAACGAAACAGAACACGGCCACAAGGCCAGCGTTAACAACACATAAAGACTGGCTAAGCCACTGTTTCGAAAGCGTTTGCTTTCTGTACGACGAGGAAATTATGGCAACACATGCTCAAGACCGCAGTGTGAGTCACGAAGAAAAGAGCGAATATCAAAAGAAGCACAAGCCGGCTTCTTCATTTGCCTCCCGCGCTGACTACCTGAATCACGAACTACAAATTATGCGTCCGCGCCGTTGGGGCTTAAACTTGCCTGGCCGTGACTTCCGTTTTGAAATCGAAGACCTTGTCCCAGCGCTCGCGGGTACCATCGGCATTATCGCCATGTACTCTGCGGTGATGATGTCTTGGGCGGATGGTTTAACCGCCGCTTGGGATCACATCACCTTGGGTAAAGCGTTTGCCGTTGAAGTGGCGCGGGTAGAAATGCTTATCCCAGCGCTTCTGTTCTGTGTCCTGTTGTGCGGGTTTATAAACCCACGCGCCAACTTGGCCGGCAACCATGGTCCAATGATTCCACTGGTCGGGACCATCGCGTTAGCAGGTGCTCACCCATTGGCGTTGGGGATTCTGATTGGTGCCTTTGGCCTGATACTCAGTTACCTCAAAGGTGGCTCCAAATTAGTTAACTTGACCAGTCAAGGGGTCGCCGGTGGCTTGCTGATCTTCCTTGGCTTTGGTGGTGCAAAAGGCCAGATTGAGAGTCTGCTCGCATGGGGCGCGGCGATTGATATGGGCTATATCTCCATTTTAATTCTCGCCGTATCGATTGTGATCTATGCCTTCTTGGCGCGCATCGGTAAACGCTGGCTCGCGATTCCCGTGTGTGCGGTCACCGGCGGACTGATTGCTACCGCGCTCGGTGCTGGCTCTTCACTGGAGTTCGTTACTCAACCAGGTGTGCCTAACCTCAATCCGGTTTACTGGTGGGGCTCAACCGAGCAAGGCTGGCAGCTAGGACTTCCTAACCTGTCGCACTTCCTCGCCTCTTTGCCATTTGCATTGCTCGCGGTAGCGATGTGGTCACCGGACTTTCTTGGTCACCGTATATTCCAGGAACTAAATTATCCTAAGAAAGCCGAAAAAGTATTGATGGACGTGGATGACACCATGACAGGTTGTTCTATCCGTCAAATGGTTGGTGCCTCTGTGGGTGGCGGTAACATCACCTCATCGTGGGGAACCTACATGATTCCGGCGGCGATTGCGCGTCGACCCATTCCTGGCGGTGCCATTGTACTGGGTCTGTTATGTATTGCCGTTGCCTTGATTGGCTACCCTATGGATGTCGCCACTTGGCCACCAGTGATGACCATCGCGCTGCTATCGGGTGTGTTCCTGCCCTTGCTTGAAGCAGGCATGCAGATGGTGAAAGACGCCAAGTCGAGCCAAGCAGCGGGTATTTGTATTTTCGCCTCCATGGCTGTTAACCCAGTCTTTGGTTGGGCAGTCACTATGCTCTTGGACAACAACGGCCTTATCGGTGATAAAGAGCGCCCAACAACGCTCTCTACCGTTGACCGTCTGGTGATTCCAACCGCCACAGTGATCATTTGTATTGCTGCCATGTTGGCAGTCGGAATGATTCCCGGCATTCCATCTTTGTTGTAATAACATTGCCCCGCTTTCGGGCGGGGTATCCGGATAAATCGATGGGTCGCAGGCGTCAGCCATACTGACAAATACGATGACTGAACCTGGTCCCAATACATATCTTTTTGAAAAGAGTACAGGTAGGTGCAACATGTCTGAGCACGTTTCCAATGCATGGGAAGGATTTGTTGAAGGTAACTGGAGCAAAGAAGTTGATGTTCGCGACTTCATCCAGAAAAACTATACCCCTTACGAGGGCGACGAATCATTCCTAGTTTCTGAGCCAACTGACGCCACTCGCAAACTGTGGGCGCGCGTGATGGAAGGCATCAAGCAAGAGAACGCGACGCATGCACCGGTTGATTTTGATACGTCTGTGGTTTCGACCCTGACGTCTCACGACGCCGGCTACATCGAGAAAGATCTGGAACAGATTGTCGGTCTACAGACTGACGCGCCGCTAAAACGCGCGATGCTTCCGTATGGTGGTATCCGCATGGTTCAAGGGTCATGCGACGCCTATGGCCGCGAACTTGACCCACAAGTGAAGAAAATCTTCACCGAATATCGTAAAACCCACAACCAAGGCGTTTTCGATATTTATACCCCAGAAATCATGAAGTGCCGTAAATCTGGCGTGTTGACCGGTTTGCCTGATGCATATGGCCGTGGCCGTATCATCGGTGACTACCGTCGCGTTGCGCTATACGGTATCGACTTCTTGATGAAAGACAAGAAAGCCCAATTCGATTCACTGCAAGAGAAATTCGAAAACGGCGAAGATCTGCAAATGACCATGCAACTGCGTGAAGAAATTGCAGAGCAGCATCGCGCACTGGGTCAATTGAAAGAAATGGCCGCAAGATACGGCTGTGACATTTCTCGTCCTGCAGAAACCGCGCAAGAAGCGATTCAATGGACATACTTCGGTTACTTGGGTGCAGTGAAAACCCAAAACGGTGCCGCCATGTCGCTTGGCCGTACCTCTACCTTCCTCGATATCTATGTAGAGCGCGATATCGCGGCGGGTAAGCTGACTGAAGAGCAAGCCCAAGAGCTGATCGATCACTTCGTGATGAAACTGCGTATGGTGCGTTTCCTACGTACGCCTGAGTATGATGACCTCTTCTCTGGTGACCCAATTTGGGCAACAGAATCTGTTGCCGGTATGGGTGTTGACGGTCGTCCACTGGTTTCACGTACCAGCTTCCGTTTCCTAAACAGCCTATACACCATGGGACCAAGCCCAGAGCCAAACATCACCGTGCTATGGTCTGAGCAGCTGCCTGAAGGCTTCAAAAAGTTCTGTGCCAAAGTCTCTATCGACACCTCGTCTATCCAGTACGAGAACGACGATCTGATGCGCACTGACTTTGACAATGACGACTATGCGATTGCGTGCTGCGTCTCGCCAATGATTGTTGGTAAGCAGATGCAATTCTTTGGTGCCCGTGCCAACTTGGCGAAAACGCTGCTCTATACCATCAACGGTGGTATTGACGAGAAGCTGAAAATCCAAGTTGCGCCTGAACACGCGCCAATGACTGACGAAGTGTTGGACTATGACAAAGTCATGGACCGCATGGATCACCTGATGGATTGGCTGGCTAAACAGTATGTGACTGCCCTAAACAGCATTCACTTCATGCACGACAAGTACAGCTATGAAGCGGCGCTGATGGCTTTCCACGACCGTGATGTGTATCGCACCATGGCATGTGGTATCGCGGGCCTCTCGGTAGCAGCTGACTCATTAGCCGCGATTAAATACGCCAAAGTGAAGCCTGTTCGTGACGAAGACGGTATTGCTATCGACTTTGATATCGAAGGCGAATACCCAGCATTTGGTAACAACGACGAGCGTGTTGACCAAATCGCTTGTGACCTGGTTGAGCGCTTCATGAACAAAATCCGTTCACTGAAGACCTACCGTGACGCGGTGCCTACCCAGTCTATCCTGACTATCACTTCAAACGTGGTATACGGTAAGAAAACGGGTAACACGCCTGACGGTCGTAAAGCCGGCATGCCATTTGGCCCAGGTGCTAACCCGATGCACGGCCGTGATGAAAAAGGCGCGGTTGCGTCACTGACATCTGTCGGTAAACTGCCATTTGCCCACGCCAAAGACGGTATTTCTTATACCTTCTCTATTGTGCCAAATGCACTGGGTAAAGATGAGAACGCACAACGCGCTAACTTGGCAGGCTTGATGGATGGTTACTTCCACCACGAAAGCGGTCAAGAAGGTGGCCAGCACTTGAACGTCAACGTGATGAACCGTGAAATGTTGCTGGACGCGATGGAGCACCCTGAGAACTATCCTCAGCTGACCATCCGTGTTTCTGGTTACGCGGTACGTTTTAACTCGCTGACCAAAGAGCAGCAACAAGACGTGATTACCCGTACCTTTACCTCTTCACTGTAAGAGATAAATAAGGGTTAACGCCTAAAGAAAAACCGCCGGCAATGCTGGCGGTTTTTGTTTGTCTGTCGCTTTACAGCGCTATGTCTTGCTTTGTCCGGGTGCAATTCCAAAGAGCCGACGCCCAGCGAACAGTTGTTTAACCTGCCAGCTAGGCGCAATCAGCCATTACCCCACTTCAAAGCGGTCCAACTTACTGTCCAACTCACGTGCTGAATCGGCAAGCAGCTGGCTTTGCTCGGCAAGGTGCGACGCCGCACCGCTCACTTCGTTGGCCGAGTTGTGAATATTACTCACATTTTGGTTCATCTCTTCCGACACCGTCCCCTGCTCTTCTGCCGCCGCGGCGATTTGTACCACGCGGTCATTCGAGCCATGTAAGGCACTCACCATTTCCTTCAACTGCGCTTGGGTTTCTAGCGCCGTATTGACACTGTCTTCACTGGATTGATGACTTGATGTCATTGCCTCAGCCGCCTCAATCGCATTGTTGGTGAGCGATTCAATCGTGCCTTGAATTTGAGTGGTCGATTTTTGCGTGCCTTGAGCGAGCGAGCGCACTTCATCGGCCACCACCGCAAAGCCACGGCCTTGCTCACCCGCTCGTGCCGCTTCAATCGCCGCATTGAGTGCCAGCAGGTTAGTTTGCTCAGAGATGCCTTGGATCACCGTCGCCACATCACTGATCTCCATCACCCCTTGCTTCACTTGATTCACCAATTTATCCGCTGCGGCAATACGCTCGGCAACGTTGCGGATACTGGCCACCGTGCTATCTAGCTTGTGGTTGCTGTCTTCCGCCATCGACGAAATATCGTTGGTCGCTTGCGCGGTTTGCTCAGCGTGATCGGCAACATCGGCCACGGTAGCCGTCATTTCGTTCATCGCCGTGGCGAGCTGCTCAAGTTGTGCGCGCTGCGATTGAATGCTTTGTGCACTTTCCTCACTGGCTGATGCTATGGAGGAGGCCATGGTCGATGATTGCTTGGCTTCATCATGCGCAACACGCAGCGCCTCGCGGACACTGCTCATCGCGGTATCCATTCGCCGAGCGAGTTTGCCAATTTCGTCATGACGGGTATAACCACACTCGACCCGAAGATCGCCACCGGCAATGCGATCGAATTTTTCCACCAGCTCATCCAAAGGCACCACGATATCGCGGCTGACAAACCCACCCGCTACCAGCAAGATAGCGCCAGATAACAGGGTTAAACCTCCAATTTGCCACGCGGATTGTATCACCCGCTCCTCAATATCACTGACATGGACGCCTGAGCCAATAATCCAATTCCAGCCATCAACGCGTTTCACATAGGAAATTTTCGGCTTCATCTCGCCCTCAGGTGAACGCCAGGTGTAATCGAGCACGCCGCCCTGCGCGCCTTGACTGACTTGTACCATCTCACGCCAGTGGTGCTTGCCGTCACCATCGGTCAGCCCATCCGCACTGGTGCCGTTTAGCTTGGGCTTGATCGGGTGATTCACAATGGTGAGGTCGGGCTTGAGTACCCAAAAGTAATTATTCCCGTCGTAACGCAGTTTATTAAGCTGCGCGATCGCTTGTGCCTTTGCTTCTTCTTCGCCAATTTGTGGTGCCTGCTGGCGATAATAGGCCACCACACTTTGCGCCACCTCAATATTGGCACGCAAGGAAGCCGTCCGTTCAGCATAAGACTGCTCCCGCTCTTTGTTGATGGTGTACGCGCTGATCCCTGCCAGCAACACAACGGCAACCAGCATTAGTGCAACAAGCTTATTTTTCACTCTCAGATCACTGATTTTTCTCATTATAAGTCCTAGCATTTGCTTTGATCCTAGCCTGACACCAAGCATGTCCTTGCTTGCATGCAACCTGGCATAAGCATGTATCGCTTTGGCGACGTGTCGCACGTAAGTTTGGACAAAAAAACGAAAAGTCACAAAATCTGCATGGAATTTATCTGGTTAACGTCTCACTCATTGGGCAATAAAAAACTGGAACTGTGATCAAGCTTGAGTCAGGTATGCAACTAGAGGGCAACACCATGGCGAGAAGTGCGAAAAAACAGGGAATTCCCTTATCTTCAGACTGGGTTTGTAATAAAATAACGGCATAGCCATTTGCAGTCTGGAGACAGCTATGTCGACAATTGGTCGCATCCATTCGTTTGAGTCCTGTGGCACCGTAGACGGCCCAGGTATCCGCTTTATTGTCTTTATGCAAGGCTGTTTGATGCGGTGCAAATACTGTCATAACCGTGATACGTGGGATACCCACGGCGGCAAAGAAGTGACCGTCGATGAGATCATGAAAGACGTGCGCGCCTATCGCCATTTTATCACCGCCTCTGGTGGCGGGGTGACAGCATCCGGCGGTGAGGCCATGTTGCAGCCCGAGTTTGTGCGTGACTTTTTCCGGGCCGCTAACGCGGAAGGGATCCACACCTGTTTAGATACCAACGGCTATATCCGCAAACACACCCCGGTGATTGATGAAGTCCTTGATGCCACCGATTTAGTGATGCTGGATCTGAAGCAACTCAACGATCACGTCCACGAAGACTTGGTCGGCGTATCGAACCGACGAACCCTCGACTTTGCTAAGTACCTGCAAAAAATTGGACAAAAAACCTGGATTCGTTACGTGGTTGTCCCTGGCTACACCGATGATGACGACTCCGCCCATCGTCTCGGCCAATTTATTCAAAACATGGATAACATCGAAAAAGTCGAGTTACTTCCTTACCACCAACTCGGCGCGCACAAATGGGAAGCGCTGGGTCATGACTACGAGCTGCAAGATGTCTCGCCCCCATCAAAAGAAGTGATGGACAGAGTCAAAGAGATTATTGCCAGTTACGGTCACAGTGTCACTTACTAAGCGTTAACGCTATAAAGCCGGCCATGCAGCCGGCTTTTTCGCCTTACATCTCACGTCGCCGCGCCTTGGTCATTCGAATTGCTTCACGGATAATACAGTCACGCAACGGATTATCCGCCGCATCCGCTCGCCAAATAAAAGACAAGGTACGTCGCATGTTTAGCTCAGGCACATTCAGTGCTACCAACTCTTCGCGTGCTAACCACTTCTCGACATCAAGGTATGGTAAGCAGCTAAGATAATTGGAATTCGCTACCAAGGTACGTAATACCGGTACCTGCTCATACTCACGGCGCACATCAAGATCTTCGATAACGCCATGAATGGCACTATCAAAACTATGCCGCGTTCCCGCTCCCGGCTCTCTCAGCACCCATTGGGCTTGCTCCAGCTGCGCGAGGCTGACTTGGTCACGTTGTGCATAAGGATGATGTTTGGCCGCCACCACCACCAAATGGTCATGACACCACACCTGTTGCTTCAACCGGCTGTCGTCACAACGCCCTTCAATAATCCCCAAGTCGTGCTGATAGCGGCGCACACTATCAATCACCTTCTGGGTATTTTTCACCGTAAAGTCGATTCTCAACTCGGGAAAATCACTATCAATAATACTGATAAGGTCTGGAATCAGGTGTTCTGCTGCGGTCTGACTGGCAATTAAGGCAATATCACCACTAATAATGTGCTGCCCATCAAACCCGGCTTCAATTTGTTGCGCGTCAAACAGCAATTGTCGTGCTTTAGGTCGCAACCATGCCCCCCAATAGGTGAGCTGCATTTGCTTGCCTTGACGCTCAAAGAGCGGCCTACCGAGGAGCTTTTCAAGCTGTGAAAGCGCCATGCTGGTCGCCGACTGCGTTAACGCTAAATGGTCGGCAGCACGGCTCACACTGCCCATCGCGGCAATCGCTTCAAACACAGCGAGCTGCTTGAGTGAGTAGCGCATCTAGGATCCTTACTGTCTGACTTTGATGACATCAGACTATCAATTTTTGTGATTATTACCCTAAGAAATATCAATTTTACTCCTGATAACCACAGGCATAGGCTGGATTTATTCACATTCAGTCTAAAAAGGAGTACAACCAGTATGTTTTTTTGTCTTCAAGGTCGGGCACCCATTGCCAAAAGAGGAGGCAGCCGATGGTAACCCCCATTCACACTGACGGCCCCGCTGCACTGCTGGTGCAAGCCGAGCAATACGCTGAGAGCAAGTCGCGCAAATCCACCCGTATGGCCGTCGGACTGGCGATGATGGCAGGCCTATTTATCGGGTTAGCGTTCGTGTTTTACCTCACGGTCACCACAGGCAGTAATGCCGGCTGGGGGCTCACCCGACTGATGGGCGGACTGGCCTTTAGCATGGGGCTGATCCTCGTGGTGCTCGGTGGGGCCGAGTTGTTTACCAGCACGGTGCTATCAATGCTCGCGCGTGCCAACGGCAAAATTAGTACGCGCAGCCTGCTTTATACCTGGGCAAGGGTGTATGTCGGCAACTTATGTGGCGCACTCTTGTTGGTGCTGATCGTGATGGCAGCGGGTTTATATCAGCTTGATGATGGCCAATGGGGGCTCAACGCCCTACACGTTGCGCAGCACAAACTGCATCACAGCTGGCTGCAAGCGTTCTCTCTCGGCGTGCTCTGTAATTTACTGGTTTGTTTAGCGATTTGGATGACATTTACCTCACAAAACCCACTGACTAAAGCCGTCATGGTGATTTTGCCTGTCGCCATGTTTGTCAGCACCGGTTTTGAGCACAGCGTCGCCAATATGTTCATGGTGCCTTTGGGCATGAGTATCGCCACCTTCGCACCAGACAGCTTTTGGCAAGCGGTGGGCAGTTCCCCCGCGGCCTTTAATGACGTCAATCTCATCCAGTTTATCAGTGCCAATTTAATCCCCGTCACCCTTGGCAATATCGTCGGTGGCGCTGGCCTGGTTGGTATGGGCTATTGGCTGATTATCAACCCAGAAAGAGAACACAAAACCGCGCACATTTCTGCATTGACGCTCCCGTCTGCGCCTTATTCTGAGAGACCTATTATGACCCAAGAAACCTTAACTATTAAAAACAACATGCAATCGGCTCAGTGTGCTTTAAAAGCCCAGCAATTTGTGGCGGACGCCCTAGAGCAGCTCAACCGCACCAAACTTCAAGGCGCCCCTGTGGTAGACAGCCAAAATCAACTGGTTGGCTTTTTCTCGGTGCAAGATGTCTTAGTGGATCTATGGTGGAATGACTATCAACCCGACATGGATGCCAAAGTTGAAGATCTGATGCGCACCGAGGTACAAACCGTTGAGGCAGACCAATCGGTGATTGAGCTGGCGCAGTACATGAGCATTGATAACCAAGTGCTCTATCCGGTCAGTGATGCGGGCATTGCCACCCGCTTTACCACCCAATCAGCGTTAGAGCGGGCCAAAACACAGACCTTATCGCGTCCCTATATTTATCCGGTGATGAAAGACGAGCGCTTGGTGGGGGTGATCACGCGCGCCGATGTGATTCGAGCACTCGCGCCACTTTACGGTAATGCAATGGATATCCTTCCCGCCGATGCGAAAGAAGGCTTAGTCACCGCCTAACACTTAGTTACCACCGAACACAGAGATAGCCGTTATCGATCACGCCGCCGGTCAATACTGGCGGCATTTTTCATCGAGATGTTGCCGTCATCGCCGCATTGACACACGGACTAACGCTCAGGTGATAAATACTCACGGTCATAAAAGGTGCGTAGCCAATGAGGCCGATATACCGCCATCACTGTCACCGCCATGCCATTTAATAACGCCTCAGGGAACCACATCAGGAGCGCGATTTGCAGATAGTTATGGACAATGTCTTGCCAGCTATGTCTCTCTGCCAGCCCGTACCACAACGATGTCACGGACAGCTGGAATACCATGGTCAGCGCCGCGCCGATAAAAGCGGCGATAAAAATATAAATAAACAGGTGGCGAGTTAAATAATGATAACTGAGCGCGAAAATGCCATAACTAAAGGTGATAGGTAGCACTGCCGTGGTCAATGCGGTCATGCCCACATCAGCAACGGGGGCAAAACCAAACACCGCCATCAACGCCAATGGCACAGTGGCAATCCAAATGGCTATGCGCCAGCCGTGACACAAGGCTAAGGTAGTCACGCCTAAAAAGTGGATATCCAGCCCTTCTTTGATCCCTGCTTGAAGCGCCCATAAAGCAAACAACACCACCGCGGAGGAAAACGCCAAATGCTGGTAACCGGTTTCTTGACGCAGCTTAGAAAAAAATTCCGGCGGATAGGTTCGATACAGCACAGCTGCCCACAATAACCAGCCACTCCATTGCCAACCGCTCACTTCGGCGAACTCAAACATATTCAATCCCTAGTCACTGACCTTTTCTACCTTTGACTGACACAACAACTAGCGGGTGATAAACGTGCTACGGACATAGCCCAGATCAAGATTTCCCCCTCATAGAGCTGGTAGTCTCTATTTATTCCCTCATCAATTGATGAATGACTATTGTACCTTTGAGAGTTAAGAGGCCAACCGCGATGGATATGACCCCTGCACAACGTCTAATTTTATCTAATCAATACCAATTAATGTGCCACCTCGATCCCTCTAATAGCGAAAAGTATCGCCGCTTACAAACCATTATTGAGCGCGGTTACAGCTTGCAAATGGCAGAAGTGATCAGCCAGTTCGAGGCGCTATGCGAAACCCAGTGTCGTGAGATCATTGATATCATGGAAATGCACCATGCCATGCAGGCCTCATACAACCTCTTGGACGACGCCAACCAAGCCGCCTTATCACCGCGCCGCGTTCAATTCTGGGGCTTCGACGCCGCCACCGAAGGTGCGTTAGTGCATTATGTCCGCTTTCTTGTCGATACGGAGGGACTCTATCCGCAATTCGATCAGGGCGAGCATCGCTTTAACAGCCAAATGCCCATGTTGGACAAATACCGTCGCATGCTGGATGTATGGCGTCATTGCCCGCGCCAATTCCACTTAAGCTTAACCGAGATTGAGCAAATCCTCGCCGCCTAAACCGCAGAGAACGACCATCCCGAATCCCAGCCGCCCGCGAGGCGGCTTTTTATTTGCGCGTCTCGCGCTTGTCGAATCCATCGCAAGCCCGTACCCTTAAGCCCATTCACGCTAACACACCGAACGACCATGATTTATCGATGCCCACTGTGCCAACAGTCTCTGCAAGCCACCTCACGTGGCGCCTATTGCGCGAACAATCACCAATTTGACCGCGCCAAAGAAGGCTACCTCAATTTGCTCCCCGTGCAATTTAAGCGCTCTAAAGATCCGGGCGACAACAAGGCCATGACCCAAGCGCGTCGGGCGTTTTTAAACGCTGGCCACTATGCGCCGATGCGCCAAGCGATGATTGACGCTCTCACCCAAGCGCTCGGTGGCGAGCACAAAACCATCTTGGATGTCGGCTGTGGTGAAGGGTACTACACCCACGCGATTGCCGATCAAACCGCAGAGCAACAATGGTCGGTACACGGATTAGATATTGCCAAAGTGGCGGTGCGTTATGCGGCCAAGTGGTACCCACAGTGTCAGTTCTCGGTCGCCTCTTCCCAGCGCCTGCCGTTTGCCGACAACAGCTTGGATGGTGTGGTACGGATTTATGCGCCCTGTAACGGCGAAGAGTTAGCGCGCGCGATTAAGCCTGGCGGCGTGGTGGTGACGGTCACGCCGGGTCCACGTCATCTATTTCAGCTAAAAGCCGGTATCTATCAAGAGGTGCGTTTACACGAAACGCCACCTGAAGCCCTACCAGGCTTCCAACTTGAAAGTGAGCACTCACTGCATTACTCGATGACATTGGCAGGTGAGCAAGCCCTGACTCTGCTGCAAATGACGCCCTTTGCCTGGCGCGCCTCGGATGAATGGCGTGACACCTTAGCCAACAGCGAGGCCTTTGAGTGTGACGCCGACTTCACCCTGCGCGTGTATCGCCATCACGCCGCCGAGCAATGATAGCCAAGGAGACATCCCATGAAACAAGGTCGCGTATCGGTTCGTATCATCAGCGCCTGGCTCGCCGCAGCCTGCATCGTATTCACCAGTTCGACGCTTCATGCAAAAACCGATGCGCTTGCCACTTTATTTGACTACCAAGTCACTCGCGCAGAGGGCGAATCATTGAGCCTGACCCAAGTGGCCCGCCAAGTGGCGGATGCCGATGTGGTACTCATTGGCGAATGGCACGGCCATCCAGGCGTGCACCGCTTTCAAGCTGAGCTACTCAGCCAGCTCGCCTCAGAACACCCAGTGGCCCTGTCGATGGAGCAATTCAGTCGCGATGCGCAACCCGTCCTTGACCAATATCTTGCCGGCGAGATCGGCGAAGACACGTTAAAGCGGCAAGCCAAAGCCTGGGATAACTATGACGGCAGTTACCGCCCCTTGATTGAACTGGCCAAGCAACGCCAAATCGAGGTGATTGCTGCCAACGCCCCCAAGCGGCTGGTGCGCTGTATTGGTCAGCAAGGCTTGTCGTATCTCGACAGCCTTTCCGAGCAACAGCGTGGCTGGTTTGCCGACACCATCGATACCCAAGACTCCCCCTATAAGCGCAAGTTTAAGGCCAATATGCACCATGGCAGCGCCAGCCAAACAGACGCCCAATATGCGGCTCAGCTTGCGTGGGATGCCACGATGGCCGAAAGCATCGTCGAGTATCATGCTGCCCACCCCAACAGCCAAATTGTGCATATCGCCGGTCGATTTCACGTGGCGGAAGGGTTGGGAACCGCTGCGCAAATTCACGCCCGCGACCCTGAACTGCGCATCGCACTGATCACCGCGGTGAGCGACCAAACCATGCTAAGCGACGACGCACCCGACTTGCGCTTACACGTGCAGCCCATGCCACAGCGTTGGCTGTCGATGGATGAAATGCGTCAAGCGGTGAGCCAAATGAAAGGGCAAGGTGACGCCCAGTGCAAGCGCGCCACCAATAGCTAGTGCTCACGCTTTCCCACATACACTTTCCCACAGACAAAAACGCCGACCAGCTGGTCGGCGTTTTTGTTATCGTTTCTTCTCGTTAGCGCGTCGATAGTCGATGGCCGATATCTGCGCGATAGCGACGACCCCGCGTGTCTGTTAGAACCAGCGCTCTAAGGCGGCACGATCAACTTTAAACGCGCGGCTTAACGCATGCGCAAGCTCTTTGTATCGTGGCTGGTTTTTGATCGGCTGCATCGCATGGCCTTCGCTGGTGATCTTTTGATGCAGCTCACGATACCAACCCGCGAGCGCCGGCGGCAGAGGCGTATCACGACGCTTACCCAACCACCACAATCCTTGCACCGGCAAGCTCAACGCGAACAGGGCCACAATCACCGCTTGCGGTAGCCCTTGCACATTATTGGCCGACATCTGCAGCAATACACTGATTGCCGCCACTGCAGGCATGACTTTAATCGCGAAACGAGTCATGGTGATCACCCGGTTTTCGGGAAAGACCGGTGCCAACTCCTTTCTCATTGGCCATTCCTGCATGTACTTCTGACCGTCTTGCAGGCAGCGCCAGATTGACTTATTCGTTGTCATACCTACCTCACTTACTCAGTGTGACTCGACTCGCTGTCACTCAACTTTTACAATAAAAATTAAACAAACTGTTTAAAAACTTTCAAATTTAACCAGTATTGCTCAAAAAATTTTTGTTATCTGTATCAAGTCCCGCTATCCTTAGCGCACTTTATCATTGTTGCTCGGATTCGATTGTCTCGCAACCTAATCTGGTTGTACTCGACGGAGCGTTCATTTATCCAGGACGGATAAAGATGGTTCTTTCCCCGCGACAACGCATGAGATAATTCTTTTTTTAAAAAGGTAGTGTCTCTGTTTGTCCACTATCCTTTTTGTTCAATACACTTTGTCATACGAAACATAGGTAGTCATACATGTCCAAGCTGGTTCTCGTACTCAATTGCGGAAGCTCCTCTTTGAAGTTCGCCATTGTCGACGCTCAATCAGGCGATGAGCATCTTACCGGTCTAGCCGAATGCCTTCACCTTCCAGAAGCCCGCATTAAGTGGAAGATGGACGGTAAGCATGAAGCCCAACTCGGCGAAGGTGCCGCACACAATGAAGCCCTTAATTTCATTGTCGATACCATTCTTGCCTCAAAGCCTGAGCTTGCCGAGAACCTAGGTGCCATTGGCCACCGCGTTGTTCACGGTGGTGAGCACTTTACCCAGTCAGCATTAATTACGGACGATGTACTGAAAGGGATCCACGATGCAGCCAGCTTTGCACCGCTGCACAACCCTGCCCATATCGTAGGTATCGAAGCGGCGAAAAAAGCCTTCCCTGCGCTGAAAAACGTGGCGGTATTCGATACGGCATACCATCAAACGATGCCAGAAGAAGCCTACCTATATGCACTGCCTTATAACCTTTATAAAGAGCACGGCATCCGTCGCTATGGCATGCACGGTACGTCACACTACTTTATCGCTAACGCCGCCGCTGAGCAGCTTGGCAAGCCTGTAGAAGAAGTGAACATCATTAACTGCCACCTCGGTAACGGCGCGTCAGTTTGTGCGATTAAAAACGGCAAATCCGTCGACACCTCAATGGGTATGACCCCATTGGAAGGTCTGGTCATGGGCACCCGCTCTGGTGATCTAGACCCAGCAATTATCTTCCACCTGCACGATGCACTGGGTTACAGCGTTGAGCAAATCAACACCATGCTGACCAAAGAGTCTGGCCTGCAAGGCTTGACCGAAGTGACCTCTGACTGCCGCTTTGTCGAAGACAACTACGGTGAGAAAGAAGAAGCCACGCGTGCAATGAACGTGTTCTGTCACCGCCTTGCTAAATACGTAGCAAGCTACACCGCGACCCTAGACGGCCGTCTTGATGCGATTGTCTTCACCGGCGGTATCGGTGAGAACTCAGGTCCAATTCGTGAGCTCGTGCTTGAGCGCTTGTCGCTACTGGGTGTTGATGTCGACAAAGAGCGTAACCTGAAAGCGCGCTTTGGTGGCGAAGGCGTGATCACCACAGACGAAAGCCGTGTGCCAGCCATGGTGATTTCAACCAACGAAGAGTTGGTCATTGCGCAAGATACTGCGCGCCTAACTGGCCTGTAAGACCATTCCCAACGGCTGATTCCACTCAGCCGTTTTTATATTTGTGCCGGCCTGTCCGGCACGCCAATCAGATAGTAAGAGGAAGTCAACGTGTCCCGTACTATTATGCTAATTCCAATCGGCTCCGGCGTCGGTCTGACCAGTATCAGCCTCGGCGTAATGCGAGCGATGGAGCGTAAAGGCGTTCGCGTCTCATTTTTTAAACCCATTGCCCAGCCACATCACGGTAGCGACACCGATGTGACAGACCTGACGACAGAAATCATTCACGCCAACAGTGACATGAAAGTCGCCGAGTCGATGTCCATGAACCAGGCCGAAGATCTGCTGCGCTCCGATCAAGAAGACGTGCTGCTTGAAGAAGTGCTTGCACGCTTCACACGCGCCACCCAAAACACCGAAGTGGCGCTGGTTGAAGGCTTGGTCACCACGCGTAACCATCCGTTTGCCAACCAAATCAACTACGAGATCGCCAAGACGCTGGATGCAGAGATTGTCTTTGTCACCACACCAGGTACCGACAACCCAGCCCAGCTAAAAGAGCGTATCGAGTTTGCGTGCACCAACTTTGGTGGCAGCAAAAACGGCAATATCTCTGGCGTGATCATCAACAAGCTCAATGCGCCTGTGGATGATGCTGGCCGCACCCGCCCTGATCTGTCAGAAATCTTTGACGATGCAGACGGCGCGCGTCCAACTAACGTTGAAGTGATGCAGATTTTCAACTCGAGCCCAATCCGTGTACTGGGTTGTGTGCCGTGGAAAATCGACTTAATTGCCACCCGTGCCAGCGATATGGCCAAGCACTTGAATGCCACCATCATCAACGAAGGTGAAATTCACTCACGCCGTATCAAGAGCATTACTTTCTGCGCACGCTCTATTCCTAATATGGTTGAGCACTTCCGTCCTGGCTCACTGCTGGTGACCTCGGCAGACCGTCCAGACGTGATTGTCGCGGCCTGCTTGGCAGCAATGAACGGCGTAGAGATTGGTGCACTGCTGCTGACCGGTGGTTACTCGATCCCTGATCAGCTCAAAGCACTGTGTGATCGTGCCTTTGAAACGGGCCTACCGGTATTCACCACCGCTGGCAACACCTGGCAAACCTCACTCAACCTGCAAAGCTTCAGCCTCGAAGTTCCGGCTGACGACAAAGAGCGCGTTGAGTTTGTGAACGACCATGTAGCCAGCCACATTGATGGTAACTGGATTGAGTCACTAAGCTCTGGCTCTAACCGTGAGCGTCGCCTCAGCCCACCGGCCTTCCGTTATCAGCTCACCGAGTTTGCGCGTAAAGCCGCCAAGCGCATTGTACTGCCAGAAGGTGACGAGCCACGCACCATCAAAGCCGCCGCTATCTGTGCCGAGCGTAAAATTGCTGAGTGTGTGCTTTTGGGTAACCCAGAAGAAATCAAACGTGTTGCTGATCAACAGGGCGTAACCCTGGGCGCAGGCGTTGAAATCATTGACCCAGTGAAAGCGCGTGACAAATATGTTGCCCGTTTGGTTGAGCTGCGTAAGAGCAAAGGCATCACCGAAGTGATTGCGCAAGAGCACCTGGAAGACACAGTAGTACTGGGTACCATGATGCTAGAAGCCAACGAAGTGGACGGTCTGGTTTCTGGTGCCGTGCACACCACGGCTAACACCATTCGCCCACCGCTGCAGATCATCAAGACAGCGCCGAACGCCTCTTTGGTGTCGTCGGTCTTCTTCATGCTGCTGCCTGAGCAAGTGCTGGTTTACGGTGACTGTGCGATCAACCCGGATCCAAACGCGGAACAACTGGCTGAAATTGCAATTCAATCAGCCGACTCTGCCGCCGCATTCGGTATTGAGCCGCGCGTAGCGATGATCTCTTACTCGACCGGTAGTTCGGGTAAAGGGGCTGACGTGGATAAAGTTCGCGAAGCCACCCGCCTTGCCAAAGAGAAGCGCCCTGATCTCGTGATTGATGGCCCACTGCAGTACGACGCGGCCATCATGGAAAACGTGGCTAAGTCAAAAGCACCGGATTCACCGGTTGCCGGTAAAGCGACCGTGTTCGTCTTCCCAGACTTGAACACAGGTAACACCACCTACAAAGCGGTACAACGTTCTGCTGAGCTGGTGTCTATCGGTCCAATGCTGCAAGGCATGCGCAAGCCAGTGAACGACTTGTCGCGTGGCGCACTGGTAGACGACATTGTTTACACAGTGGCCCTGACCGCTATCCAAGCGAAACAAGCTGAAGACAACGGCCAAGTGTAATTTGCACCACGCTCTGTCGGATAAAACAAAAGCCAGCACCTGTTGCTGGCTTTTTTGCGTTTGCGTTCACAACGTGACATGCAAACGCGATCTAGCATGGCGTATCCATTCTGGTTTTGGAGTCGACGATGGCTAACGAATTCGATCCCGTCACACTACGGCATACCCTGCACCAAACCCCTGAGCTTTCTAATCACGAAGCCCTCACCGCCCGCACCATCGCCGCCCAATTGCGGCAATTTGGCTTTCACCCTGCCACTGATATCGGTGGTCACGGGATCCTGGTTACCATTCAAGGCGCGGCACCAGGGCCCACCACCTTACTACGTGCCGATTTCGATGCGCTGCCGATTGAAGAGAGTGGATCACAGGCTTACTGCTCCCAGCACCCAGGCGTGATGCATGCCTGTGGCCACGATGGCCATACCGCGGCGTTGCTGGCCGTCGCCGCCGAGCTTAGCCACATTCCGCCCGCTCGCGGCACTGTGCTGCTCGCCTTTCAGCCTGCCGAAGAAACCGGTGAAGGCGCAGCGCGTATGTGCGAGTCCCCCGAGATTGCCAACGTGCAGATTGATAATGTCTACGCCTTTCACAATCTCCCCGACTTTAATCAGCATCAAATCGTGGTGCGCCCCGGCACCTTTGCCTGCGCATCAACCGGGGTCGCTATTGAGCTGTACGGAAAAACTTCTCATGCCGCCTACCCAGAGCGTGGGATCAGCCCCGCCAGTGCGATGACAGGCGTGATGCATACCCTGACACAACTGCCCGACGCCTACCCAGACGCCAACAGCCTCGTCACCTTGGTTCACGCTCAGTTAGGAGAACCCGCCTACGGCGTCGCGCCCGGCCAGGCGACCGTGATGGCTACCTTGCGCAGTGATGACAACGCCTGCTTTCACGCCATGAAGGCCGACTTAGTCGACAAAGTGAACACGCTCGCGGCTCGGGCAGGATTAACGGTCAATGTTAGCTGGCATGAACCCTTTATCGCGGCCGAGAACAGCACACACCATACGCAGCATGTGGTCAATGCCGCGCAGTCGTTAGGGTTAGCGGTTCACAGGCTCACCGAGCCCATGCGCTGGTCGGAAGATGTGGCCGAATTTCTTGCTCGCTGGCCAGGGGCGTTATTTGGCATTGGCAGTGGTGAGCATCATCCACAGCTACATAACCCCGATTATGATTTTCCCGATGCGATTCTCCCCACCGCCAAAGCGATCTTTACCGCTTTGGTCGCTGAGCATCACGGGCGTGGCACGGATTAATCACGTCCTATCCCAGCGCCAGCCAAACGCCAACGCCTACCATCAAGGTGCCGGCGACACGGTTGAGCAGTTGCACGTTGCCTCTTTGCTGCAAAAATCGACGCAACGTGCGACCACCGCTGGCATAGAGCATCAAGCAGCTAAATTCAGTCAGCAGAATAATCAACACCAGCACACTTAACTGGCTAGGCAGCGCCAATTTAGGATTAATAAATGGCGGCAACAGCGAAATCATAAACGCCCAGCCTTTGGGGTTGGCAATCGCGGTGACAAACCCTTGGGTCGCCAAGGACCACGCTGATGCTTCACTGGGGCTAGCGTCATCATCCTCCGGAATAGCCATTTTCCCGCGAGATCGCCACATTTGCACCCCAAGAAACGCCAGATAGGCACCACCGACGTATTTGAACACCTGAAAGATCGACGGATAGTTAAGCATCATTGCCGCCACCCCAATTACCGAGGCAATCGCTACTAGCCCCACGCCAATTAACTCGCCCCACATCATATGCAGGCTACGCTTAACCCCGATGGTCATTCCCAGCGTCATCGAGAGGGTCATACACATCCCAGGGGTCACGGACACCAGAAAAAAGGTCGGGATGAACAAGGAAAGCATGGTGGTATCAATCAAAGCAGTTGGCATAAAGCGTAATCAGAACAAAGCACTACAGGGGCTCCTAGTAAACGTCCTTTATCGTTTGAGATCAAGCCTACTGTTGAGTTTATAACCAAGCGATTGGACTTATTGCCATTTAGACGTCCAGAAGTAAAAATATCCATTGACTTAATTTTGACTAACTCATAGCATCAATAACCAGAGCGACAGCAAGAATGTGGCACAAGCCGCTGAGTGAGTCTGCTGTGATCAAATTATTCGCCAAGGACATGTGATGATTGAGATAACCAACCTCAACAAGGTATTCGAACTCGGGGAACGCCGAATTCATGCCCTTAATGACATCAACTTATTTATTCCCAAGGGGAAAGTATTTGGTGTGATCGGTGCCTCCGGCGCAGGGAAAAGTACCCTAATCCGGATGGTTAACCTGCTCGAGCGCCCAACCAGCGGCTCAGTCAAAGTGGGTGGCACTAACCTCACGGCGTTACCCAGCCGCCAGTTGACCCAAGCGCGCCGTAAAATCGGGATGATTTTCCAACACTTTAATCTGCTTTCGTCACGCACCGTGTTCGATAATATCGCCCTACCGCTTGAGCTAAGTGGCTCGAGCCGCGATGAGATTGAAACCCGCGTGAGCGAACTGCTCGATCTGGTTGGCTTGGCCGATAAGCGTGATGTGTATCCTGCCAGCCTCAGTGGCGGACAAAAACAACGTGTCGCCATTGCCCGTGCATTGGCGCCAAGCCCCAACGTTCTACTTTGTGATGAAGCCACCAGCGCACTGGATCCGGCCACCACGCAATCCATTCTGTCGCTGCTGCAAACCATCAACCAAAAGCTCAACCTCACCATTTTGCTGATCACCCACGAAATGGATGTGGTCAAACGTATCTGTGACGACGTCGCTATTATTGGCGATGGCGAGCTCGTCGAGTCCGGTCCGGTGGGCGAGATTTTTGCGCACCCCAAATCCGACTTGGCCAAACAATTTATTCGTTCAACCCTCGACTTGTCAGTGCCGCATGATTTTGCCCAGCGCTTACAACAAGAATACTTCGAAGGCAGTTACCCCTTGGTGCGCCTCGAGTTTACCGGCGCGACGGTCGATGACCCATTAATCAGCCAGATCTCGCGTCTGTTTGATATCGACATCAGCATTTTAAGCTCAGATATCGACTACGCCGGCGGCGTGAAATTCGGCCTACTGCTTGCGGAAATCATGGGTCCAAAAGAGGCGGTTGAAAACGCCATCACTTACCTCAACAAGCACCATGTCAACACGGAGGTACTTGGCTATGTTGATTGATCAACTCACTCAATGGGTCAATGAAAACAGCGCCCTTATCAACTTGCTCCTCGAGGCCACCGGCCAAACCCTGTATATGGTGTTTGCCTCCGGCATCATGGGCTTTGTGATTGGTATCCCACTAGGCGTGCTACTGCATGTGACCAAACCCGGTGGTTTGCTGGGTCAGCCACAAGTTAACCAGGTGCTTGGCGCAATAGTGAACATTGGTCGCTCCATCCCCTTTATTATCTTGCTGGTGGCGATTATTCCCTTTACCCGCATGGTGGTTGGCACCTCAATCGGCACCGCGGCGGCGATTGTGCCACTTACCGTCGGCGCGATTCCATTTATTGCCCGCTTGGTTGAAGGGGCGTTACTGGAACTACCGGCAGGGCTAGAAGAAGCGGCCAAAGCGATGGGCGCGAACCCGCTCCAAATTATTTGTAAAGTGCTGATACCTGAAGCACTGCCGGGCATCATCAATGGCGCCACCATTACCTTGGTCACCTTGGTGAGCTACTCAGCCATGGCCGGTGCCGTCGGCGGTGGTGGCCTTGGGGATGTGGGCATCCGCTATGGCTATCAACGCTTTGATACCACCGTCATGCTGATCACCGTTGTGATGCTGGTGGTCTTAGTACAAGCGATTCAATCTTTTGGTGATTACTTGGTGCGACGCGCCGATCACCGCTAAATCAAACACAATAATGACGAATATGTTCCAAACAGGGAGACAGACAATGAAAACCACCATTAAAACGCTACTAGCCACCCTTGGCCTTGCCTCAACCTTGGTGCTGACTGGCTGCGGTGAGAAAGAACAAGCCGCAACCGATAATAACAGCATCACCGTGGGCGTGATGGCGGGCGAAGAGGCACAAGTGGCTGAACATGCGGTGAAAGAAGCGAAAAAGCTCGGTCTTGATGTAGAGCTAGTGACCTTTACCGACTATGTCTCGCCAAACGCGGCACTGGACGATGGCTCAGTTGATGTGAATGCTTTTCAGCACAAACCGTACTTAGACGCACAAATCAAAGACCGTGGTTATGAGTTTGCGATTGCCGGCAACACCTTTGTGTATCCGATTGCAGCGTATTCTTACAAGCTAGATAGCGTCGAGGATCTACCAGAAGGCGGTAAAATTGCGGTGCCAAACAACCCATCGAACCTGGGCCGTTCACTGGTATTGCTTGAGCAGCAAGGCATCATCAAGCTCAAAGAAGGTGCAGGCATCAACGCCACCAAACTGGATATCGTTGAGAATCCGAAAAACGTAGAAATCATCGAGCTAGAAACCCCACAACTGCCTCGCTCATTGGAAGATGTGGACTTGGCTATTATCAACAATACCTTTGCCGCCGGCGTGGGCCTAACGCCAAGCAAAGACGGTATCTTTGTTGAAGACAAAGAGTCACCCTACGTGAACCTGATTGTGGCGCGCAAAGACAACGTCGACGCTGAAAACGTCAAAACCTTTGTAAAAGCCTACCAAACTGATGCGGTTTACAACGCCGCGATGGAAATCTTTGACGGCGCCGTGGTAAAAGGCTGGTAAGCCACTACGCGTAACATACTGAAATGATTAAGCCCGTGCTGAAAAGCGCGGGCTTTTTTTAGTGGTGAGAGGTATCAAAATGTAACTCTCCCCAAAAAACAGACCCTACATACTTGAATAGGAGGGGTGCTGTTCATCTTATACAAGATTCTGGTATGTTGATTCCAACATTACGGCTTCAATGACTGGCATCACTGATTAAATACCCTACTATGCAAATACCCAACATCGATGTGACATCTCTTTATATTCTCAAGTACTTACTCGAGGAAAAGCATGTGTCCAATACCGCACTTCTACTTAATACCAGTCAATCATCTGTCAGCCGAGCACTACAAAAAATGCGGATTTTTTTCGATGACGAGCTCTTGGTGCGTACAAGTTTTGGCTTTGCCCTCACTCCCAAAGCCGAAGATATTAAGCAAGATATCTCTTCTTTAATCATTAATTTAGAGAAGCTTTCGCATAAGAACTCATTTGAACCTGAGAAGGTAGCAGGCACCGTTCGTTTTTACGGATTACAACCACAAATCAACACATTGATGCCAGACGTCGTTGCCGCTATTCGCGAGAGAGCGCCTAACCTCATTGTCAGCATAGACACCTCGCCACAGCAGCATTTTGAAAAGCTTGCTGCGGGTGATATCCACTTTTCTTTATCGTCACACGAGCCACCGACATCTGAGCAAAGTATTCACCGAAAAGCCGTTGCACAACGAGATTTTCGTTTACTGATGAACCGCAACCATCCCTTAGCAAATATGACATTGACGGCAGAAAACTTAAGTCAGTGCAATTTTGGACAAATTTCATTACAAGGTGAAAAGACACTATCGCTTGAGCACAAATTTATTGAGTTGGGGTTAGCGAATAAAAAGCGACGCCTCTCCACACCTATACAAATCACTAACTTCAGCTCTGCGCCAAACATTGCTGCTCAAACCGATATCATTTTCCATTTGCCTACCCCTTTTGCACAAGCAGCCTGTCACGACGAAAGGCTTATCACTCGAGAAGTCCCTGAACTCTTGCAGTTACATTTTTCGAAAGTCTATCTATGCTGGCACAAACGCTTTCACGATGACCCTATGTGTGTCTGGATCCGTGAGCTATTTGATGAGCTATTCGATAGCACTACTACTTACTCCTGACTCAAAGGACCATATTGCAAATAGCGCATAGTGGGTTTTTGTTCTACGAATAAGGTATTGATTGAAAGCATTTGCTAATGAGTATTTAATTGATAACGATTATTAATTACCAAACTGTTAGCTGCCCAATATGTTTAAAACCAATCCTTTTATTTATCGTTTTGCGGTAGGGTTAACCTTAACAATCCCGCTGGTTTCTTTGGCTGATACGCCACGCTCTGAGGCCTCGACGTCCAGTGAAACCATGGTTATTACCGCCACTGGTTATGAACAGTCCACCCTGTCAGCCCCTGCGTCTATTAGTGTGATAAATCGGTCTCAAATTGAAAACCGTGCCTACAAAGATATCACTGATGCTCTTCAAGACGTTCCAGGCGTGGTGATCACAAGTGGCGGTTCACGCCAAGAGATATCACTTCGCGGAATGCCGTCTGACTACACAGTGATTCTCGTTGACGGCCGTAAGCAGTCAGGGCGAGAAACACAAGTTAGCGGCGGTGGTGGCTATGAGCAAGACTGGCTGCCCCCTCTAAACACCATAGAGCGAATTGAAGTGATACGCGGCCCGATGTCCACCCTCTACGGATCCGATGCCATTGGTGGAGTAATAAACATTATTACCCGCAAAGATAACACCGAATGGGCAGGCCAACTGCGTGCTGAATCCGTGCTGCAAGAAAATAATCAATCGGGTGATTATTATCAAGGCGAGCTGTCTTTATCTGGCCCACTAGTCAGCGATCGTCTCAGTGCCAATCTTTCAGCACGATACCAAGAGCGCATTGAAGATGACATTGCGTTCGCCAATGGTGGAAAAACACTCGAAAACTATCGCGCATCACTGCACTTTACTGCCACTGACGACGATACCATCAGTGTAGACTACACCCACCACGACCAAACACGGGAAAACACCGCCGGAAAGACAAGAACCCGCGATTCAGAAACCAACAATAACCGGCAATCTATCGGAATTGGACACGAAGCAAGCTACAGCGATATTAGCGGATCCTCCTATTTTAGTATGGAATCAGTCGAGAACGTGGGTCGCTCGTTAGAGGTAGAGAATATCCGAGCGAAAACGCAGTGGTCCAAAACGCTTAACCTTCATTATGTTTCGGTTGGTACCAACTTTGAGCGTGAAGTGCTCGACAACGGTAGTTTCGAGTTTCGCAATGCACAATGGTCTGTCTTTGCCGAGGATGAGTGGTACGTCAGCGATAATATTGCTCTCACCTTAGGGCTTCGTTACGACAACAATGAACAATTCGGCTCCCATCTTAGTCCTCGGGTTTACGCAGTATGGTCTCCCAGCGCCACCTGGGCGATAAAAGGGGGGGTATCGACAGGCTACCGCGCGCCCAGCCTGACCGAAATGGAAGAAGACTGGGTACAAGAGAGCTGTAATGGACGATGCGACCTATATGGCAACGCTGACCTCAAACCGGAATCCTCAGTCAATACCGAACTTGGTCTGTACTATGAAGATATAGACATGTTAAGTACCAGCGTCACTGTTTTTTATAACGACTTTGAAGACAAAATTGACCGCGTTAACCTTGATCCAAACTGCACCGCGCGTGCCTGTGACGCCACCTATGCCAATATCGAGGAAGCCATCACTTATGGCAGTGAAGCGTCGGTCAAAAAAGCACTGACAAAAAGTCTGGATGTAACCGCGACCTACACCTACACACGCTCAGAAAAACGCGCTGGTGAAGACAAAGGTCAGCCATTAACTCAGGTCCCTACCCACTTGGTCGCGCTCAACACTGATTGGGCTATTCAAGATGACATTGGCTCATGGCTACGCGTTTCCTATCGTAGTGAAGAATCCGATCCGATTAGTATCGATTCAAGAAGTCAGACCGCACCATCCGTTACTTATGTTGACTTTGGCACCAATTGGCAGCTCAACCGCCATTTCAAACTGATGGCCGGCATCTATAACCTTTTAGACAAGCAAACCACTTACGATGAATATGGCTACGTTGAAGATGGCCGTCGTTATTGGTTGGCAGTTGAAACATCATTCTAATACGAGCAATAAATATGAAATTACTCATAAAGTTTTTATCTCTTTCTCTAATTTGTATGTCCTCAGTAAATGCCAGCGAGAGTCATGTAATGCATAAGGATATTGCTTATAAACAGGTCGAAGGGAAAGCAATTGGCTTGGATCTCTACACACCCAGCGCTCAAGCTGATCAACCATACCCGCTCTTGGTTTGGGTACATGGCGGTGCATGGAAGCGAGGAAGCAAAGATGCCATCCCAACTAAGAACCCAACATTACTCAAGGCCGTGTTAGAAAAGGGCTATGCATTGGCTGCTGTCAATTACCGCCTAAGCGGTGAGGCGATATTCCCCGCCCCTTTAACGGACATCAATGATGCGCTTAATTATCTCCACGATCATGCAAATCAATATCATATTAGAGCGGATGAATTAGCGATGATGGGCCGTTCAGCCGGGGGGCATTTAGCCGGGTTAGTGGGAGCCACCAACTCACATAGCAATATCGCTTTTTATACCTCCAATCCTAAATATAGAGTGAAAGCAGTGGTCAGTTTCTTTGGTCCCACAGACTTGATGGCATTGGGCAAGAAACATGGCAAAAAAGCGAGCAAGCGATCATCTGTCGCGCGCTTTTTAGGTGATATACCGAGCAACATACCGGATATTGCACAACGAGCGTCGACCACTCACTACATCAACTCAAATACGCCCCCTTTTATCCAGCTTCATGGTGCAGAAGACAAGCGTGTTCCAGTGTCACAAAGCCAACTGCTTCAATCTAAACTCGACGACTATGGCATTGATAATCGGCTATTTATTGAGCAAGGTGTTGGACACAGCGCGGCTGTGTTTGATACCGATAAATACGTGCCACATGTGATGGCATTCCTTGAACAGCACTTCCCGGCGCAGCGTTAAAGTGAATGTATAAAAACCGTATGCAATCGTGTGGGCTGTTTCGACTAAGGAAATCGGCACAAGATTCAGTAAAATAAGACGGTATCTTTGTTGAAGACAAAGAATCGCCTTATGTGAACCTGATTGTGGCGCGCAAAGACAACGTCGACGCAGAAAACGTCAAAACCTTTGTTAAAGCCTACCAAACTGATGCGGTTTACAACGCCGCGATGGAAATCTTTGACGGCGCAGTCGTAAAAGGCTGGTAAGCTAGCATAACAATGTGTTAGCTCAGACGAACGCATTGATGCTAACCAGTATAAATAGCTAGATAAACGCCACAGTGACTGGTGAAGTAACTGTGGCGTTTTTTAATCATAGTTCTCAACCTTAATTTCCAGCAGCAATACCGCACAGATAACAATAGTGACAATTAGATGCGATAATGTACGAGCTCAAATTAGCATTCTTTGATTTCGGAATACTGTGCTTATGGCCAGAAACACGAGTGGCAAACGTGTTTTGGAATCGCCTTAACGTTTAGCACTTCATACTCCCCTCATTAATTGAATATTTTAAATTTCCTGGTAGTTTTTGCCCTCTTCCATCAAAACACCCATCCCTTCCTAGCAATCAGGGATTAATAAAGCATCAATTTAGGAGATAGCATGGGCCTGATCATCACGGTCATCTTACTGGTCTTATTGACTAGCGCGACCTTTTATCTCATCGGAATTTATAACCGCTTGGTCGCCGTTAAGCACAATGTGAGCAAGGCTTGGTCTAATATCGATGTTTTGCTCAAGCAACGCCACGATGAATTACCCAAGCTAGTCGATACTGCAAAGCAGTATATGAGCTACGAGCAGGAAACGCTTGTCCAAGTGATTAATGCTCGTAATCAAGTTGAGGACGCTCGTCAGGAAGGCGATGCAAAAAAAGTAGGTCACGCCGAAGAGCAATTACGTGGTGGTATGGGTCAACTTTTGGCATTAGCAGAAGAATATCCAGATCTCAAGGCCGATGAGTCTTTCCAGCAACTGCAATCACGCATTTCTGAATTAGAAAACCAGATAGCCGATCGCCGTGAATTCTATAACGCATCAGTTAACACTAACAACATTCGTATTGAGCAATTCCCTGATGTATTGATAGCCAACCTTATGAACTTCAAAGCCTTTGACTTGCTTGAGTTCCAAGAATCTGAAAAACAGGACCACAACCTGTCAGCGCTTTTCGGTAATTAGTCGTGGCCAATAGACACCAGTCATTATTGTTATCAAGGTAAATAAAGACATGGATCATCTGATAATGGAACTCGCTTGGAACATCGAAAAAATGGATTCGATGTTTTTCATTGGGGCGCTTTTTTTCACGGGTACTTTCGCGACCTTTGCGGGTATTATTGCAATCATAAAATTCCGCGCCTACCGAGTGGTTGCTGACACGCCA
The DNA here is from genome assembly GCF_001996015.1 of Salinivibrio sp. ML198. Classification (NCBI taxonomy): domain Bacteria; kingdom Pseudomonadati; phylum Pseudomonadota; class Gammaproteobacteria; order Vibrionales; family Vibrionaceae; genus Salinivibrio; species Salinivibrio sp. ML198. Next base: position 42,994 of record NZ_MUEZ01000005.1, read on the forward strand.
ACATCGCTTGTCCGTAGTGCTCCACAAGGCTATGTAGAACTTAAAGGGCAATTCGAACCGCTTAATCCCGATGAGCCTATCTATGCGCCGTTTACCGGTAAGCCATGCGTCTGGTATCGCGTCTATATGGAAGAAGCGCGAAAGTCCGGCGATGATGTCGAGTGGGTCACCGTCTATAGTGAGAGCGACCCTCGTCCCTTCCGACTGGTTGATGAAACTGGCCAGTGTTTTATTCTACCTAACTGGGCAAACCTGCGTCTGAAAACAGTGAGTGAATACTTCCGTCCGAGGGACTTAGGGCTTCCATCGAGTCAGGTTCGCTATTGTGAGGAACGCATTGAAGCAGGCCCCGGCTACGTTATTGGTCATTTAACAACAACTGACGGCGCTGAGGTCAGTAAGACTGACGAGATCTTAGACGAAAGCTTGAAAATGTGGCGCACCGATTACATGAAAGAGATCGGAGGCAATCTTAAATTATACCACCCAAATACGACCCCAAAAGAATGGGACTATAATTCAACCGCGCAACAAATAGGTCATTGGTTAAACTCACTCGGGAAAATGAACGGACCGTTCCATATTATCGGCCCTTCTCAAGAGCCACGCCGGATGTTTATTGTCGGTAGTGGAGATGAAGAAAATATTGAAAATGGTTTACGTCGGATATTTGTCGTAAGCACCTGTTTTTCAATTGTTTTATCAACATGCTTTTTGTTCTTATTAGTGTCAAGACTTGGTGCTTGGCGCTTTTTAAGTTAAAAAGGCGCCCATAATACATATAGCCCGTACTGAAAAGTGCGGGCTTTGTTTTTGGTGGTGGTGCCACAGTCCCGGTTTCCTCGCTCACCGCAATCAGCATGACTTGACCCCCATACCGGCGGCCAGTCATCATATCCTCCCTATTTTTACGCTTGGTGTGCGGTCATGCGTCTTGAATACACAGGCCCGATGCCGGAATGTATCGGCTTTCTTTTACTGCCCCGCTTCTCGATGATGGCCTTTTTCTCTGCCGTCGAGCCACTGCGTATTGCCAACCAAATCAGTGGCAAGCAGCTATTTGATTGGCAAATGATCAGTGAGGATGGCAAACCGGTGAAGGCGTCTAACGGCATGTCATTGCTGGCAGATAAAGCCATTGATGCGGTGCATGACCTGCCCTCGCTGGCCGTGTGTAGCGGCTTTGATCCTGAAGCTTATTTAAGTCGCCCCTTAATGCGCTGGCTGCACCGTCTTGATGCGGCAGGGTGCGCGCTGGGTGGGCTTGATACCGGTTGCTTTTTGCTGGCCGCTGCCGACTTGCTCAAGGGTGAGCGGGTCACCTTACATTGGGAAAGCCTGCCCTCGTTTCAAGAGCGCTTTCCGGAAGTCAGTACCTCAGATGAGCTATTTGAGCTGGGACCGCGGCGTTTTTCATGCGCAGGGGGCGCAGCGGCGATGGACATGGCGCTGGATGTGATTGCGCGTCGTCACGGCACCCAGTTAGCGATCGACGTCTCTGAGCAGCTGGTGCACGAGCGCATTCGTACTCGGCGCGATCAACAGCGAATGACACTCGCCCGCCGTTTAGGCACCCATCGTCGGCGCCTGGTCGACGCGGTGGATGTGATGGAACGCCATATAGACTCCCCCCTGCCTTTATCGGAAGTGGCTCAGCGCAGTGGTATCTCACTTCGCCATCTGCAACGGCTTTTTGACAGCGAGCTGAACCAGTCACCACGAAGCTGGTATTTGGGGCTGCGGCTAGAGCGTGCCCATTACTTGCTAAAAGAAACCGATCTTGATGTATTATCCGTGGGGTTGGCGTGTGGCTTTAGCTCAAGCTCGAGTTTCTCCCGCGCGTTTCGCACCCACTACGGTGTGTCACCGCGCCAGATGCGAAAAGCCCAAAGCCAGTAAAAGAAGAAAGGCAAGATAGATAAAAAAGCCGCTCACCCCGCCACCTTAATCGTCAACGGAATGAGCAGCTTGTCTCGCGTTTAGCGCGTCTCGGAGCGACGCCTCAAACCGCTATTTTTTCGCGTCCAGCTATTTTTAGCGGCTAGCTTTTTTTAGCCGCCACTAGCGAGCGGCGCGACTCACCAAACAGTGAGATCAGCACCCCGGCGGTCATCACCAGGATCACCACGCTCAGTGGCAAGGCGGCGGCGATCAACGCCGTCTGTAGCGCCTTAAGGCCGCCGGCCATTAGCAGCGTTGCTGCCACCAAGCCAATCACCACGCCCCAAATAATACGGAAACGCTGCGGTGGTTCTTCGTCACCCAGTGATAAGATGGTTGTCAGCACCAAGGTGCCCGAGTCCGACGAGGTCACAAACCAGCTCATCAGCAAGAATACCATCAGAGCCGAGAGTATCCAGCCGAACACCCCGGTGCCGACAATGCCATCAGCTGCCGCAAATAAGGCCGCTGGCAGCTCCCAAGCATTAACCAAGTCGATAATGCCAGCACTGCCCACACCACCACTGGCATACAGCTCTTGATAGATAGCATTGCCGCCAAAAATCACCAACCAGACAAAGATCAGCAAGGTAGGCACAAACAATACCCCCAACACGAACTCACGCAGGGTGCGCCCTTTGGAAATACGCGCAATAAACAACCCTACAAACGGTGCCCAGGCAAGCCACCAGCCCCAATAGAAAATAGTCCAAGCCTGCTGCCAATCTACCGTACCCGGCTCATCAGCAAACCACAGCCCCATTGGGATAAAGTTAATCGCATAGTCGAGTAAGGTTTCACCAAACGCGCCGAACAACCACAGTGTGGGGCCGCCAATTAAAAAGACGCCAACCACAAACACCGACACCCAAATATTCATCTGCGAGATAATACGGATCCCGCGGCGCACACCAGAGACCGCCGAGACAATCGAGATAAACGAAATTACCGCAATCAACACCAGTTGGGTCGATAAGCCAGAGGCGATACCCATCAAGCGCTCCAGCCCCACGGCCATTTGACTCACGCCAAGCCCGAGTGAAGTCGCCACGCCAAACACGCAACCCAGCACCCCGAGGATGTCAAACAGATGGCCCCAGGCGCCGAAAATACGATCGCCGATAAAAGGATAAAGCGCCGAGCGCAGGGCCAAAGGGAGTTGCTTACGGTAGGCAAAATACGCCAGCGACATACCGACAATCACATAGATGGCCCAGCCATGCAGCCCCCAATGGAACACGGTGACCCGCAGCGCATCGATGGCGCGCTCATAGCCAATGGTCGCCGCGCCCGCCATGTCGGCGTGGGGATTGTTGGGGTAACCAAATCCACCGGTGTTATCGAGATAAAAGATAGGTTCGGCCACCCCAAAAAACAGGATGCCGATACCAATGCCGGCAGAGAACAGCATCGAGAACCAGGAGAAATTACTAAACTCTGGACGACTGTCGTCAGGGCCAAGACGCACGTTGCCGTACTTGCTGAAAACGATAAAACCGCACACGGTCAATAACAGCATCACGGTGACCAGGTAGTAGCCACTAAAGGTACTTTCAATCCAGGTGCGCGTGGTGCCAAACAAGACACTGGCCGTCTCTGATTGAAAGCCGGTGAACAGTACAAACGCCAGTACCAATACGGCTGAACAAATGGTCATGCCGCGGTGCATGCCTTGGAAGAAGCCACCTTGCGCAAGCTCGGTGACCATGTAATCGGTCGAGGTAGCAGCCTGCTGGCTGTCACCGCGTTGGGGTGAGTTTGGGGGTGTTGAAGTAGCGATAATGATTCCTCCTTGAGCCGGAAGTCGGGCCGGCGATCCCGTTATCCGCCCAGGCTCTGCTGGGCGGGACCTCATGATGGCTCACCATCTCGGTGACGACGCGCTCACTGCCTACTGGGTAGGCCGATGCGACGCCCAGCAAGCTGGGGCCACTCATTGTCGGATGCGGCAGGCAGCCGCTCAATCAAGCTGGCGACAGCATCCGGAAACGGCGCGGGGCGACCGGTTTGCGTATCGATGCCCATCAGCATCTGCTCGCTGGTGGCCAGCACCTCACCTTGGCTATCACACATTTGCATAAACACGTGCAGGCGCTTTTGATCACGCGCTAACACAGTCACGTCGACTACCAAGGTCTGACCTTGATGCGCCTCACGTCGGTAACACAAATGGGTTTCTAGGGTATAAATGGTATAGCCATGCTGGGTGCGGCCGGCGTCATCCAAGCCAATAGTGGCCATTAGCGCATCGACACCCAGCGAGAACACGCGCGCGTACTCGGCATCGTTCATGTGCCCGTTATAATCGACCCATTCGGGGGCGACGTCTATCGTTAACAGTGCCATTAGATGCGTCCTTCCAAACCTTCAGCCTCTGGCCAGTACTTCTGCGCCAAGTCTAAAAGCTCGACCAAAAACGCATCACGGCGACGGTCTAGCTCAGAAACAGGACGACCCGCGGCTTGGTGTTCACAGCCTTCGACCACTTTATCAATCAGCTCATCGGTGAGCTCAGGCGCTTCGAGTTTGGTCCACGGCAGTTTTAGCGCCGGGCCGAACTGCTCTAGCATATGGCGCATGCCCTGCTCGCCACCGGCCAGATGGAAAGTTAAGAAAGTGCCCATCAGTGACCAACGCAAGCCACAGCCATAAACCACTGCCGCATCAATCTCTTCGGTGGTAGCCACCCCATCGTTAACCAGGTGCAAGGCTTCACGCCACAGCGCTTCCATCAAGCGGTCAGCAATATGCCCCTCGATTTCGCGCTTAACCACCAAGGGACGCATTGCCAGCGCTTGGTAAAGTGCATGGGCGCAGTCAATATGATCCGATTGAGTGGCTTCGCCGCCGACTAGTTCGACTAGCGGCAGCAAGTACACCGGATTGAATGGATGCGCCACCATCACCCGCCCTGGGTGGTTATGGCAATCCGTCTGCAGCTCAGTGGGTTTAAAGCCAGAGGTCGATGAGCCAATAATCGCGCTTGGCGCCGCGGCAGCATCAATTGCCGCCAAGGTCTCACGCTTAATATCGATGCGCTCCGGCACATTCTCTTGAACTAGATCGGCCTCTTTCACCGCCTGCTCAAGGCTATCGACAAAGGTTAACCGGGCAGGATCTGCGCCGTCGGCGAGCCCCAGCTTTTCTAACGATGGCCAGGCATTGGCCACAAAGGCACGGGTGCGAGTGGGCGCTTGTGGGTCAGGGTCATAGGCAACCACGTCCCAACCTTGCGCCAAGGCACGTGCAATCCAACCATTACCAATCACACCGGTGCCGATGACCGCTAACTGCTTGCTCATTGGTCACCTCCTTCAACCGGCTTACCCGTCTTAGGGTCAACCAGTTTCAGCGCGGCGCGCGTTTGTGCGGGTGTCATAATACGACCGCCAAGGTTTTCAATGATGGTGCTTGCCTTTTCTACCAAGCCGCCGTTGGTCGCCATCACTCCTTTTTCTAAATAGAGGTTATCTTCCAAGCCCACGCGCGCATGACCACCCAGCAACATGGCTTGCGCCACCATCGGCATCTGATGGCGACCAATTCCAAACGCCGCCCAGTTGGCGTTTTCAGGCAGCTTATTGCGCATGGCCAACATGGTTTCGGTGTCCGCTTCTGCGCCCCATGGAATGCCTAAGCACAGCTGAAACAGCGGATCGCCCTCGAGCAAGCCTTCTTTTTGTAGCTGACGCGCAAACCACACGTGGCCTAAGTCAAAGCACTCCAGCTCTGCTTTCACGCCCGCGGCCTGCACCATACGGGCTTGCTCACGTAGCCAGTCGGCGGTGTTAATGTACACCATGTCGCCAAAATTCAGGCTGCCGCAATCTAAGGTGCACAGCTCAGGCAATAGCTCGCCCACTGGCGCATGACGCTCGGCTGGGGTTTGCATATCGGTGCCCGGGCCACCACGGCTTGGGTCTTGGGCGTCCGGCATCCAATCACCGCCGCCACCGCCGGTGATGTTCATAACAATATCGACGTCTGATTCGCGAACGCGCTCCATCACCTCACGGAAGTGATCAATGTTGTGGCTAATGCCGCCTGTTTCAGGGTCACGCACGTGAATATGAGCGACACTGGCACCAGCACGCGCCGCTTCAATACAGTTGTCGGCAATCTGTTTTGGCGTGATTGGCACATTAGGGTTTTTGCCCGTGGTATCGCCCGCACCGGTGACGGCGCAGGTAAGAATGACGCTGCGATTCATGTTCGGCCTCTTGTCGCTTGATTAAACTGGCCACAGTGTGTCGGGAATACCGCGTCATAACTTGACACTAGGCGACATAAAAAAAGCAAAAAGAGACATTATGAGTTATTGGCAGGCTGGTGGAATGGCGCAAATCACGGTAGAGCGCTAAACGTGATAGCGGTTACCGATGATAACGGCCCCCCCATTTGACCCAGCAGCATTCTTGAACAACCAAGAAGCACTTCAAGCTTACTTAGACGAAGCGGTGCAAACGGGCGATCCCGCATTTATCGCCGACGCTCTGGGTGTGGTCGCTCGTGCTAAGGGAATTACAGATATCGCTAAGCAAACCGGTCTTTCACGAGAAACGCTCTACCGCACACTCAGCCAAAAAGGCAATCCGAACCTTAAGACACTGATGGCGATTGTGGATGCGTTAGGAGTCGAGTTAAGGCTTGGTGATTTTAAGGCACTAAAGTCACAGTGGCGATAGCGGCGCTGCTGTTGGCAATGGTTGAATTTCACTACGGTCGGTACACAGTTGAAGAAGATCTCCTTACGCTAGATAATGGGGGCTATTCGGAGGACGGTCACCCTCGTAATGCAGCCTTCATCGCCTTGCAGTCGGATAGCTTGGAAGACTGGAAACAATAGAAGGGTTATCGCCGACGCTCTGTCAGAAACAAGCATGCCTCGATATAGAAAACTACTCAGCCCTCAGCTGACACTGCGTGACTACGATGCCCACATTGGCGAAGTATTGGTCAACGTGAGAGCAATGAACAAAGTCAAAAGAATCGGTATACCTACCAGTTACAAAGTTGAAAGACAAAGTTAATTCATCTAATATCACAATATTAGGTTACTAATTTAATCGACAACTCCGCCTCCAGTTGCTAATTTTTTCACTTAGCTTAGCTCGTGATCTGTAACTCGTTTTGAGATCTGTATGGCCGGATCACGACACTAGTGACTAACTCTATGGTTTAAGAAACAATAGCGAGACAACAGTATTTTTTCTGTGCGTAAGTATCAGTTAAAGACAGTGTTTAAACTGTGATTTATTTTCTGTAAGAAAAATTTTAAATATAGGGAAAAGTAAAGGTGGCACTTAAGTCTGTAAGAATTACAAACATACTTTCCTTTGAGGATTGTACTATAACTGATTTTAGTGACTTCAACTGCATTATCGGAAAAAATAATGTTGGCAAGTCAAACTTTCTAAGAATATTAGAGTTTTTTTACTCAAGCTTAAAGAACGAGCCAGTTGTACCATTGCCTCTAAGATCTAATTATTCCAGCACTGGAAAAATAACTATAACATATGACACAACCAGGCTAGAAGAAGTAATAAGAAACACAAAAAATAAAAGTGATTATCAAAAACACATATATAGCTCTCTATTTAAAGATGATAGCTTCTATTTTATTTCTGAAAGAAAAAAAAGAAAAGAGTTCAGACTAACACTTACAATTAATAGCAATGGCTCTATAAACTGGTCGGATAAAGACAAAAATGTAAGAAAGATAATAAACAGGATATATCCATTATTTTCAATAGATGTAAGAAAAATGGACCTGTATGACTGGGAAAAACTTTGGAAAACAGTTAGTCAACTCAAGTTTTTAAATACAAAATCTCTTAAAACAAAACAAATAATAGATTTTTTTGATGAAAAAGTATCCCCAAAAAGCAACGCATATAAAGATTATGTAAAAATCATTGAAGATCTGACTCAAGCTTCTCCGTATAACTATCAAGACATGATTCTTAACTATATAAAAGTTGGGCTGCACGGGCACAAATTTAACATAGATGGCTTTGAATTAAAAACACAATCTGATGGGACAAACTCACATAGATTCATTGAGCTCTTTCTTTCATTAATTATCACTCTTACAAGAAGAGAATACATCACCCCTATTGTATACATTGACGAGCCAGAATTAGGATTACACCCCAAGCTAAATGAAAAACTAATATACAACCTACATAATATATATATCAACCTAAAAAAACAAACAAATAAAAAAACGCTAGGTAAATACGCAACACCTTATCCAACAATATTGATGACCACACACTCACCTAACATTCTTAAGTCCGTCATAAAACAGTTTAAAAATCATAATGAGCATAGTGTTTTTCATTTCGGGCTGGAATCAAGAAAGACCACTATTTCACTATTAAACACAAAATTTAAAGACAAAAGATTTCTAAATGTATTCAGCGATAATGAAGCTAGATTATATTTTAGCGACTTTATATTGTTTGTCGAAGGCGAAACCGAATTAGAATTATTTGGAAATATGAGCCTAATAGAAAAATATAGCTTTTTAAACAAGGTGGATGTTTACAAGACAAATGAAGTAATGCTCCGCGCCATTAGTCCTAGAAAATCCAAAGCTTCCATTCCATACTTAAATATTTATGATGCAGATAAGATGTTGAGCTACAGCTTTAATGATAAAAAAATCAAACTCAACAAGAAAGAAGTCAATCTGCATGAATTAAAAGATAGGTACAAATATATTACATACACCTCCCCACTTTACCCTATAAAAAAGACGTTAAAGTCCATTCTTGCAATCAATGAACGTTCTGTTTCTGTCAACAACAAGGGGACTGATTTTTCTAAATTATCCTACCTTTCACTTATAAAAAAATGCAACAGTGTGTTATTGAAAGCTGATAGAATACATATAGCCCCATCTACAATTGAAGAAACTTTGATCTGTAAAGAGTCTAGGAAAATAGTTATTCGATGGTTAATCAGCCAAACAGAAGAACTAGCCGAAGGCACTCTAATGATTGGTGGTGAAGGAGATATAAATAAAAAGCTGGATGGATTCAGAAAAAGATTTAAAAAAGAAAATATTGATTTTACTTTCAATAATGTTTTCACAGGAAATGAGTACAATGGTGATTTATCAGATAGTAATAAGTGTTTTATCAAAAAACTTCTTATTATCAACTTGAAAAAGGTTCTGAGGCAATTCTACAGTAAACATAACGAACTTAATCAAAACGATCAGGTGGCAGTCCTACGTCTTGCACTAAATGGTAAGACTCACACGTTATGCAGTAAGAAGTCAAAACATTATGAGACTGCTATTAGCCATGAAATCAGACATGCTGTTAATGTTCTCACAGAACAATGTTTAAAAAAACTACCTACACAGTTTGGGAAAACTGGGGGTTGGGTCACATCCTTCTTAAACTTTGCAATAGCAGAGCTTGATAACACGTCAACTTCTGATGATGAGTTTCGTGATAAATTTTCTTGCCACTTTCCACACCTGGATGATATACTGGAAAAGATTTCAGAATCGATAGTTTAGAGAGTGTTTGTTCGCAAATTCGATATTTTTATATCCTAGTCTCAATATTGTCTAAATGGTGTGCACCTTTCAAATGTGTACTTTTAATACACGACAAGTTCGTGAAAAGATGAATTAGTATCTATATGGAATCAAAATGAAAAGTTACACTGTTAACAGTTCTGTTTTGTCCGTTCTTGAGGAGTGTACTCTTTTCGATAAAGGGAGTGGCTTAAAGCCACTCCCTCCTACTCAATTCAAAGAAACCAAAATTGGGAATAAATTTATTTATATCCCTTCAGGATCAGAAAGAAAAACCATTAACTATATACATGAAAGCCTAAATAAAAATTTATTTAGTCGAATACCTATAAATCAATCAGCTACTGCTTATTCCAAAGGGAAATCTTACTTAAACTTTCTTGAGCCTCATCGGAATAACTACTATTTCTTAAGATTAGATCTTAAAAATTTCTTTCATTTCATTAATGGAGATACAATAAAAAATGCCATATCAGAACATGTATCGTCATCTGCAATAATGGATGGATGCATTCAGTCTAATCTAGATTTCATAGTAAAAGCTTTAACGATAACACTACCAAAAGAATCTAAAAACAAAGAGTTTTCAGAAAAAACAATTTTGCCCATTGGTTTTAAATCATCTCCTATCGTTTCTAATATAGTATTTAGAAAGCTAGATATTATAATAGAAAAATTCTGCTCTGAAAACAATATTACTTATACACGTTATGCGGACGATATGTTGTTTTCAAGTTCAACTACTAGAGATGAAAATTATCGTGAAAGGACTCTCGTTGCGAGTTTATTCGAAAAAAAGGATAAAGTTCCATTTTTACATTCAGATAAATTCATTGAGAAAATTTCTTTCATAGTTAACATAGATGGATTTAAGATAAACAGAAGAAAGACAGTGAAATCTAAGAAATATCTTTCACTTAATGGGTATATAATATCAGGCTCAGACTATCCTTACCTAAGCGGCAGCATAAGAGTATCTAATAAGAAAACGAAAATAATATCAAAAATGATACATGAGTGCAATAAGAGCAATGATGATATATTGATATATAAATCCATCTTTGGGTCTGATCCATCAAAAATAAAATTCCAGTATAAGCCCAAAGAGTCTTTTTTAATTAAATATTGTCGCTCCCAGGTACTCAATAAACTAGTTGGTTACCGTTCATATTTAATATCAATATTAAAATTCAACACAGATTACTTATGTATAGATAGAGGATTTATTAAAAAGTGTGAACATTTAATAAGAGAACTAGAGCCTCTGATAGAATCTAGAATTGATAAATAACCAACCATATTTTTTGCATTTTCTTGGTTGAGTCGTTTTTACTGATATATTATTTTATTTGTTCACAACAGAAAAAGCAGTGGCTCTAGATTTAATCACATCCAAACAAATCAATTAACTTACATTATACCTATAGAAAAGAGACATCTCTATTTTATTACACTTAAAATCAGTAAAATGATTGCTTAATTATTTAATTTATACCTAAATTTTCATTACGCTAGTGTTACTATGGGTCAATCATAAGTTCCCCTCCTCCACTCACCATCGGTCAACGTGAAAGCGATCAACAAATTCATAATATTCGGTATGCCTGTTAGTTACCGAGTTGAGCGACGGGAGTAATCCCATTGGGACCAGTGCGTGAAGTGAATTATTTGATCAACAACGCCCCTCCACTCCGTTAAGCCCCCTTTACTCCTATCCCTAATCCTTCCTATCCTGACTCTCTACTTCTTCGGCGAGCATGCCGTAAATGACGATTAGGTTATAACTGACCATGCCGAGGACTTGGCCGTTTTCGATAACAGGAGCGCGGCTGATGCCGAAGCGTTCGAATAAGCGGGCGCAGTATTTCACATTCATATTGGGGGAGACGCTAAGCGCGGGTTTGGTCATAATTTCATAAACATTCACCCGTGATGGGGCGCGGTTTTTGGCGAGCACTTTTTTGGCAATGTCGTTCATTAACACAATGCCGAATTCGTCATGCTCATCGCGTTTATTGACGATAATCGCTTTCACTTCTTGTTCGCGTGCAATGCGGATCGCTTCTTCGACCGTGGTGAGCCCATCAATACACACAGCATGGGCATGCATCACATCTCTTACCGTTTTATGTTGTTTCATAACTCGTCCTTCACCACTTCGGTTAATTCTCGCATTTGGTGGGCCACGCCCACGGCATCTTCCACATCTATTTGCACCGCAATGCCACTGCCGGAGGTGGCATCGAACTCGCCTACATCATTAATGGTTTCGAGTATGGTGCGCGCTAAGTGCTCTTCCACCAGGAAGATAGCTACGTCTCGCTGCACATCCAGCGTCAGCCCTAAAAAGGTTTTCTTTTTCACCAAGCCTTCGCCACGCGCGTTGTTAATAATGGTTGCACCGGTGGCGCCGGCTTGTCTGGCGGCATCGAGCACCGCGTCGGTTTTGGCATCTTCAATAAACGCCATGATTAATTTGAACCGCATAGGCTCTCCTTACGATGAACGCTGTGCGTGCTTTTTCTGTAAATAGGCTGTGATTTGGGCATAGCCCATCACGGTGATCATCGGAAACAAACTGGCAAACGCAATTAAGCCAAACCCATCGAGCATCGGGTTTCTTCCCGGTACGGTAGAGGCTAGCCCCAACCCCAGCGCTGTCACCAAAGGCACGGTCACGGTTGAGGTGGTCACCCCGCCAGAATCATAGGCCAAAGGCACGATAAACGGCGGGGCAAAATAGGTTTGGATCACCACCACCACATAGCCGGTGATGATGTAGTAATGAAGTGGATCGCCCACCACAATGCGATAGCACCCCAAGGCAATCCCCATTGCCACCCCGAGCGCCACCGAGGCCCGCAAGCCGTTCACCCGAATCGCCCCGCCCGAAACTTTGGCCGCTTTGATCGCTACCGCGATTAATGAGGGCTCAGCCACTGTGGTACTAAAACCAATCGCCGCGGCAAACAGATACACCCAGTAGTAGGCTTGCCAGTTAATCTCGCCGCCGGCTTTAAGCGCTGCGCCAACAAAATCGGGAGCGGTCAGCTGCTCGGCCATCGACGAACCGAGCGGGAATAGCGCCAGCTCCAGCCCCATTAAAAACAGGCTTAAGCCCAAGATGACATAGAAAAAACCGAGAAAGATCCGTTTGGGGTTGTTGAGCGCTTTGCGCAATACAAACAGCTGAAAGCCAAAGATGATCGCGATAATCGGGATCACATCGCGCACGGTGGAGAAAAAGGTGTCGAGAAACAAAGTGAGTGGATTGTTCATGCCACCACCATGCCGTAGGCCATCACGAAGATCATCGGTGACAAGGAAGCAAAGGCAATCAAACCAAAGCCATCCACCATGGGGTTGCGCCCTTTAATCACGGTCGCCAGCCCCACGCCGAGCGCGGTGACCAATGGCACTGTAATGGTCGAGGTGGTCACCCCACCCGAGTCATAGGCAATGCCGATAATACTCGGCGGCGCCACCATGGTCATCGCTACCACCAGCAAATAACCGCCAATAATTAAACGGTGGATCGGCCAACCTTTCATAATCCTCACCACACCCAGCACAATCGCAAACCCAACCGAGAGCGCCACCGTGATCCTAAGGCCGTTAGCATAGCTGTCTTTGGCTGCCTCAGTGGTGTTTATCATCCCGCCATTGGCCGCCACATCTGCCGCTTCCGCCGCCACCGCAGTAAGTGCGGGTTCGGCAATGGTGGTGCCAAAGCCGAGCAAAAACGCGAACGCAATCAACCAGCCTAAACTGCCTTTGTGGGCCAGCGAATGCGCCATGGATTCGCCAATCGGGAATAATCCCATGTCTAAGCCATATACAAATAAGGTCAGCCCCACCACCACCAGCACCAAGCCAAAGGTGATGGAGATCCAGTTAGGCAGCGGTTGTTGCAGGACAATCACCTGAAAAAAGCCAATCACTAGGATGATGGGTAACAGATCGCGAAAGCTTCCTAGCAATGATTTGAATAACGCTTGCATGTAGGCGACATGACTCCCTGCGTAGTAAAATGAAAAACACACCTTTTATGTGCCTATTTATGTTAGCACTCCCAATTTGGCGTGCGAGGGGTAGAAGAGAAAACTGCGCGATCAAACCGATTTTGGTTGCGGTACGTAACAGGATACAAAGCAATCACTTGCGCTAAGTCTAAAACCCTCTTAGCGTTATCTATATCACCCATTACTCGACGTTAGGACATCAGGCATGAAACTCTTAATCACTGGCGGCACTGGCCTGATTGGTCAGGCGTTAATTCCTCGCTTGCTGACCGAGCATCAGGTCACTGTGTTATCGCGCTCCAAGCAAAAGGTCACCCAGTGCTTTGGCGATAAAGTCACGCCGTTAGAGCGCCTTGATGACCTCCCTCACCTGAATGATATTGATGCGGTTATTAATTTGGCGGGCGAGCCGATTGCCGACAAACGCTGGAGTGAGCAGCAAAAAGGGATCATCTGCACCAGCCGCTGGGGATTAACGGAAAAACTGGTGGAGAAAATCCATGCCAGCAGCACGCCACCTCACACCTTTATTAGCGGCTCGGCGGTGGGCTATTACGGCGATCAGCAAGATCGCAGCTTTGATGAAACCTTGGTGGTTCATGCCGATGATTTTGCCCAGCATGTGTGTCATCAATGGGAAAAGATTGCCTTGAAAGGCGCCTCGCAACACACACGGGTGTGCTTGCTGCGCACCGGCGTGGTGTTAAGCGGTGAGGGTGGCGCGCTTAAACGGATGATGCTGCCGTATAAACTCGGGCTAGGCGGCCCCATTGGTAAAGGCCAGCAGTATATGCCGTGGATCCATATAGATGATATGGTCGGCGCGATTATCCACCTGCTCAACACTCCTGAGCTCAAAGGGCCGTTTAACTGCACCGCGCCAGAGCCGGTCACCAATAAACGCTTTAGCCAGGCGCTGGCCAGTGCCTTAAAACGCCCACACGTGTTCTTTGTCCCTACTCTGGCGATTAAAACCATGATGGGTGAAGCCTCGCACTTGCTGCTCGATAGCCAACGCGCCCTGCCCCATGCGTTGGAGGACGCGGGCTTTGAGTTCCAGCACCCTAAGGTGGAAGAAGCGATGCAGTCTTTGTTCAAGTAGTGGCTTTTGCCTTTTGCACAAGCGGTGTTGCTAGCTAGACGTTTTACACAAAAAAGCGGGTATCAACTTTCTTGATACCCGCTTTGTTATGTGTGAAACGAGAATGCTTACCGCCTCGTGTTAACGCCGTTGTGGGTCAATCAGTTTGCGCAGCATCGAGGCGACCGTGACAAACACCAGCGCTACCGCCAACACCGGCAATACCGCCCAAAGCTCAGGGTGCAGGCGTACCTCCATTTCAAAGCCCCATTTCAGCAGGCCGACCATCGCCGCTTCTGCGCCCAGCACCGCCATCAGGCCAGACACAAAGGCCATCACGCCATATTCGCTCCATAAGGTGCGCTGAATACGGGTGCGGCTCGCGCCCAAGGTGCGATAGAGGTTTATCTCCTGCTGACGCTCGCTCAAGCTGATACGCAGCAAGGTAAGCAGCAGTAACAGGCCGCTGATCACCGCCAGACCCGCTAATACCGAGAGCGACAAGCCAATTTGACGCAAAATCGATTGAATGCGGCTGCTCATGGTGCGCAAGTCAAGCAGCGTGACGGTCGGGTACTCCCGCGCCAAGCGATTGAGCAACGGCGTTTGCGATTCATCGAGCCTGAAGCTCACCAGCCAGTTAGCCGGTTTGTCGGCGAGCGTCTCGCGGTCGAAAATAAAGTAGAAGTTAGGCCGCATATTGCGCCACTCTACCTCACGAATCGAGTTCACCGTGGCGGTAAAGTCTTGGCCGGTGACGCTAAAGGTCAGGCTGTCGCCTATCTCAATCTCCAAGCGCTCGGCAATGTCGGCCTCCACCGACACACCATTCTCGGTTGGCCAGTCTCCGGCAATCACCTCATTGTGCGACGGCAAACTGTCTCGCCAAGTGAAATTAAGCTCGCGGCGCAAGGCCTCGTCCGCTTCATCACGCTCGGCTTCATCGGTTGGGATCTGGTAACGCTCACCGTTTTTGCCCACCAGCCGGCCACGCACGATTGGGTAGGCATCAGAGCGCATCAAGCTGGCGTCGTCGAGTTCACCCACATAGTCTTGCTGCTCACTCGGGGCGATATTCAGCGCAAACACATTGGGCGCATCGGGCGGCAGCATCCGTCCCCAATCAGCGAGCAAGTCAGTGCGCAGCAGCCAGATAATGGCCAAGAGCATAAAGGAGATCGCCAGCGCCCCTAACTGCACGCTGCTAGCCAGTTTATTGCGGGTAATTCGGCTTAATGCGAGCTTGACCGACGGCGCGCGCACCCGTGATTTCACCAACCTAAGCAGGCCTAACCCTGCCAGTGCCAGCAAGACGATCATCACCGCCATCGCCCCCAGCACTGTCCATAGCAAGGTGTTGTCAAACGCCCACAGCGCAAGCGCCCCTACCGGTATCGCAATCAAGACAGCTGCAGTGCCGCGACGGCGACGTCCGCTGGTAGCCTGCGATTGCACCGCCGCTAACGCGGGGGCATCCAGTAATTTAAGCAGCGGCACACCCAAGGCAGGCAACGCCACCAAAAGCGCGACGCCGGGCGCAAGCACCCAAGGCACCCAGCCATAGCTTGGCAGCGGGGAAGGCAGCACATCGGTCAGCGGTAAGCGCAATAGCACTTCAAGCGTGTACCCCGCAGCCAAGCCCACGGCGGTGGCAAGGACAAACAATAAGGTTAACTGCCGTGCCAGCCAGCGTCGCACCCATTGGTGGCTGGCGCCGAGGCTTTTTAGCATCGCCACCAAATCCGCGCGGCTTTTAGCATAGTGCTGACAGGTTAAGGTTAAGGTGGCCGCGGCCATCACAATCACCAGCACCACGGTTAACGATAGATACTGGCGGCTGCGATCCAGCATATCGCCAGTGCGATCAGAGGTGTTTTCATCCACCCAGCGCTCACCATCTTGCAGCGTGTAGCTGGCTTTAGCCGCGCTTAGGCTGGGCTCGTCACCGGTTAAAAAGTAGCGATAGCGCACCCGACTGCCTTCGCGCACCACGCCCGCAGCCGGCACATCGGCTCGGTGCATCATCACCGCAGGCATTTGGCTAAAGGGGTTAAACGACAGTTCCGGCTCGGCGGCCAAGGTGCCGCTGACATTGAGATCGAGGTTACCAATCGAGACGGTATCGCCGGGTTTGACATCCAGCAAACTAAACACCCGCTCGGAGAGCCATAGCTCACCGGGTTGAATGCGTCGGTCACCGCCAATCGCTTGACCGTTTTGCTCCAACACCAAGTCGCCGCGTAGCGGATAAAGGCTGTCCACCGCTTTCACGCTCACCAGCTGCATGTTTTGCTCGCTGAACGCCATGGTGCCAAAGCGGGTTTGGGCAGATACCGTGGCACCGGCTTGTTTAAACGCCTCAATTTGTTCGGTGTTAAGCGCCTGACGAGTACGCAGCACGGTATCGGCGGCAATCAGATTACGCCCTTGCTGGGTGAGCACGTTTTCAATGCGATCGGCCAATGCCGACAGCGCAAACACACAGGTGATGATCAGTGCCAGCGCCACAGCCACTGGCCAAATTTGCCCGTGTAACAGTTCGCGCCACGCCCAGCGATTGAGTAGTCCGTTTTTACTCGCCATTCACTCGCTCCTGTAGTTTGCCGCTGTCCATCATCAAGGTACGCTGACAACGCTTTGCCAGCGCCGGATCGTGGGTGACCAATACCAAGGTGGTGCCATGCTTTTCGTTCAGTTCAAACAATAAATCGATGATGGTCGCCGCGGTTTTTTGGTCAAGGTTGCCGGTCGGCTCATCGGCAAACAGCACTTGTGGGCGAATAATAAACGCACGCGCCAAGGCCACCCGTTGTTGCTCCCCGCCAGAGAGTTGCGACGGCAAATGGCTTTCGCGCCCTTGCAAACCCACCGAGGCCAGCAGTTGCTTGGCGCGGGTTTCGTCTTCTTCCTCACCGCGAATGGTGAGCGGCAGCATCACGTTCTCAAGCGCGTTCAGTGACGGCACCAGTAAAAAGCTTTGGAACACAAACCCCACCGATTCAGCCCGCAGCGCCGCGCGCGCATCTTCATCCAAGGTGGAAAGCTTGTGGCCGAGGAGATCGACCTCGCCTTCACTGGGCGTATCTAGTCCTGCAAGCAAGGTCATTAAGGTGGATTTTCCTGCGCCGGACACGCCCATCAATGCAATCGACTCGCCTGCCTCGATTTGTAGCGAGACATCCTGCAGAATGGTAAGCGGCTGTTCGCGTGTCACGACATGTTTTGCAATTTTTTCGGCTCGAATAACAGGAGAGGCCATGTTACGCATCCTTACTTTGTTGTGTTTTTTGTGGGTGAGCAGTGCCAATGCACAAACGCTCCTTGTTCTTGGTGACAGCTTAAGCGCTGGCTACCAAATGGCGGCTGAACAAGCCTGGCCTGCTAAGCTACCGCGCGCACTCAACGACCATGATGTCGAGGTTGAAGTGATTAACGCTAGCATTTCCGGCGATACCACCGCCAATGGCCTGCAGCGTCTGCCGCAATTATTAGAACGCCACGAGCCCGAATGGGTGCTGATTGAACTCGGCGGCAATGATGGCCTACGCGGTTGGCCATTTAATCGTATACGAGACAACCTTAAGCAATTGATCACTCAAACCCGCGCAGCCGATGCCACGCCGTTGTTGGTGCAAATTCAAATCCCGCCTAATTATGGTCAGCGCTATGCACAAGGATTTGCTGATATTTATCCTACACTGGCAGAGCAAACACAAACCCCCTTGCTGCCCTTTTTTATGGAGACTGTGATCCAAAAGCCTGAATGGATGCGTGACGATGGCATTCACCCGATGCCCGCCGCACAAGCTTGGATTGCCGATTTTATGGCGGAAAAACTCGCGCCTTATTTGTCTGGTGCGACTCAATCATGAACGGGGATCTTATGGACGCTGCCTCACCGCTCAATAACGCCATTTTAATCACCGGCTGCTCCACCGGCATCGGCTATGCCTGCGCCAAAGCCTTGCATGAGCAAGGGCACACGGTGATCGCCAGTTGCCGAAAGCCTGACGATGTCAGCCGGTTACAGCAAGAAGGCTTAACCTGTATTCAATTGGATGTATCAGACACGACCAGCATCAACCAAGCGGTCAACACAATCGAGCAAATGACAGGTGGCAAACTCTTTGCGCTGTTTAATAACGGTGCTTATGGCCAACCCGGCGCACTGGAAGATTTGCCCACCGATGCCTTACGCGCCCAGTTTGAGACCAATGTGTTTGGTTGGCACCATTTAACCCAAGCCTTGTTGCCGATGCTGCTCAATTACGGCGAGGGACGCATTGTGCAAAATAGCTCGGTGCTGGGTATCGTGGCATTGAAATATCGTGGCGCCTATAACGCCAGCAAGTTTGCGCTCGAAGGCTGGACCGATACCTTGCGTTTAGAGCTGAGCGATACGCCGATTAAGGTGAGTTTGATTGAGCCAGGTCCGATTGAAACCGCGTTTCGTGCCAATGCGCTCAGCGCCTTTAAACACTGGGTCGACCCCAATAAAAGCCGTCATCAGCAGGCCTACCAAGCCCAACTTGACCGCCTCGCGGCGGACGAAGGCGGCAACAAATATACCCTGCCCGCCGACGCGCTTGTCGCACCATTGACGCATGCGTTGTTCTCGCCTCGCCCCAAAATACGTTATCGCGTGACCCAACCGACAGTGTGGATGGCAACCCTCAAACGGCTCCTTCCCAGTCGTTGGCTCGATCGGGTATTGCTCAAAGGCGGGTGATGCAACAGCGAAAAAATCGCCAAAAAAGCGTGGCTGCTGTCGCATTTGTCATACTTTTGTCACAGACGGGCGCTAATCTCATCATCATTGGTGGACAACATCTGTTGGATCAATCCTCACCGATAAAGCAACACCCTCGATAACAATCATAAAGGAGCCGGCTGATGACCTTACATCAATTGAACTGGCTCTGCTTGAGCGTCGCTTTGTGCGTGGTGCTCGTGTTGTAACTCGCACTTGCTTTGTAATGACTTCGCTTGCAGACCGACGAAACAGGCCACTTTCGGGTGGCTTTTTCGTGCCTGTTACGTTTCGCCCCTTTTCGTCTTTAGGTACGATCCACCATCACACGCCCAAATACACGCCCAGTTGCTTGAATTTCTGCACGTTTGCCCCCACCCTTAAGGAAAATCCACTTGGTCAGGATCCATGATGAACGCAAACTATATCGTCGAATTAACCGAGCATAATTTTCAGCAGATTCTCGAGTCGTCGTCTCGCACGCCGGTGCTGGTGTACTTCTGGGCGAACATGATGCCTGAAAGCGTGGAGCTTAAGCCCACGGTTGAACAAATTGCTCACGACAGCCATGGCAGCTTTACGCTGGCTACTATCGACTGTGAAGCGCAGCAGCTTATTGCCGCGCAGTTTGGCGTGCGTGCGCTGCCAACCTTGGCGCTGTTTAAAGACGGTCAACCTGTGGATGGCCTTGCCGGCCCGCAAAATGAAGAGACCGTGCGCGAGATGCTTAACAAGCATTTGCCCAGCCCAGAAGATCAAGCGTTTGAGCAAGCGCGTCAGCTCATGGCCGAAGGCAATTACACCGATGCCTTGGTGATTTTAAAGCCACTGGAAACCAGCCACGGCGATAAAGGCGAGTATAAGTTGGCGATGGCAGAATGCTTGGTCGAGACTCATCAGTTTGATGCGGCGCAAGCGCTGCTGGATACCGTGCTGATGCAAGACCAAGACGCGACCTACAAAAGTTTGGTGGCAAAAATTGAGCTGCATAACCAAGCGGTTGATGCCCCTGAAATTCGCCGTCTGCAGGCCCAACTCGAAGAGAACCCAGACGATGCCAACGTCGCCTATGAATTGGCGGTGCAATTTAATCAGATTAATCGCAGTGAAGAGGCGCTGGAGTTACTGATGAACATTCTTCGCCGCGATATGAACCATGCCGAGGGTGAAGCTAAGAAAACCCTGATGGATATTCTTACCGCACTCGGCCAAGGCAATGAAGTGGCATCGCGTTATCGTCGTCAGCTCTACTCGCTGCTTTACTAATGGTTAGTTTGTCAGGGACGATTCAGTCTCTGACGCGCAACAACTTGAGGAGCTGGGGTCTAACTCACCTAGCTCACTGTCTCCGCGCAGTGCTTCGATGATCGGGCACTGCGCATCTCCATCACCGGGGCACGCTTGGGTGAGCGCTTGAAGGGTGGTTTTCATCGCCGCCAGTTCCGTGATTTTCTCATCAATTTCTACCAGTTTACTTTCGGCGCGCGCTTTGACATCGGCACTGCGTAACGACGGATCGCGCGATAACGCCAATAAATCCGCACTTTCTTCCAAGGTAAACCCCACCAATCGTGCACGGCGGATCATTTGCAGCTCATTGATATGTTGCTCGCGATAATCGCGATAGCCGTTCTCCGCTCGATGCGGTGGCGTGATCAGCCCTTTCTGCTCATAAAAGCGAATGGTTTTGCTGGTTAAGCCGGTTTTCTCTGCCACTTGTTGAATTTTCATTTTACTCGCTTGACCTTCCAGTTGCTATAAGGTTTACAGTTTAGCCTAACTGAAGTTGCGACAATCGCCAACATCGAATGACGTCAGGCGATAAGGAGAGGCAATGACCACCACCGACACTAACATCACCTACTACACACTGCCGCTGAGTGGCTTAAGCTGCCAAGGCTGTGTGAAAAAAGTGACAAAAGCGCTTGAGGATATCGACGGGGTTCGCATTGAGGACATTGATACCCAGTCAGTGTCATTAGAAGCCCTGGGTGAGAGCACTGAGTACCCGCTACGCCAAGCGGTTACCGCGATTGAAGCGCTCGGCTATCAGGTCGGCTACCGTCACTACTTCACCTTAAGTGGGCTAAACTGCGGCCGTTGTGTGGCCAAAGTCGAAGCAGCGCTGGACGAGCAGCCCACGGTGTTTTCTCATTCGGTGAGTAAAACAGAGGCGCACGTCCACACCAGCTTAACTGCTGATACGTTGATTAAAATGGTTGATCAGCTCGGCTATCAGGCTGAGCTTGCCACCAACGATGACCAAAGCGCTCACACTGACCATGACGCAACCTCAGACATGGACAGTGATAAAGAGTCAGACGCCGAGCCCAGTGACAGTTCACACAACCGCTCCGCCGCTTCTGGCTCTGAACAAGCGCATTCATCCAGCGATGACACCGCAAAAACTACCAACCAGACGACCCGTCAGCAATACGTATTATCAGGAATGACCTGTGCTAGCTGTGTAAGCAGTGTCGAAAACGCGATCAACAGCGTTGATGGTGTGGCCAATGTAAGTGTGAATCTGGCCGAGCGCAGTGCGATTGTAAAAGGCAACGCCACACCTGACGCCATCGTTGAGGCCGTGGAAAACGCTGGCTATGGCGCAGAGAAAGTCGAGGATGACAATGATCGTCGCGAGCGCCAGCAGCACCAACAAGCCGCCGAGTTAAAAAACTTTAAACGCAGCACGATCGCTGGCTTGGGCCTGGGTGGCCCGATAATGGCTTGGGGGATATTGGGTGGCAGCATGACCATTCAATCCAACCAAGATCAGTGGGCGTGGGGCGCGGTGGCCATCCTTACCCTCTTGCTGCTCGCCACCGGGGGCCGTCATTTCTTCGCCAATGCCTGGCAAGCACTGAAGCACAAACGTGCCACCATGGATACCTTGGTGGCGCTCGGGACAGGCGCGGCATGGCTGTATTCTACTGCGGTGGTGCTTGCCCCTGCCCTGTTCCCCGAACAGGCTCGTCATGTGTACTTTGAAGCCTCAGCGATGATCATTGGTTTAATCAGCTTAGGCCACGCGATTGAAGCGCGTGCGCGTGCCAATACCTCCAAAGCGCTTGATCAGCTACTTGATTTGCAGCCGCCCACGGCGTTGGTTATCGAGAACGGCCAGGAGACGGAGCGCCCGCTTGATGAAATTAAACAAGGGATGACGCTACGGGTAAAACCGGGGGCGAAAGTGCCGGTAGATGGCGAAGTGGTCGATGGCAACAGCTATATCGATGAGTCGATGCTCACGGGTGAACCCGTGCCGGTCAGCAAACAACAGGGAGACACCCTGCACGCCGGGACAGTCAACCAAAAAGGGAGCTTGACGTTTAAAGCCACCGGCGTCGGTAGCGATACCATGCTGGCGCGTATTATCGATTTGGTGCGCGAAGCTCAAAGCAGTAAACCCGAGCTGGCCAAGCTTGCCGACCGCATTTCCGCGGTGTTTGTACCGATCGTGGTCGCCATTGCGTTGGTCACAGCGGCTATCTGGTATGTTGTCGGCCCCGAGCCGTCGGTCAGCTACATGCTAGTCACCGCCACCACGGTGCTAATTATCGCGTGTCCATGTGCGCTTGGCCTCGCCACGCCTTTATCGGTCACCGCGGCGGTCGGTCGCGCTGCCGAAGTCGGGGTATTAATTCGTGATGCGGATGCGCTACAAACCGCGGCCAAACTCCACACTTTGGTCTTTGATAAAACCGGGACATTGACACGCGGCCAGCCGGAAGTGACCAATGTAAAAGCGATTAACGACGACCAAGCGCGCTTGATGGCGATCGCCGCCTCGCTGGAGCAACACTCCGAGCACCCGCTGGCACAGGCCATTGTTAATTATGCCAAGGCACAGGATCTCTCGCTGCCAACGTCAAACGACTTTAACAGCGAATCTGGCAAAGGGATCCAGGCGCAGATTGATGGTACGCGTTACTTCATTGGCAACCAAGCCTGGATGGACGCACAAGGGATCGAGACTTCCTCCCATCAAAGTGACATTGATGCCATGACTCAGCGTGGCGAGACCGCTATCTATCTTGCCAATGCAGACAGTGTGCAAGCGCTGATTGGCGTCAGTGACCCCATTCGTGACGATGCGATTGACGCTGTGGCTAACCTGCAATCGCAAGGCCTCGAAGTGATCATGCTCTCTGGTGACCACCCTGATACCGCCAATGCCATTGGTCGTCAGCTAGGGATTGATCACGTGATTGCTGGGGTGCTACCCGATGAGAAATCGGAACAGATTCAACAGCTGCAACAGCAAGGCAAGCGCGTCGCTATGGTTGGTGATGGCATTAATGACGCCCCTGCACTTGCACAAGCCGATGTGGGTGTCGCTATGGGCAGTGGCAGTGACATTGCCATAGAAAGTGCGCAAATCACTCTAATGCACCAGCACCTCGGCGCTCTCGCCAACGCGATTGCTTTGTCTCAAGCCGCCGTGCGCAATATGAAGCAGAACCTCTTTGGTGCCTTTATTTATAACACCTTAGGGATCCCAGTCGCTGCCGGCATCCTTTACCCATTCACTGGCATGTTGCTCAGCCCAGTTATCGCAGGGGGCGCAATGGCGCTATCTTCGATTACGGTGGTGACCAACGCCAATCGACTACGTTTTTTCAAAATAAAATCAGACGATAAGTAACAAGGAGCGATAATGAAGCGTTTACAACTACTTGTAGCAACAGTGGGTCTAATGAGCGCCTCGGCAATGGCCGCGAGCGGTGTGGTGTATAAATCTCCCAGCTGTGGCTGTTGCGATGACTGGGTTGAGCATATGGAGCAAGCCGGTTTTGAGCTAGAGGTCAAACCGCATGATGATATGGCATCCATCAAGCAAGAGATGGGTGTGCCTGCCGATATGCAGTCGTGCCACACCGCACGCATCAACGGCTATGTGATTGAAGGGCATGTGCCAGCCAAAGAGGTGAAAAAACTTCTCGCTACCAATACTGGGTTAGAAGGCCTAGCAGTGGCCGGCATGCCGATGGGCTCGCCGGGTATGGAATATGGTGACCGCCACCAGCCTTACACGGTGATGGCGTTTGATGACGAAGGCAACACACAAGCCTTCCAGCATTACCCAAAACCATAAGCTCACCGTCAGCATAACGAAAAAACCCCAGCCTCTCGGCTGGGGTTTCTTATTGGTCGGTGAAGAGGGATTCGATTGGACCGGCTTCCGGACCCCGACTAAATCCGCTCTCCACTACCCGAATAGTGGTCGGTGAAGAGGGATTCGAACCCCCGACCCTCTGGTCCCAAACCAGATGCGCTACCAAACTGCGCTATTCACCGTTAATGCTTTTTACGTCAACCAAGTAACCTTCGATCACTCAGCTTTAAAATAATGGTCGGTGAAGAGGGATTCGATGCGACCGGGCTTCCGGCCCCCGACCCAATACGCTCTCCACTACCTGAATAATGGTCGGTGAAGAGGGATTCGAACCCCCGACCCTCTGGTCCCAAACCAGATGCGCTACCAAACTGCGCTATTCACCGACATCTCTGACAAGTTTTACGAATAGGTATCAAACTTGTCAAGCAGCTCAGTATGCGTTTAAGTGCATCCTGCCTGCTGAGGTCGCCTATCATACTCAAGCATCGCGAAACCTCAAGCCCTAGCGGCGTATTTTTTCATTCAACCACTTTAAACGGTGAAACTCGCATCAGTTGCGCGCAGTTTGTGATCAGATCGTTGTTAACAAATGTTGATAATTTGTTCGCCATTTATCTTGATCCTGATCAGTATTCAACCTGCTTCCTATTGGCATCCTGACCCTACATTAACGGATACGAGGGTACAGACTATGGACTTTTGGCTTGATCTACTTTTCGGCAACGCCGTGGGCTTGTCATCCATGATTGTCATCATCTGTACATTTGGCCTGATCAGCTTTTTCGGCGGCTATTTTGTCTACAAGGTGATGACTTCCAAACCTCAATAACCTGTTTTATTGCCTACCTATCTTTAAGCAAACTTGCTTAACCTAGAGTTGCATGGTTGGTCACAGAGTGTGACTCTAGGTTTCTTTTTTTATTTTCGTTTATACTGTCCCCAAATGACTCCACGACGCACATGGCAATGTAGTGATGAGTGATAAAAACGAATTTGAGCTGTTCCGAGAAATGATGTCAGATGTCGCGCCCATCAAGCAGGACACGGTTGAGGATCAAACAGGATCGCACCAGCCTACTGAAGCCCAGCTTGCACGCCAACAGGCCGCGCAAAAATTGGCAAACAGCGACCCTGAATATCTGTCACTCGAGTACGCGCACATGGTAAAACCCGACGAGGTAATGGCCTACAAGCGTGATGGTGTTCAAGATGGGGTGTTTCGCAAGCTGCGACTCGGCAAATATGACATCAACGCACGGCTGGATCTGCACAAGATGTCATTAGAAAAAGCCCGCGATGAAATTTTACGCTTTTTAAAACAAAGCCAGCGCATGGATGTGCGCACCGTGATCATTGTGCATGGAAAAGGCGAGCGCAGTAACCCACCGGCAATGATGAAAAGCTATGTCTGTCAGTGGCTACAACAAATTTCAGACGTGCTCTGCTACCATTCGGCTCTGCGTCACCAAGGCGGTACCGGCGCGTTGTATGTGATGCTCAAAAAAAGCCAAGAGAAGAAGCTAGAAACCCGCGAGCGCCACTTAAGCCACCGCCCCTAAATGCAAAAAGACTGGCTAGCTGCCAGTCTTTTTAATAACGCGTCCGTCTGCATCCCTTGCAGCATCTCGCTATTGCAGCGTAACCACCACACGCACGGCTAATGCAATCAATACCACGCCCGAGAGCTTATCCACCCACGCGCCATGGTGACGTAGCTTGTCAACAATGGCTGGGCTGGATAACAAAAAGGCAATCAGGGTGTACCAAAGCCCATCAATCAATAATGGCGTCAACACAATCACACTACGGCTAAATAAATCCGTGCCCACCGCAACAAACTGGCTAAACAAGGCAATAAAAAACAGGGCCAGTTTGGGGTTGAGCATTGAGATCATCGCCCCATCGCGTGCCGCCTCACCTAAACTGGCGGGTTGTCCCGCTTCTAATTTAGCCGCAACCCCACCTTTACTCAGCAAGGACTTCACCCCTAACCAAGCAAGGTAGCCAGCGCCGGCATAGGCAATAATGGTGAAGAGCAACGGGGACTGCTTAAAAATAACCGCCAACCCTAGCATGGTAATGAGCGCATAGAGGCCTACCCCCAATGCATGCGCCCATGAAGCGACAATGCCATGTAAGCGACTATTGGCAAGACTATGCTTTGCCATTACCACCAAGCTAGGACCTGGCGACATCGCCCCTAGCATACAAACCAACGCGAGCGACGCCCAAATGGTAAGTGTCATCTGTGTATCCTTCTTATTTATTCGCCAATCGCGGCATAATGCCCTGCAGTTAAAGACAGCAGATCATCCGGTGAGAGTTCGATTTCCAGTCCACGCCGCCCAGCACTGACGCAAATGGTCTCAAACTGCTGTGCGGAGCTGTCGACAAATGTCGGTAACCGCTTTTTCTGGCCTAGGGGGCTGATCCCGCCCACCAGATAGCCTGTTGTGCGCTGTGCCACTTGCGGATCGGCCATGGTCGCTTTCTTGCCACCCGCCGCTTTGGCAGCGGCTTTTAGATTGAGGCTGCCCTTCACTGGGACAACCGCCACCGCCAACTGCTTGCTGTCACCATTAATACAAAACAACAGTGTTTTGAATACCCGAGCAGGGTCTTGCCCTAACGCTTGGACAGCTTCTTCTCCAAAATTAAGGTTATTCGGATCGTGCTGGTACTGGTGAACTTCAAACGCAATGCTTTGTTTTTCTGCTAATTTGATTGCAGGCGTCATCGTCTTCCCACTTGTTTGTAAACCAGCCACTAATAATTACATAAAAAAAGCGGCACCGCATCGGTACCGCTTTTTATTCTGACAATCTTGCAGCCGTTTATTTGTAAACGATCTCGCCTTGTGGCGCATAGTCGTTGACATCGATTGGGCTGTTGTCTTCCAGATAGTCTTTCAGTACTTCTGCATCAACAAAGCCAGTGTTGACGTTACCAGGGTGGTTAGTCAGTTTTGGATAGCCATCGCCGCCCGCAGCATTAAAGCTTGGCACGGTGAAGCGATAGGTTTTATCCATATCAATTGGCTCACCGCCAATCTTCACGTCATGGACTTTACCGTCTTCAACGACCATCGACAGACCCGCAAATTGCGCATAGGCACCCGAATCAACTGGCTTGGTTCCTACCACATTCAGGTAATCCATCACTTCTTTACCACTCATGTCGGTATAGGTGACCATATTGCCAAATGGTTGCACTTTGAGCACGTCTTTGTAGGTGATGTCGCCGGCAATGATTGAATCACGCACACCGCCTGAGTTCATGACCGCAAAGTCGGCTTTGGCGCGCTCCATGTGAGCGGTTGCAATCAGACGACCTAAGTTCGTCTGCTGGAAGCGCACAATGTTGCGATCGCCCACTAACTTGCCGTTGCTCTCGGCAATTTTCACGCTTAGTTTCTCTTGGCCTTTGTCTTGGTAAGGCTTCAAGAAATCATACAGCGCTTGGTCTTTTTCAATTTCATCTTGAATAAAGACGCGTTTTTTCTCGCCATCAACCTTAATTTTCTTCTTCAGGTTAACTGGGATCAGGTCATAGCTAACCAGGCTAAGGTCGCCGTTTTGGAATTCAAATTCCGCTTTACCGACGTACTTACCCCACTCGTGGGCTTGCATAATCCACGCGCCATTTTGTTGGTCCGGCGTACAGGCATCACCAGGCTCGAAGCTCTTGTTATACATGTTCGGGCCTTCCATACACACCGGCTCTTGTGAGTGGCCGCCGATGATAAGGTCTAGATCACCCTCATCCATGTAACGTGCTAGCGCCACATCGCCTGGGGCGTTAACACCACTTTTACCGTCTGCGTAGTGACCCATGTGGGTCGCCGCAATAATGATGTCAGGCTTCTCGGTTTCTTTGAGCTTGGCGATCACTTTTTTCGCTTCCGCTTTCGGGTCTCGGAAGTCGAGCGAGCCAATGTATTCTGGGTTACCGATTTTGGCCGTATCTTCGGTGGTCAGACCCACAACCGCAATTTTCAACCCATTGCGCTCAAACATCTCGTAAGCTTGATACTTACGTTCACCGGTTTCTTTGTCGTAAATGTTGGCAGAAAGCATCGGGAAGTCCGCCCACTGCATTTGCTGTTCAAGCACGCTAAGCGGGTTATCGAACTCATGGTTACCGATAGCCATCGCATCGTAACCAATTTGGGTCATGCCTTTAAAATCAGGCTCCGCTTGCAGCAAATCTGACTCTGGTACACCGGTATTGATGTCGCCGCCCGACAGTAGCAGTACTTGGCTGCCTTCCGCTTTGGCTTCTGCGCGCAGATCATCAATCAAGGTTTTACGTGCTGCCATGCCGTATTCGCCATAGCGGTTGTGCCAGAAACGACCGTGGTGATCGTTAGTATGAAGAATGGTGAGTTTATACGTGGTATCTGGCGCCCAGCCTTGCTCTTGTGTCTCTGAACCAGAGTTGGCACAGCCTGCCAATGATGCAATTAACGCAGCGCTGACCGCTGCCTTTAAACAAAGACGTTCCTTCATGATCATAGACCTTTTTAGCGATGGATAAACCACCATCGACATCATTGTCGGTGGTTATAAAACGCTATCTAGTCTAAAAGAATTGATGCTATGGTGCTGAGTGATTTCATATTTTTGTTGCTGCGATCACCTTACAACGCCTAGCTAAGGCGACTTTGGTGATCGAGACAAAATTTCTAGAGCCTGCACTCTAGACGGATCAAAAACGGCGCAGCCTTTGCTTACCTCTCTAGGCAAGAAAAGGCTGCACCGTTAGGTGCCCACAACCGCAATTAAGCGCGACGCGCTTGCCACCATCGGCGGCTAATCACCGCAATCACTGCGGACGCTGCGAGGAAGAAACAGTAGTAAGAGTGACTAACAATCACCAACGGCGACAAACCAAAGCTGGCACCAAGTAGCAGGATTTGTGCGCCATAAGGGATCAGGCCTTGTACCACGCAGGAAAAGATATCCAGCAAGCTGGCACTGCGTTTGGCCGGCACCGCGTGCTCACTGGCAATGTTTTTCGCCACTTGCCCAGAGACCACTATCGCGACCGTGTTGTTGGCGGTACACAAGTTGGAAAAAGACACTAACAAGGCAATACCAAATTCACTCGCGCGGGAGTGATGCGAGCCACGTTTTTTCTCAAAGCGGGCGATCACTCGATTGACCGCTTGGGTCAAAAAGCTCAGCCCGCCTTGGCAGCGCATAAGCTCGGCTATTCCGCCAATCATCAGCGACAGGACAAAGATTTCTTGCATGCTGGCAAAACCTGCTTTGACCTCTTGGCTGAAAGTCAGCAGCGTGAAGTCTGGGGTGCTCATTAACCCCACACACAGCGCCAATGCAATCCCAGCGGTGAGCACCACAAACACGTTTAATCCCGCCAGCGCCAATACAATGATCGACAAATAGGGTAATACCGCCAGATAGTTAATACTCTCTGGTGCGTCAACGGGTGCGCTTTGGTTGTTAAACACAAACAGAATAATCGCGGCAACCGCGGCGGGAATGGCTATCCCCACGTTCTCTTTGAATTTGTCACGCATGCTACAGCCTTGTGAGCGCGTTGCAGCGATGGTGGTGTCAGAGATAAAAGAAAGGTTATCACCAAACATTGCCCCGCTTAGCAGCACACCGGCCATTACGGCTGGTGCCTGCCCCGTGGCTGTCGCCATGTTCAATGCAAACGGTGCTAATGCGGCAATGGTGCCCATTGAGGTGCCCATTGCCGTTGAGATAAACGCCGCAATCACAAATAGCCCGGGTAAAATCAAGCTTTCTGGGATCAGGGTCAGTCCGAGGTTAACCGTGGCCTCTACCCCACCCGTGGCATCGGCGACCGCGGAAAAAGCACCGGCGAGCAAATAAATCAAGCACATGGCAATAATATCGCCGTGCCCCATACCGCGAATAAATTGTTCAATGGCGGTGTTCAGACGCTCACGGCTCAAGCCAATGGCCAAAATCACTGCTGGCAGAATAGCAACGTGCGCAGGAAGCTGATAAAACGCGTAGTCCGCACCTTCTAGGGTAAAATACACGCCCGCCCCGATAAAAAGGGTTAAAAATAAAAGGAGGGGGAGGAGTGCGAGCGCTGAGGGTCGCGGTGTGGTGTTTGCTGATGTTGTCATGGCAGTTTTTGTAATACCTCTTTTAAAACTGTGATCAAGGTTACAGACCTCTAGCCGTCCAGTCAACAAATGGACGTCTAAACATCTAAATATCTTGATTGCTTGTCTAGATTGCTGACGGATTGCTCAGTTAATAACTCTGAATTCGTGCTTGGGTGCACGCGATCACTTCGTCATGCCTGCCATATCGTGTGTACGCAGATACAAAAAAAGCTGCCATTTCGGCAGCTTTAGTATCGGTATCGATCGACCGTCAATTAGCGGATATCGATCTCTTCAAAGTTTTTAATCACATCATCCAGCGCTTTCATTTGTGCCAGGAACGGCTCAAGCTTGTCCAGTGGCAGCGCTGACGGCCCATCACAACGCGCATTGTCTGGGTCTGGGTGCGCTTCGATAAACAAGCCGGCAATTTTGGTGCCTAAACCCGCACGAGCCAGATCAACCGTTTGTTGACGGCGTCCACCCGATGCCGCGCCTTGTGGATCACGGCACTGCAGCGCATGGGTAACATCAAAAATGATCGGGCTGCCGTTAGAGGCTTTTTTCATCACATCAAAGCCCAGCATATCCACCACCAAGTTATCGTAACCGTGGCAGCTACCACGCTCACACAAGATCACCTTCTCGTTATCGCACTCGGCAAATTTGTCGACGATGTTGCCCACTTGTCCAGGGCTCATAAACTGGGGTTTTTTAACGTTGATCACCGCATCCGTTTTGGCCATGGCCTCAACCAAGTCAGTCTGACGTGCGAGGAAGGCCGGCAGTTGGATCACATCTGCCACTTCTGCTACGGGTGCTGCTTGATATTGCTCGTGGATGTCAGTAATCACTTTGACGCCGAAGGTGCTTTTTAGCTCTTCAAAGATCTTAAGCCCCTCTTCCATGCCAGGGCCACGGTAAGAGTGCACTGACGAGCGGTTCGCTTTGTCGAATGAAGCTTTAAACACATAGGGAATGCCAAGCTTATCGGTGACCTTGACGTAATGCTCACATATTTGCATGGCCAAATCGCGTGACTCCAGCACATTCATGCCAGCAAACAAGGTAAACGGGCGATCATTGGCAACCGGTGTATCGCCAATGTGGACGGTTTTTTGCGTCATACAGGTATCCTTAGTCATGCGTCATCACGCATCAATGTAACGTCGGTTGCTCTTCGTTAAGCGCTTTTACTTGCATTTTTAGCAGCTCTGCTGCCGGGTCATCCGGGCATTGCTCAATAAAATACTCGTAATCAGTCGCCGCCACACGATCACAATCCAATTGTTGGAAAATATAGCCGCGGTCGCGAATTTCGTAAGGATCATCAGGGCTAAAGGTCAGCGCCAGCTCACTACAACGCAGCGCCATGGCATACTTTTCTTCCCGTAACAAAGCACTTTTCGCCACGGTCAGCCAACGGCCGATAATGGTTGGGTTGTCACTGGACTGCAAGTGCGACGCTTCAAGCTCGGCAAGTGGCCCTTGGCTCCCTTTGAGCCAGCCACGCAAAATACGCTCGTTAACACGCTCGCCGTTAAACGGGTTGATGAAAACGGGGGCGTCCTCTAATTCATCAATACGCAGTACGAGCTGGCTGGGAAACGCCATTGGTTTAACGGGCAACGACAAGCGCTCGCACAGGTATAAGAAGACGGCGCCCAACGAGGCTGGGATCCCAGTTTTACGCTCTAACACCTTATTAATAAAAACATTGTCAGATGAAAAATACTGCTCAATGTCTCCTTTAAATTGCCACTGGTGATAAAACAGACGACACAGGCCATCTAGGCGTAACGCCATATCAGGCTCGGCACCAAGCTGATGCTCTGCTTCGTCGGCAAGACGGTCCAGTGACGCTTTCACTTGATGCACATCGACAGACGGGTCGATGGCATGGTTGAGGGTTGCAGCCCCTTCAGCCAGTGTCAGCGCGTCTAGTTGTTGATCGGTTAATGGCATCATGCTTATCCCATTAAGTGAGGAACTTTCATAAGGGCAAGGTTAGCCGCAGCATACGCCCACCCCAGCGCACCCAAGAAGGCCACGGTGCGGAATAGCTTGCCTCGGCTGTAGTGTAAGGCGACAAAGCCCAAAGCAATGTAAGCTAAGACACAGGTCAGCTTTTCAGTCAGCCACGCGCCAGATTCGGTGAAGGGAATAAACCCGGTCACAAAAATCAGCGCAACACCGGTGCTTAGTAATAGGGTATCGACCACGTGCGGGGTGACCTTAACCCATTTTTTATTCATCATCTCACTGCCACGCATCACCCAGATAAATCGGATCACGAATAACGAAAGGCTTAACACCACGGTCAATAAGTGGGTGTGCTTGAGGGCCATGTAGATCATAACGATTCCTGCTTCCTATCAGTGTCAGTTAAAGTCGCTGTGCCAAGGTGACTCTATCGAGCCCAGCGTAGTCTTGTTGTGTTTTGGCATCGGGCCAGCCGGCGTCTTTCCATGCCGCCCGGACCGCTTCGCCTTGATTGTAACCATGCTCGACCATCAACCAGCCCCCATCGACCAGGTACGTGGGCGCAATTTTACCGATATGACGAATCGCGGCTAAGCCACTTTCTTCGGCTACCAAGGCACTGGCAGGCTCAAAGCGGACATCGCCTTGCTGAAGGTGTGGATCATCGCCATCAATGTACGGTGGGTTACTCACAATCACGTCAAACCGATTCATATCACTGAGTGCGCTGAACCAGTCGCTTTGAATAAAATGTGCGTTTGAGAGGTGGTTGTCGTGCGCATTTCGGCTTGCCAAGGCCACCGCTTCAGGCATCAAGTCAACCCCCACGACAGTGATATCGGGGCGCTCGCTGGCAATGGCTAAGGCCACGGCGCCCGTCCCTGTACCTAAATCCAGTACACGACAAGGCGTCGGAGGTAGCACGGCCAGCGCTTGCTCCACCAGCAGCTCGGTTTCCGGGCGCGGGATCAAGGTCGCCGGTGAGACACTGAGTCGTAGCGTCCAAAAATCGCGATAGCCCAAAATATACGCCACGGGTTCACCTTGGAGGCGACGAGCAAACAACTGACGAAATTGCGCCAATTGTGCTGCAGTGAGTTTGCGCTCTGGCCAGGTGTAAAGGTAACTGCTTGGCTGGCCTAACACATGGCAGAGCAACGCCCTGACGTCGACGCCTGCAGAGCCTCCCGATAAGGCGGTCAGCTCTGTGGTGCTATCGGCCAGTAATGCGCTGATCGTTGCTGTCATTACTGCTGCTCAGACAAAGCGGCAAGTTGGTCGGCTTGGTGCTCTTGAATCACCGGGTCGACCAAGCTATCCAGGTCACCTTGCATCACATCGTCGAGGCGATACAAAGTCAGGTTGATTCGGTGATCCGACACCCGCCCTTGCGGATAGTTGTAGGTGCGAATCCGGTCTGAGCGGTCGCCCGAGCCCAACAGGTTGCGGCGCGTTGACGCCTCTTCTGCGGCGCGCTTTTCTTCTTCCGCCTTAATCAAACGTGCCGCCAATACCGACATCGCTTTGGCGCGGTTTTTGTGTTGTGAGCGCTCATCCTGACATTCCACCACTGTACCAGTCGGCAAGTGAGTAATACGAATGGCAGAATCTGTGGTGTTGACGTGCTGACCACCGGCACCGGATGCACGGAAGGTGTCAACTTTCAGATCGGCTGGATTAATCTCCGGCGCTTCCGCTTCTGGGATTTCTGGCAAAATCGCTACAGTACAGGCCGAGGTATGCACGCGCCCTTGTGACTCCGTGGCTGGCACGCGTTGTACACGATGGCCGCCAGATTCAAACTTCAGCACACCATACGCGCCTTCACCGGCAACACGGGCAATCACTTCTTTAAAGCCGCCGTGCTCCCCTTCACTGGCACTAATAATTTCCAGTTTCCAGCCGCGTTGCTCAGCATAACGGCTATACATGCGGAATAAATCCCCAGCAAAAATCCCAGCTTCATCTCCACCGGCACCGGCACGAATTTCCAGGAAGCAGTTGCGGTCATCGTTCGGATCTTTTGGCAGCAGCAGGATCTGGAGCTGATCGGTCAGTGATGCAATGGTTTGTTCAGCCTGCGCCACTTCTTCTTGCGCCATTTCACGCATCTCTGCGTCATCTTCGTTGGCCATCTCTTTTGCAGCCGCTAAGTCTTCTTGCGCTTGCTTGAACTCAGTGAAGCACTTGATCACCTCTTCCAGCTGCGAATACTCTTTCGACAACGCGCGGAATTTGTTCTGATCATTAATGATGTCTGGGGTGCCGAGCAGGTGCTGGACTTCTTCGTAACGCTCAGATAGCGACTCTAGCTTGGCTAATATTGATGCTTTCATATGTCTCTTCGTTAGTTGTCACTGTCCAGCCCCAGACAAACACGCATCACCGCCAGTTTATCTGGTTCACCATTTTGTGCAGCTTGCTGCATCGCCTGCGTGGGGGGGTGGATCAGTTTATTGGTCAGACGGTTACTCAGCTGGCGTAATACGCTTTCTGCGTCAGCGCCATTGGCTAGAGCCTGAATACTTTGCTCCAATTCCGCCTGTTTAATGTGTTCAGACTGTGTACGATACTGCTTGATACTGTCTACCGCTTCGCGTGAGCGCAGCCAGCGCATAAAATCAGCACTCTCTTCGGTCACAATCACTTCGGCTTGAATCGCCGCTAACTTTCGCTGCTCGCGGTTGTGCTCCACAATCGACTGTAAGTCATCCACGCTGTATAGGTACGCGTCAGCAAGATTGCCTACACCCTCATCAATATCACGCGGCACGGCTATATCAATCAGCAACATGGGTTGGTGTCGCCGCTGTTTCAAGGCTTTTTCTACCATCGCTTTTTCAATCAATGGCATGGGCGC
This sequence comes from Salinivibrio sp. ML198, assembly GCF_001996015.1. NCBI lineage: Bacteria > Pseudomonadati > Pseudomonadota > Gammaproteobacteria > Vibrionales > Vibrionaceae > Salinivibrio > Salinivibrio sp. ML198. The sequence continues at coordinate 78,417 of NZ_MUEZ01000005.1, forward strand.
GGCCGTTGAGCTAATCACAATGTCGGCGTGGCAGAGTTGCTCCGGGAGAGCCTCAAGCCCCGCTACCTTAGCATCAAATTGCTCGGCGAGTGCCTGCGCACGAGATTGCGTGCGGTTAGCAAAAATAATCTGACTACATTGGTGCTCTTTTAAATGCCTGGCCACCAGCTCAATGGTCTCGCCAGCGCCCACGAGCAAGGTGGTTACGTCGGATAACGACTCAAAAATCTGGCGCGCCAATGTGCACGCGGCAAAGGCCACTGATACCGCATTACCGCCAATCTCGGTCTCGGTACGGACCCGCTTCGCCACCGCAAACGCTTTATGAAACAATTTCTCCAATGAGCCAGAAATCATTCCCGCCTCACCCGCACTGGCATACGCTTGCTTGACCTGCCCCAGTATTTGCGGCTCGCCTAACACCAAGGAGTCTAACCCGCACGCTACCCGCATCAGGTGCTTCACCGCGGACTGCTCTTCATGGTAATAAATGCTGGCCATCAGGCTGTCGCTACTGAGCTGATGAAAGCGCGTCAGCCACTCAACCAATACCCCAACACCCGGCTGGTTTAGCTCCGCATAAATCTCAGTACGGTTGCAGGTTGAAACGATCACGCAACTGCGCACCTGTGGATGCTCGGAAAGCTGCCCTAACGCCTGCTCAAGTTGTTGCGGCGAAAAGGCGACCTTTTCCCGCAGCTCGACGGGGGCCGTTTTGTGATTAATTCCGAGAACTAACAGGCTCATGAAGCGTTGTTACCGACAGCACCAGTAAGGATTGGAGCGGAGGATTTTACTTGATGCCCCCCGCGAATTAAAGCGAACATTGTATCGCAGCATTTTCGTGGCACGGAAATGTGAAGCCTCGCGAGATCGATGTAAAGGTATACAACAGCTAACATGGCTTTATTTCCTCCACACAACCAAGCGCTTGACTGGCTTCTCTCCGTCCGGCGCTTGTGGCAAAGTAGCGTTACACAGCGATTGGGGTCGACTAACGACAACAACCGGTCGGTTGACGAAAACAAAAAGGATACTCGGTTTGATGTTCTCCTCTGTACGCGTGAGCGTCTTGGCACTGTTTTTAGCGCTACTCGCGGGGTGTGCCACCGCGCCAGCCCCGACCACGGAATGGCAAAGCCATCACGATGCCCTTGCGTCGATAGATAGCTATACGGCACGGGGTAAGGTCGCATTTATTGCCCCTAGCACGCGCTTTTCCGCCAATCTCTATTGGCAGCATACCCCCGAGCAGTCTCAACTGCGCCTGACCAATTTTCTCGGGACTACCTTGCTGTCGTTAACCATGAATGAACAAGGTGCGGTCTTGATTGATGACCAAGGTAAGCACTATCAAGATACCGATCCGGCCCGTTTGGTCGCCTATTTGACCGGTGCCCATTTACCCATCGACGCGCTTGCACCTTGGCTGATTGGGCTGCCGCGCGCTCAAGATAGTTTTTCGCTGGGGCCAGACAACCGTGTCGCGATCCTCAAAGGGTCGCAAGGCTGGGACATTGACTATCAAGATTACCGTGCTGATACGCAGCCTGCGCTACCCACACGTATTACCCTAACCCGAGACCAGCAAACCGTTAAGTTGATGATTTCTGATTGGACGCTCGATAATGACTAAACCCACCTTTTGGCCCGCGCCAGCCAAACTTAACTTATTTCTCTACATCACTGGCCGTCGTGACAATGGCTATCATGAGCTGCAAACCCTGTTTCAGTTTCTCGACCATGGCGACACACTGGCTATTACGCCAAACGCAAGTGGTAAGATCAGCCTCAGCACCGCAATAGAGGGAGTCAGTGAAAACGACAACTTGATTGTCAAAGCCGCGAAAGCGTTGCAGCAGCATACCGGGTGCCAACAAGGCGCACACATTGACGTGGAAAAACGCCTTCCCATGGGCGGCGGTCTGGGCGGTGGATCATCCGATGCCGCCACCACACTGGTTGCACTCAATCATTTATGGCAAACCCAAGTCAGTCAACAAACGCTGGCGCAACTGGGCCTGACGCTGGGCGCTGATGTACCGATTTTCATTTATGGCCAGGCGGCAGTGGCTGAAGGCATTGGAGAGGTCTTTACGCCAGTTGCGCCACGCGAGAAATACTACTTGGTGGTAAAACCTGACGTGTCTATTTCCACCGCTGCAATTTTCACTCACCCTCAGTTGCAACGAAACACGCCAAAGCGCACAGTTTCTGCGCTAATGGCACAAAATTACGAAAACGATTGCGAAAAGATAGCCCGGAAACAATTCCCCGAGGTTGATAAGGCTGTTTCGTGGCTGCTAGAATACGCGCCGTCTAGGATGACTGGGACAGGCGCGTGCGTGTTTGCCGAGTTTGACACCGCACAAGATGCCCAGGCCACACTCGACACTATACCTAACTGGCTGACAGGGTTTGTTGCACGTGGGTTGAATCGTTCACCCCTACTCGATGCGCTGCAGCAACAAACCGTCGGTCAGTGACTACTAAATGGATGCAACCCGAGGTTTCCACCGTGCCTGATATGAAGCTGTTCGCTGGTAACGCGACACCCGTTCTCGCCCAACGTATCGCAAACCGTCTTTACATGTCACTGGGTGACGCCACTGTAGGCCGTTTTTCTGACGGTGAAGTGTGCGTTCAGATTAACGAGAATGTGCGCGGTAGTGACGTGTTCGTCCTCCAGTCCACCTGCGCCCCGACCAATGACAACTTAATGGAACTGGTCGTGATGATAGACGCGTTTCGACGTGCATCGGCTGGCCGCATAACCGCTGTTATCCCTTACTTTGGTTATGCCCGTCAAGACCGCCGCGTACGCTCCTCTCGTGTTCCTATCACCGCAAAAGTCATTGCAGATTTCCTTTCTAACGTGGGTGTTGACCGCGTCCTTACTGTCGATCTCCACGCTGAACAAATCCAAGGCTTCTTCGACGTGCCTGTCGATAACATCTTTGGTACCCCTGTTCTGCTTGAAGACATGCTGGCGAAGAACCTGGAAGATCCCGTGGTTGTGTCTCCTGACATTGGCGGCGTGGTGCGCGCACGCGCCACTGCGAAACTGCTGGATGACACTGACATCGCGATTATCGACAAGCGCCGTCCACGTGCCAACGTCTCACAAGTGATGCACTTGATTGGCGACGTTGAAGGCCGTGACTGCATCATCGTTGATGACATGATTGATACCGGTGGCACCCTGTGTAAAGCCGCCGAAGCGTTGAAAAACCGCGGCGCTAAGCGTGTCTTCGCGTACGCGACTCACCCCGTTTTCTCTGGCGATGCCCCGAAGAATATCGCTGAGTCTGTGATTGATGAAATCGTGGTAACTGACTCTACCCCACTGAGCGCCGAGATCCAGGCCACTGGCCGCGTATCGCAATTAACGCTCTCTGGCATGCTGGCCGAAGCGATTCGCCGCATCAGCAACGAAGAGTCTATCTCTGCGATGTTTAACTCGTAAGCTAGCCACCAGGCATTGAGTTAACCACAGCAACAGCGCCTAAGCGCCCTGCCCTTGTGCAGGGTGTTTTTTTATCTGCCATTTGCCGGTGCTGGCTCGACCCTTTAGTCACAACAATGGTAGGATATGTCGCCTTTTTGCGTGGGCGCGATGCTCACCGGCTACGATGAGTAGACAGATAGCGAGAAACGTCGTGAGTAATCAGATCCGCTTACTAGTTGGATTGGCCAATCCAGGGCCAGAATATGCCCAAACACGCCATAACGCGGGCGCTTGGGTCGTGCAAGAGCTTGCGCGGATCCACAATGCGCCGTTGAAAGAAGAAAAAAAATTCTTTGGTTTGACGGGCCGTATCAATGTCCACGGACACGATCTACGTTTGTTGATCCCAACCACGTACATGAATTTGTCCGGGAAAGCCGTGCAAGCACTGGCGAATTTTTACAATATTCCCGTCGACGCCATCATGGTGGCGCATGACGAACTAGACTTACCACCCGGTGTGGCCAAGTTTAAACAAGGTGGTGGGCACGGTGGCCATAATGGCCTGCGTGACATCATCAGCAAACTGGCAAATGATAAATCATTTTATCGACTCCGGATTGGTGTTGGCCATCCGGGTCACAAGGATAAGGTGGCGGGATATGTGCTTACCAAAGCCCCCGCCAATGAGCAAAGCCTGTTAGAACAGGCCACTGACGAGGCTGTTCGCAGTCTTGACATACTGCTCGAAGACGATCTTGCTAAAGCGCAAAATCGTTTACATACCTTCAAAGCACAGTAATTTTGATTAAAGGGTTACCATCTCATGGGTTTTAAATGTGGCATCGTGGGCCTACCAAACGTAGGTAAATCCACACTATTTAACGCACTGACCAAAGCGGGCATTGACGCCGCTAACTTTCCATTTTGTACCATCGAGCCAAACACAGGCGTGGTGCCTGTGCCTGACTTACGCTTGGATGCGTTAGCCAAGATTGTGAACCCACAAAAAGTGCTACCGACCACCATGGAGTTTGTCGATATCGCCGGCTTGGTCGCGGGTGCATCACGCGGTGAAGGCCTGGGTAACAAATTCCTGGCTAACATCCGTGAAACCGACGCCATTGGCCATGTGGTGCGCTGTTTTGAGAATGACAATATTGTCCATGTATCAGGCAAAGTCGACCCTGCTGATGACATTGCCGTGATTAACACCGAACTGGCGCTCGCCGATTTAGAAAGCTGTGAGCGCGCGATGCAGCGCAACGCTAAAAAAGCCAAAGGCGGCGATAAAGACGCCAAGTTTGAGCTGACGGTATTGGAAAAACTGCTGCCCGTGCTGGAAGAAGGCAACATGTTGCGCTCGGTCGAGTTGAGCAAAGAAGAAGCCGCCGCGGTGCAGTATCTTAACTTCTTGACGCTCAAACCCACCATGTACATTGCCAACGTTAACGACGATGGCTTTGAAAACAACCCTTACCTGGACAAAGTACGTGAGATTGCCGCGCAAGAAGGTGCCACTGTGGTAGCCGTGTGTGCGGAAATTGAGGGCGAAATTGCCGAGCTGGACGCTGAAGAAGCGGCCGCGTTCCTGGATGAAATGGGCCTTGAAGAGCCAGGCCTTAATCGCGTTATTCGCGCCGGTTACGAGCTGCTTACCTTGCATACCTATTTCACCGCTGGTGTCAAAGAAGTACGTGCGTGGACGGTGCCGATCGGCTCTACCGCGCCACAAGCGGCAGGTAAAATCCACACCGACTTTGAAAAAGGCTTTATCCGTGCCGAAGTGGTTGGCTATGATGATTACATTGCTAACAATGGCGAAAGTGGTGCCAAAGATGCCGGTAAGTGGCGTCTGGAAGGCAAAGAGTACATTGTTAAAGACGGCGATGTCATTCACTTCCGTTTCAACGTTTAACGCGCAAGCGTTAAACCCCTCTGGGTGTGTTGTCGAGACCCCACCCTATTGATTTTGAGCCAGCCTGCGGGCTGGCTTTTTTTTATTTGAATCGCGCTAGCCACAGGCTAAACGTAAGCCTTGGACGCATATTGTTGGCAAAACCAGCACAAACTGGTGATTATTACAGCCAACGAGATGAAAATCATAAAAAAATGGGTAGCCATACTTGACGCTCAGGCTCTCGATCCGCATAATCCGTTCCGTCTTAAGGCTTTCGCCTTACAGCGTGGCTACGTAGCTCAGTTGGTTAGAGCACATCACTCATAATGATGGGGTCACAGGTTCGAATCCCGTCGTAGCCACCATTTATTTTTGTAATTTGGCAGCGTTTTTTTATTGCCGAGTTACCCACCTTTTGCGGAGGTGGCGGAATTGGTAGACGCGCTAGCTTCAGGTGCTAGTGTCCGAAAGGACGTGAGGGTTCAAGTCCCTCTCTCCGCACCAAGTTAGGCAACGCCTACTGGGGTATCGCCAAGCGGTAAGGCAACGGGTTTTGATCTCGTCATTCCCAGGTTCGAATCCTGGTACCCCAGCCATATAAAAAAGCCCACACCTTGTGGGCTTTTTGCGTTTAGCGCCATCAAAATGACTTCCCACTATTTCCCAGCTTGTTGATGTTCATTCCGAGCCAACTCATCCTAACAACGTTTCTTTCCGTCTACTTACGAATAGGGCAATAGGTATTCCACTACTAAGGCCACGCAATAGCGCGCAGAGCATTGTCTGGCTCTCTTATATCATTGTAATTGCCATGAAGGGCTCAGAGTGGCATCGATGATGCTCAACATCTGCGACACATGCGCGTCTATCGGTGTGCCTTTGCCGTAGAAGCCGTGCACCGAGCAAGAGATGTTTACTGCGATATGCTCGAGGAGCGCTTTGAGGCGGTTACAAGTTTGGCCACGCAGCTATATCATTGGTAGTGTTCAGAATTCTGTGTCATTTTATTAGACTGTAAAAAAAGGGATGACACATGACCAAACCAACATTCGATATGGATGCCGCCTTGCAAGCTTTGCGTGCTGATCGACCTGCACAGCCGTGGTGTACAAGATATCGTTATTGCGTGCGTTAATGGCCTTTAGGGCTTCCCTGAAGCGATTGAAAGTATCTATCCGAAGACGGAGGTACAGGCCAGCAAGCACCGAAAAGCCTTCATGGCCGACTTGAAGTGCGTGTATGAGGCAGTCACATTATCCGCCGCAGAGAGCGCGCTGGATGACTTAGAAGCCAAGTGGGGTGACAAATACCCCATCGTTATTAAGTCCTGGCGCAATAGATGGTTAACACTCTCTACTTACTTCAAATATCCGGAATACTTGCGTACCGCCATTCATACGAAGAACGCCGTTGAGGCCGTGCACCGCCAGCTCCGCAAACTTACCAAAACCAAAGGCGGTTTTACGAACGAGAACAGCTTGGTCAAGCTGCTCCACGCGGGTATGTTAAAGGCGTCTGAGCGTTGGTCTCACCCGGTGCAGAACTGGATCCTGACGGTATCGCAGCTGACCATTCACTTCGAAGGCCGACTGGATGATCACATAGACCTATGAGAATTGGCTGACACAGAATATTGAACACCCTCCCCTCAGCTGAAAGGCTGGTCCTACTCTATTTATTTTTTTGATACCAATTATTAATTACTCTTTGCACAGATTTGAGCTGCTGATTTTCTCCCTTTTCATCAATAAATCGATAATTTAAACCTGGCATAATCTTAAAAGTAAAATTATCTTTTTTAGAAAACTTATCTGCCAAATATTCTACTCCCTCTGGTGGAGTAAGTTGACTTTTGGCTCCAATAACATATAAAACTGGAATTTCTAAGTTTTTTAAATAAGGTTCAGACTCATAATCTAAAAGACTAGCAAAGTGCTTATGAGTAATGTTTAACCACTTAGCATCTGGAACTGGATAGTCTCTAATAATATCAAATTTAGCAGAAAGCTCTTTTTGAGTATCTATCTTTACCCTATTGAAAAACTTACCTTCATTTACTGGATCCTTAATTTTTTTAGCCAATAAAATTTTTAGTTCTTTTTCGAGTGAATAACCACCAGCTGATAAAGAAATTAAATGAGTTATTTCTGGTATTTCAGCTGCGATTTGAGGAGAAATTTTGCCTCCTTCTAATCTACCAGCTAAAATGATATTTTTTAAATCATTGTGATAAACAGAATCTAGAACATAATTTATAACAAACTTAGCATCTTTAATTCTTCGGTTAATATTATTTGTTTGATCAAAAAGTTCTGGGTCTTTAAAAGCATACTTTTCTATTAATAATAAATCAGTATTTGGAGGCAGATAATTTTCCCAGATTTTAAGATTAGTATAAGGTCTTCTAGCAGATCCCTCCAAAGCAATAAATAGATTTTCATTTAATTTATTTGGAGTTCTACTACCTAAATGATAGGTTAATTTTTCAGCTTCTAAATTAACTATTTCCTCTGATATAAAACTAATAACCCTCTCTTCAGCCGCTGCCTTAAAAGTAAAGACTAAACTAAAAACCACCAATAAATTAAATATTTTTTTAAACATTAAATCATCCTTTCTCAGTTATCTTTATTTTTTGATTAGTATAATCTATTTTATACACTCTTTGATAAAAATTTAATTTATGACCTAAAAAATCAGAAGTAACTATTTTATCATTTTTAATATTTTCTGATTTTAAAAAGTTATTTACTTCAAAGTTGCGAAAATATCCTCTTTTTATTTCACCAGCAAAATATTGTTTGTATATTTTGGGGAGCACTAAAATATTAGTATCTAGGTTTTTAGTTAAATATAACTCTGCTTTTTCTAACAATTCTTGATCTTTATTGACTGTAAATAGTTTTTCTTTTGCAAAAACAATTATCTGATATCCTCCTGAAGAATGAGACTTAACAAAGAAATCTCTATTTGATATTTTTTTAAACTTTTTAGTTTGATTTTTTAATTTATTAGCAAATGATAAAGCAGATAACTTTGAGTGTCTAACATTTTTTTGATTGTCAGAGGGGAATCTATAAGACCTAGTTGGTCTTTTTTATAAGTATGACCAATCACGAAATTTATATCTTCTTTTTTATCATGAAGATATACTGTACTATAACCTACAGTTTTTGGTAAAAACTTATTTGACCAATCATATTCTTTCCTATATCCCACAATCTCGATCTGATTATCAAACTCTTCTTTTAAAACTTTTTCTACTTCTCTTTTTGGAATTGTAAGGATAAAAAAATTTATTGACCCAACCGTAATCACTAAGACTAATAAAACAGCGATAATTTTCATTTTTTATCTTCTCCTATTATCTCTTGTTTTTTTTATGCTAATGATCTATAAATTGATTATAAAGAAAGTCATGTTTTATAAATCTAATTTTCAGATATTTTTTTTGGTTAATTATACTATCATAAATTTCAAATTCAAAACGATTTTTTATCCCAAACCAAAAAGAGCCTATAAAATAAATATATAAATTATTACTGTATTTTTTGATATAATTTTTAATTAATTATTCAATTTTAAGAAACAAACTAATATATAAATTACTACCTTTATTTAGTAAATATAAATAATTTTTAAAAACTCTCCTCTAACTTCTTTTACTTTTGAGCCGTGATAGCGACCCAGGGCGAAATCGCGAACGTTTTTTTAAAATCAAAAAATAGATTAAACATGAACAATACCATTTTTTCTTTCTTTGTTGAAAATTAACATTGGAAGAAAGCTCACGAAAATCACCACCATTTACTTACTTTACTGATCAGTCTTTCTTTTTTAGATGCGTAATTTATGTAAGTTATGCGCTATTTTCTCCGGTGAACTAAGCGTTATTACTTCCCGCTTACTGGTTTAAAAAAATAGGTACCCAGTGGTAAATCCAACCACTATCAAGATAATAGTGGTAATCGTCATATTGTTAGAGACCCACTCGTCCATAACCTGCTCCTCATGTATTTTTTTGACTGCATAAAACTATACCAGAGAAACGCCGTCCTTTTGTTGTATCACATTGCCTCTCCACTCTGTACGTAATCAGTGCTTGCCAGACACATCAGTCGGTAATAGTTTCGTGCGTATGAAAAAATATAGGCGTTTGGGGTGAGTGCAGGATTCGCAATGTGCTGGCATTTGGTACCAATTTTTCATGTGAGCCTAAATGACATCTCCGTCAATCACAGAAACACGCACACTTATCCACTGAAACTGTAGTTAAGTCACTGGCAGGCCAAAAGCTCGTTATTGATGTTATGCTACTTATGTCGTTACCGATGCATTACGCGTCTTTCAACGAACGAACAAAGGTAGTTAGGCCTTCTTTGGTGAGGAGATGTAGGCCAAAATCCAGATCAAAAAAGTAGACGTATCCTTGGTTCTCTTCGCCAATACCAAGACAAAATACGGTGTTACCGTACTGGCCATAAACGGAAGGATCGCTTCGTTATCGAGATATAGGACAAAGTTCCGGTATATCTCTTCTAACTCATCTTCGGCAAACACTTCTTCAATTGATAGTGTGTCGTCGGGAATAGCTTGGTTGACAGCATCATAATCGGCAAGATCGACAACCTTATCTAAAAGCTCGTCTTCTTGCTCCCAAATAGGTGCCAGCATGTTTTTTGTTGTGGTGATGACTTTCATCGATGTTTCATCGTCTGCATTCTCAAGAAAAGAGAACTCTCAAGTGTACACAACTAACACTCAGCGCTATGTCCGCTAGAGGTTCATCTTTATTTCTCAATAAGATAATTCAATAGCGACTGGCTTTGAGTCCACTACACCACGATTCCCAGCTTGGCCAGTTCTGCGCGACCTTGCTGTGCATCGGTAAAGGGGATGCCCGCCATGCCTAGCGCTTTCGCACCTTCTACGTTCGCGATCCTGTCATCCAAAAACACACAAGAAGCTGGGTCGAGATGGTAATCATCCAACAAGCATTGATAAATAGCAGGTTCGGGTTTTAAGTACCCTACTTCGGCTGACACAATCGCACCATCAAACAGTGACCAAAACGCGTAGCGCTGTTTTAAGAACGCCACGATTTCGCGCACATTATCGGTTAACGCATAAACCCCGTATCCGGCCTCTTTGGCCGAACGAAGCAAATCGACACTGCCGTAAAGACAAATTTGAGTCTGTTTAATGTAATAAAACAATGCCTCAAGTTGCGCGGGGCTAAGCGCCGTGTCATCGGCAAAACGTTGCTTGGCTTGCGCCTCGGTGAGCGTGCCACGATTCAGCGCTTGCCAGATATCACTTTGGAAGATTTGATTGGCATGCGCGTGGGCATCCGCCGCGTCCCCCAAAGTTAAGCGGATAATTTCTTCTGGTGACCAACGCACGATCACATTGCCAATATCAAAAATAATATTCTGGTAGCCAGTCATTTCACCTCCTTGTCGCGAAGACTAGAGCCCAAGTGCATATTTCAACACCTGCGTTTTCACTGGGCCACTGTGTTCAGCCAGTTTAAACACCGCATTACGGGCTAATTTTAGCGGCGTAAACTGATTGCTGAACGCGGTATAAAACACATCCATTCCGGTTTGCATCATCATGTTATCCGTACGGCGTGCTTTTTCGTATGCCTTTAACGTTGACGCCGCTTGCCATTGTGCGCCCGCATCGGCACACGCATCCAGCAGTGCAGCGACGTCTTTAAAGCCTAAGTTCACCCCTTGCCCTGCCAGCGGGTTAATGGTGTGGGCGGCATCACCAATCACTACGACCCCATTACGATGGTACTGCTGAGCATGACGGCGTGTCAGCGGGAATGCCCCCCAATTGATGGGAGTGACGTCGCCCACTTCCGGTGGGAAATGGCTCACGATCTCGGCTTTGAGCTGTTCGGCATTGAGCTGGCACAACTGTTGAATACGCGCTGGGCTGTCGTACCATACTAGCGAGGCATTGTGGCCACAAAGCGGCAACAGCGAGCGCGGCCCGGTGGGGAAAAACTGCTGCCAGGTAATGTCTTGTTGGGGGGCGGCCGTTTCGACATGGATGAGCATGCAGTGCTGGCGATAATCCCAGCTGGTAAGGCCGATTTGCGCGTAATCTCTCACTTTGGAGTGGGCACCGTCTGCGCCGATAAGCCAAGGAGCACTCAAGGTGTCACCACTCTCTAATTGGACTTGATGCAGATCGCCCGCCTGCGTCATACGCGTGATCGAGGCCGGTGAGACGAGGTACAAATTGTCAAAACGAGCAAACTGCTGCCACAAGCCGAGTTGAATCAAGCGGTTCTCGACCATATATCCTAATTGTGGCAAGTCGAGTTGGTCGGCACTGAAACATACTCGGCTGTCTTCCGCTTCCCAGGTTTCTAGGCGGCGGTAGGGGCAAACACGCATGGCTTCAACACTCGCCCACGCACCGAGATCCTTGAGCAGGCTCACCGATGCTTGAGAAATCGCGGACACTCGCAGGTCCATCGGTTGTGAAGGTTCAAAAGGCTCAGGGGGCTGGCGCTCGATTAACGCCACCTGGTGGCCTTGGCGAGCAAGCCCGAGTGCGGCCGCGGCGCCAACCATGCCACCACCGACTATAATAACTTCAAATTGATTCATGACCGTCTCTTTGTGCCGTTGATGCAAGCATTCTACTGAAGGTAAACGAGAATTCGATATCAATCCGATCAAAGTGAGGGCAAATTCGCTTTTCCGAGTTGGCCTTTGTCGCATCCGCTCAAACGTTTAGCCGGATCGACACGATTTCTCCGAGCCTGTGATCTGGTCAGCGATATTGGAAAGCAGTACAATACGCGGCTTGCCAAGCTGATTGACTGATTAAAAACCATACAGCTTGAAAGGGTAATGTCGTCCATAAGATTAACAATGAGCGTGAAGTTACATGGCTAAGAAACTGCTGATCAAAACCTGGGGTTGCCAAATGAATGAGTATGACTCATCCAAAATGGCAGATCTGCTCAATTCTGCCGGTGGCTATGAGCTGACCGAACAACCAGAAGACGCAGATGTTCTCCTTCTCAATACTTGCTCGATTCGAGAAAAGGCACAAGAAAAGGTATTCCATCAACTCGGGCGTTGGAAAACCCTCAAAGATAAAAACCCAGAGCTGGTGATCGGTGTCGGTGGCTGTGTGGCAACCCAAGAAGGCGATCATATTCGTGAGCGTGCGCCTTTTGTAGATGTGATTTTTGGCCCACAGACCTTGCACCGTCTGCCAGAGATGATCAAGCAGTCACGCTCGGATCATGCGCCAGTGATGGACATTACGTTCCCAGAGATCGAAAAATTCGATCGTCTGCCAGAGCCCCGCGCAGAAGGACCAACCGCCTTCGTCTCGATCATGGAAGGCTGTTCAAAATACTGTACGTTCTGCGTAGTCCCTTACACCCGTGGCGAAGAAGTCAGCCGCCCGCTGGATGACGTATTGTTCGAAATTGCACAGCTGGCCGAACAAGGTGTGCGTGAAGTTAACCTGTTGGGACAAAACGTGAACGCCTACCGTGGCGACACCCATGACGGTGATGTATGCACGTTTGCGGAGCTGCTGCGTTATGTCGCGGCCATTGATGGTATTGACCGTATCCGTTACACCACCAGCCATCCGGTTGAATTTACCGATGATATTATTGAGGTGTATCGTGATACCCCTGAGGTTGCAAGCTTCTTGCACCTGCCGGTACAAAGCGGCTCAGATCGGATTTTGACCATGATGAAACGCCCGCACACGGCGATTGAGTACAAATCAAAAATCCGTAAGTTGCGTCAGGCGCGCCCTGATATCACTATCAGTTCTGACTTTATCGTCGGCTTTCCTGGCGAAACCGAGCAAGATTTTGAAGCGACCATGAAATTGATTAAAGATGTCGATTTCGATATGAGCTTTAGCTTTGTTTACTCATCTCGTCCAGGCACACCGGCTGCCGATATGCCTGACGATACGCCAGAGCAAGTGAAAAAAGAGCGCTTGTACCGCTTGCAACAACAAGTGAATAGCCAAGCCATGCGCTACTCGCGCATGATGCTAGATACCGAACAACGTATCTTGGTTGAAGGCCCATCACGCAAAAACCTGATGGAGTTGCGTGGTCGTACCGAGAACAACCGAGTGGTCAACTTTGAAGGCTCTGTCGATTTGATTGGCCAATTTGTTGACGTCAAAATAACTGAAGTGATGCCAAACTCGCTGCGCGGCGAGCTGGTTCGTACCGAAAAAGATATGGACTTGCGGGTCGCCGTCTCGCCAACCGAAATCATGGCGAAGACGCGCAATGAAAACGAGCTTGGTGTTGGTGTTTTCACGCCATAACGCGTTCATCAATTCAACGGCGCCGGATAGCCGGCGCCGAAAGCGAGGATAATCTTGTCTAAAATCATCTCTCTTGACCTGAACCTAGAACCTGCCGACAACACCCGTCTTGCCAACTTATGTGGCCCGTTTGACGATAATATCAAACAGCTTGAGCGCCGCTTGGGGGTGGAAATTAGTCACCGCCATAATGCATTTACTGTGATGGGTAAGCCCCATACAGCCAATGCCGCGGTTGATATTTTAAAACGCTTATACGTTGACACCGCCCCGGTGCGAGGCAGCTCTCCAGACATTGAGCCAGAAGCGATTCATTTGGCGATCAAAGAGTCGGGGGTGTTGGAGCAAAACACCGAGTCGAGCATTCCTTACGGTAAAGAAATCAACATTAAGACCAAAAAAGGGGTGATAAAACCGCGCACGCCCAACCAAGCGCAGTACATCGCCAATATGGTCAATCATGATATCACCTTTGGTATTGGCCCAGCGGGGACGGGTAAAACCTATCTTGCTGTCGCCGCCGCGGTGGATGCACTTGAGCGTCAAGAGATCCGTCGTATCTTGCTCACGCGCCCAGCGGTTGAAGCCGGCGAAAAGCTGGGCTTTTTGCCCGGTGATTTAAGCCAAAAGGTCGACCCCTATTTACGTCCACTTTACGATGCACTGTTTGAAATGCTCGGCTTTGAGCGGGTCGAGAAACTGATCGATCGTAACGTGATCGAGGTGGCACCTCTGGCTTATATGCGTGGCCGAACCTTGAACGATGCCTTTATTATCTTGGATGAGAGCCAGAACACCACGGTCGAGCAGATGAAAATGTTCTTGACGCGGATTGGCTTTAATTCACGGGCCGTGATCACCGGTGACGTGACCCAGGTCGACTTACCGAGAAATGCACGCTCAGGCCTGCGCCATGCGATTGAGGTGCTCGCCGACGTTAACGAAATTAGCTTCCACTTTTTCCAAGCGGATGATGTCGTCCGCCACCATGTGGTGACGCGCATCGTCCAAGCCTATGATAAGTGGGAAGCGGAAGACGCCAAAGCGCGAAAAGAAGCAGAGGCTCGTCGTCGAGAAGCACGTGAAGCCCAGCAAGTTGCAGCGCAACCTGCCGTGCCAGGCTCACAGGAGCCGTCATGAGCTACTATGTCGATGTCCAAATTGCCTGTGAGAACGAACAAGGCTTGCCCAGTCACGATCAGCTCCAAGCTTGGTTTGAGCAGGCAGTGCGTGCCGCTCGCCCTCAAGCGGAAGTGACGATTCGTATTGTCGACGAAGGTGAGAGCCAAAGCCTAAATCGCGACTATCGCGGCAAAGATAAGCCTACAAACGTGTTATCTTTTCCGTTTGATGCCCCTCCTGGAGTGGAAATTGATTTGCTTGGTGATCTCATCGTGTGCCGTCAAGTTGTTGAACAAGAAGCCCAACAACAAGGCAAAGCACTGATGGATCATTGGGCACATATGGTTGTTCATGGTAGCTTACACTTACTGGGTTACGACCATATTGAGGATGATGAAGCCGAGCAAATGGAGGCATTGGAGCGAGAGCTTCTCGCCGCCATGGGGGTCAGTGACCCTTATGCTAACGACTTCATCGAGCGTTAACTAACTGAATGAAACTGAATGAACGACGATAATTCGCAAAACTCAGACGGTCCGAGTAGGAAGACCTTCTTCGAGCGGCTGGGTCAGTTTTTCCAAGCTGATCCAAAAGACAGACAAGAGCTGGTGGACGTGTTCCGAGACTCAGAGCAAAACGCCCTGATCGATCACGACACACGGGACATGCTGGAAGGTGTGATGCAAATCTCTGACATGCGTGTGAGAGATATCATGATACCCCGCTCGCAGATGGTAATCGTTGAACGATCGCAGTCATTGGAAGCGATCATTAATATTATTATTGATGCCCAACACTCTCGTTATCCTGTGATCAGTGATGACAAAGACCATGTTGAAGGCATTTTGCTTGCGAAAGATTTGTTGCGCTACCTGCGCCCAGATGCCGAAGACTTTGACATCGAAAAAGTGTTACGCCCTGTTGTGGTGGTACCTGAGAGTAAACGGGTTGACCGCCTACTCAAAGAGTTCCAAGAAGAGCGCTACCACATGGCGATTGTCATTGACGAGTTCGGGGGCGTGTCAGGGGTAGTGACCATTGAAGATATCTTAGAAGAGATCGTCGGTGAAATCGAAGACGAGTACGACGACGAAGAGGAGCAGGAAATCCGCCAGCTCAGCCGTCATACGTTCTCGGTCAAAGCCCTGACGACCTTGGAAGACTTTAATGAACACTTTGGCGCTCAGTTCCAAGACGATGTGGTCGATACCATCGGTGGTCTGGTAATGACCAGCTTTGGCCATCTCCCTGATCGCGGTGAAGAAGTCGATATTGGTGATTATCACTTTAAAGTGACGGCCGCCGATAGTCGTCGTATCATTCAGCTACAAGTCACCGTCCCAGACAGTAGCGAAACAAACAGTGAAAACGCCTAACCGTTTACGCCAAAGCGGGCAGTCATTACTGGCTGCCGCTTTTGGTGCCAGCGCCACCCTCGCCTTTTCTCCCTTCTCGTACTGGCCATTGATGCTGGTTGCCTTGTGGGGCTTATTCACCCTGCTACAAAACGCCTCGCCCAAGCGCAGTGCGTGGTTGGGATTTTGCTGGGGGCTGGGCCAATTTACTACCGGCGTTAGCTGGGTTTACGTGAGCATTGACCATTTTGGTGGCATGCCGGCCATTGCTGGCTTGTCATTAATGGGCCTGCTGATTGCCTATCTCTCCCTCTATCCGGCATTGTTCGGCGCATTGGTCAACAAACTGCCCAGTCGCCAGCCGGGTATTAAGTGGTTAATCCTCGCACCCGCCTTATGGCTTGTGATTGATTGGCTTAGAGGCTGGGTATTTACCGGCTTTCCTTGGCTTTGGCCTGGCTACAGCCAAATCGACAGTCCACTGGCTGGCATTGCCCCTGTGCTCGGCGTGCAGGGGATCACGCTTGTCTTGGCTATACTGACTGGCCTACTCGCGCTCATCACACCTCGCTGGGGCCAGTGGCAAGGACAAGCACGCTATGGTGCCGTCGCCGCCGGGTTAGGGCTTATCGCGGTTAGCTATGGCCTCGGTACGATTCAATGGGTCACAAAAACCGACCAACAGCAGCAGATTTCGTTAATTCAAGGCAATGTGCCGCAAGCGCTGAAATGGCGTCCCGATCAGCGCTGGCCAACGCTGATGAAGTACCTAGATTTAACCCGCCAGCATTGGGACAGTGATGTCATTATTTGGCCAGAAGCCGCCGTCCCGGCCCTGGAGCGCGAACTGCCCCGCTTTTTCTCTCAGCTTGATCAAGCCGCCAAGCATAACCAAACCACGGTGATCACAGGCGCGCTCGACCAAAATGAACAGGGCGCGTATTTTAACAATGTACTGGCACTGGGTGCAGGGACCCCCAAGTATCGCTATCCGGCCCCCACCCAGTACAGCAAACATCATTTGCTACCATTTGGCGAGTTTGTGCCATTTGAGGCATTATTACGCCCGCTCGCCCCGCTGTTTAACCTGCCGATGTCGTCATTTTCACCGGGCGAGCCGGTTCAACCTGCCCTGCCCGCCAACGGCTGGGACTATATCACCGCGCTTTGCTATGAAATTGCCTTTCCCGCGCAGATCCGCGACAACTTGAATGCCGACAGTGATGCCATCATTACACTGTCGAATGACGCATGGTTTGGTCGCTCGATTGGCCCTTGGCAACACCTTGAAATTGCACGCATGCGCGCACTCGAGTTTGGCTTGCCAGTGATACGCGCGACCAATAACGGTGTGACAGCCTTGATGGACGAGCTCGGCCAGATTCAAACTACCTTGCCGCAATTTGAAACCCAGGTGCTCACCACGCGAGTCACCCGCACCCGAGGGGAAACGCCTTACCGCCAATGGGGCAATGCCCCGCTATGGCTTTGGATACTGATAAGCGGGTGTATCGGTTTCATTGCGTGGCGTCGCGATCCCAGCCGGCAAGCGAAAATATCGACAAACCTCTGACATTATCCGCGAGAAACTGACGTAATCTGATTGCGCTTTTGGTCATTTTCATTGACGCTATAAGGAGATCAAACATGTTACGTCTTTCTCATCGCTGGTTAGCGTTGGTCATTGTCGCATTGACGGCATTAACCGGTTGTGCGGCTAGCTCGCAGCAAGATCAGGTTCGTCAAGCCAACCTCGCGCGCGAACAATTTAAGCAGTACCCACAAACACAACCCTTTTTTGATAACGCCTACGGCTATGCCGTCTTCCCTTCTGTCGGCAAAGGGGGTTTTTGGGTAGGCGGTGCCTATGGTAAGGGCGTCGTTTATCGTCAAGGCTCCCCAGTGAGTGCCGCGGAGCTCAAACAGGTATCGGTCGGGCTGACCTTTGGTGGTCAAGCGTTCAGTGAAATTGTTTTCTTTAAAGACAAAACAGCGTATGACCGCTTTATGCAAGGACAAGTGGAGCTCGGCGCGCAAGCGTCTGCCACCGCATTGACCGAGGGGGCATCGGCGCAAACTGGTACCTCTGGCACCTCAGCCTCCGCCAGTAACCGTCAGTCGAAAGCTTATTACGTCAATGGCCTGACTGTCTTTACCCATGCAAAGGGAGGACTGATGGTAGAAGCTGCCCTCGCCGGTCAACAGTTTAGTCCTGCCAACTGGTAGTCACTGACGCGTACAGAGCGTAAACGCCTCATCTGCCCATCAAAAAGGCTAGCCGTGTTGGCTAGCCTTTTTTAAATTGGGTTGTCACTGCACCGTTACGGCTGCCAAACAAACCACAGACGCTTTTCCGCCGACGGTTGTGGGTCGGGAACAAGCGTTTGTGTGCTATCGCTCTCCCCCTGTTCGCCCGCCTTCTCACCTTGTTCCAGCTCAACAGCCGGCTGTGTGGTATGTTGCGCATCGCTGGCAGTTGGCGATGTGTTCGCCGTATAAGCCTCTTGCTCCTGAGAAGTCATTAAACGCACTTCTCGGTTGGCAGTTAGCTCTTTAATCAGTGCTTGCTGTGACGCGGCCAACTGCGCATCGAATACCAGGGTGTCATCATTAAGCTTGCGTAAATGTACACCTTGTACCGCATTTAAGTTTGCCAGTGTTTTCTCGAGTGCGACATAATCATTGCCGTTATTAATACCACCGACCGCGATCACGACAGACGCACTGTCATCGTTTTGATCGAGGATCACACCGGTTTGCTGCGCGTAATAATCAGCAAGTGAATGAATCATTGCGGCTGCGTCACGCGCCTGACCACGGGTTTGATTGGTTTGCATTTGGTTTGCTTCAGGGAAAAGCTGCCAACGAATGCCTTGGTCGGTCAGTTTGGCAATCACGATACCGTCTGGCTGGTAACGCTCACTGGCCTGTTCAACGGGCTGAATAAACCCGCCCCACAAATCACTGCTCGAAATCGCCATCAGATCATCAAAATCGCCCACAGGGATCAGAACAGGCAACCCACGCAATGCCGCCGCTTGACGCAGCTTATCAATCACGGGACGCTCACTTTGCTCCCAAATAATTTGTCGCTCAAGGCCTCGGTCATCCACCAGCCACACCAGTACCGACGGGCGTGGGCTTCCCCACAAAGGTAGCCCCGCTTGACGCAATATTTCCCGTACTTGTTGACTGTCAAACCCAACTTCTAACGTACGCGTCGGTGCCCCACCTGCCGTATCACTCTCGCCGTACCCAAGCTGGGTAATCAAGCTATCTACCTCTTGTAGCGCTTGTTTAACTGCCGGATTGTCGGACAGATTCCGCTGACCGGATACCTTGGTCAGTACCGCGCTTAACCCTTGTTTTTTGGCTGCTTGTTGCGAGGTTTGCGCGCCATTCTCGAGCGGAATGCTGGCGTGATAAAGATCGTTTGCCAGCGCACTGGGCAACCATAGACAGGCAATTAAGGCCAACACAAATCGATTCATAGTCTTTCCACATGGATAAATGGGCGTGGAGCGATCATAAGCTGACAGCTCTAGGTTCAGCAATCCTCATTTGTAAAAAAGATAGGGCAAACGCGATAAAGTGATAGTCGTCTCTGCAAAAAGGCGTATTTCACAATTACCCCTTGCCAATGAAATCCGTTACATCATTTATTTGCTACCGGTCTCACATTTAAAAACATGACAGGAATCACAGAAACGCTTTGTGCTAGCATTGCGCGATTTTTTTTGGAGGTGAGATCATGATGCAAGTTTTACAAGGGGCACAAATGCTGTTCGTCGCATTTGGAGCCTTGGTGTTGGTGCCGCTGTTAACCGGGCTTGACCCCAACGTCGCCCTCTTCGGGGCCGGGATAGGTACGCTAATCTTTCAAGTTATTACCCGCCGCTCTGTTCCTATTTTTCTCGCCTCTTCGTTTGCCTTCATTGCCCCCATTCTGTACGGCGTTAACAATTTCGGTATTCCTGCCACCATGGGTGGACTGATGGCCGCCGGGGTTATCTACCTCATTATGGGAGGCATCATTCGCCTCAAAGGTGTCGACATTATTCACAAGCTACTTCCACCCGTGGTGGTTGGCCCTGTGATTATGGTGATTGGACTTGGTCTAGCCCCCACCGCCGTCAATATGGCGCTGGGTAAAAGTGGCGACGGCAGTGAGCAACTCATCGCCGGTGATATCGCTATCTGGATTTCCCTGCTTTCATTACTGACCACCATCGCGGTCAGCGTCTTCGCCAAAGGCTTTTTCAAGCTGGTTCCGATTATGGCTGGCATTGCAATTGGCTATGTGGCGAGCCTAGTGATGGGGATTGTCGACTTTACTCAGGTGACAAATGCCAGCTGGTTGATGATGCCCGCCTTTACCTTGCCAGAATTTAACATTAACGCCATTTTATTTATGATCCCCGTGGCGATAGCGCCCGCGGTGGAGCATGTGGGCGATATGCTGGCCATTTCCAACGTCACTCGCAAAGACTACCTTAAAAAGCCTGGCCTTCATCGCACCATGGCAGGTGACGGCGCGGCCACTATCGCCGCATCAATGTTTGGAGCCCCGCCCAATACCACCTACAGTGAGGTCACCGGGGCGGTGATGCTTACCAAAGCATTTAATCCTAAGATTATGACCTACGCGGCGATCACTGCCATCGTGCTCGCCTTTGTGGGTAAACTGGGGGCACTGCTATTAACCATTCCTTTGCCGGTGATGGGCGGTATCATGATCCTACTGTTTGGTTCTATCGCCACCGTGGGCCTCAATACCTTGATTCGCAATCAAGTTGATCTCCACGACTCGCGCAACCTCGCGATTGTCGGCGTCACCTTGGTCTTTGGGATTGGCGGGATGGCCTTCGGCATTGGTGATTTCAGCTTACAAGGCATCAGCTTGTGTGGTTTAGTGGCCATCGTGCTCAATCTTGTCCTACCGCGAAAAATGGGCGAGAACCACATTGTTGATAGTGCGCAGATGGAAGAAGAGTCACATTAAGACAGGCGATGACAAACTAAAAAAGGGCGCCGCAGCGCCCTTTTTTGATTGTGCCGCGGTGTCGCAACTTTTTAGCTTTGTGCGGCTCGAGCTTCAACCACTTTGATAGCTTGATCGATACGCGCCACCACACGGTCTTTACCAATCAGGTGCATCACCGCATCCACCGACGGAGATTGACCGCCGCCTGTAACCGCAACACGCAATGGCATCCCGACTTTGCCCATGCCCACGTCTAGCTCTGCACAGGTATCCGCAATCACCGCTTTCAGAGCATCAATCGTCCACTCGTCCAGCGCTTCAATCTTGCCTTTTGCCACTTGCAGTGGTTCAAGCGCCACTGGGCGAAGGTGTTTCTTGGCGGCGGTTGCCTCAATCTCATCAAAGTCTTGATAGAAATAACGGCTTTGCTCGGCCAGCTCAACCAGGGTGTCACAACGCTCACCCACCAGCTGGATAACCTGGGTCAAAGCAGGTCCTGTCGAGGCATCAATGCCTTGCTGATCCAGGTGCCATTGCAAGTGTGACGCGACCTCAGCTGGATCACCGTTTTTGATGTAATGGTTGTTCAGCCAACGCAACTTCTCCGTATTGAAGGCAGAGGCTGATTTACTGATCGCCTCTAGGGAGAAGAAATCAATCATTTCTTCCATCGAGAAGATTTCTTGGTCGCCGTGAGACCAGCCCAAGCGCACTAAGTAGTTACGCAGTGCTTGTGGCAAGAAACCTTGATCGCGATATTGCATCACACTCACCGCACCATGACGCTTAGACAGCTTGGCACCATCGTCGCCAAGGATCATCGAGCAGTGAGCAAACTCAGGCACAGGCGCACCCAAGGCTTCATAAATATTGATTTGACGCGGGGTGTTGTTAATGTGGTCTTCCCCACGCACAACTTGGGTGATCCCCATATCCCAATCATCAACCACCACACAGAAGTTGTAGGTTGGGCTACCGTCAGTGCGGCGGATGATCAAATCATCCAGTTCGCTGTTGGCGATTTCAATCCGACCGCGGATCTTATCGTCAAACACCACCTTGCCCTCTTTGGGGTTACGGAAACGAATGACGTGTGGGTCGTCAGCGTTTGCTTGGCTGTTGGCCGCTATCACCTTGGGGTGATTGGCATCATAACGTGCTTTTAGGCCATTCGCTTTCTGCTCTTCGCGAATCTCTTCTAGCAGCTCTTTGGGGGCATAACACTTGTAGGCTTTGTCTTCTGCCAACAGCTGATCGACTAGCGCGTTGTAGCGGTCAAAGCGTTTCGTTTGGTAGTACGGCCCTTCATCCCAATTAAGGCCCAGCCATTCCATGCCTTCTAAAATGGCATCAATCGCTTCTTGGGTTGAACGTTCAATATCTGTATCTTCAATACGCAATACAAATTGACCACCTTGGCTGCGTGCTGCAAGCCAAGAATAAAGTGCTGTACGCGCGCCACCAACATGCAAAAAGCCGGTTGGGCTGGGGGCAAAGCGGGTTTTAATCGTCATTAGGATCCCTATCCCAGTGCTGAGAATAATATGTAACGGTTAGTTTACCAGTACAGGTAAATTCCACAATCAGGCCATGCCCAGACACGGTACATGGCCATGTAAACTATTGCACCTGTGCGCGGTTATTCGCTTACACGGCGAAGCGCACAGCGTGATGGGTACAAGCTACTGATTGAGCATGGCAATCATCTGATCTTCATCGAGCACAGTAACGCCCAAATCTTGCGCTTTGGTCAGTTTGGAGCCTGCCGCCTCTCCCGCCACTAACATGTCGGTTTTTGCCGAGACACTGCCGGTTACTTTTGCGCCCAACGCCTGTAGCGCCGCTTTGGCATCACTGCGAGACATTTGCGATAAGGTGCCAGTCAGGACAATGGTTTTACCGGCTAACGGTTGCGCATCTGGCTCAGAAGGCGCACTGATTTCCGGCCAGTGGATCCCAGTATCCAGCAAGGCTTCTAGCACACTCTGGTTGTGCGGCTCGGCAAAGAAGCGGACGATGTGACCCGCGACGATCGCACCGACATCCGGCACGTTAATGAGTGCGTCTTCATCGGCCGCGCGCAACGCCTCAAGGGTGTGAAAATGCAAAGCGAGATTTTGCGCAGTTGCCTCGCCTACCTCACGAATCCCCAAGGCATAAATAAAGCGTGGCAAGGTGGTGGCTTTGGCTTTTTCCAATGCATCAACCAAGTTTTGGGCTGACTTTGGCCCCATTCTATCTAGCTGCGTCACCCGACCTGGCGTCAAGGTAAAGAGATCAGCAGGGGTTTCTATCAGCTCTTTTTCGATTAGCTGCTCGACGATTTTATCGCCCAAACCGTCAATATCCATTGCCTTACGTGACGCAAAGTGTTTGATCGCTTCTTTGCGCTGCGCCAGACAAATCAAACCACCGGTGCACCGTGCCACTGCTTCTCCCTCGATGCGAGTGACCGCTGAATCACAAACGGGGCACGCATGGGGAAACACAATCGGTTTCGCCTGCTCTGGGCGTCGACTTTCCACCACACCCACCACTTGCGGGATCACATCACCGGCACGGCGGATCACCACGGTGTCACCAATATGAACGCCTAATCGTTCGATTTCATCACCGTTGTGCAAGGTGGCGTTACTGACCGTCACGCCGCCTACAAATACCGGCTCAAGCTTAGCGACGGGCGTAATCGCCCCGGTACGGCCCACTTGGAATTCCACATCGTTAAGCGTGGTGATTTCTTCTTGTGCCGGGAATTTGTAAGCAATGGCCCAACGCGGTGCCCGCGCCACAAAACCTAATCGTTCTTGGCTGGTAATGCTATCAACCTTGATCACCACCCCATCAATTTCGTAGGGCAGCGCATCACGACGCGCCATAATGTCTTGGTAATAGGCTTTCACGCCGTCTAGCCCTTCCACCCGTTTCACTTCCGGACTGAGCGCTAGGCCCCATTTTTTCAGCTTTTGTAAGCGCTCACTTTGCCCTTGCCCAAACGGGGTCGACATGACACCCACCGCATAGGCATAGAAACTCAATGGTCGGTTGGCGGCAATTTTGGGGTCAAGTTGACGCAGGCTGCCTGCCGCCGCATTGCGCGGATTGGCAAAGGTTTTATCGCCTCGTTTCAATGCCGCTTCGTTGAGTGCCTCAAAGCCCGCTTTCGGCATGAAGACTTCACCGCGCACTTCGAGCCGCGTTGGCCAATCCCCTTTTTGTAGCGTGAGGGGAACATTGCGAATGGTTTTGACGTTGTGGGTGATGTTCTCGCCGGTAGTGCCATCTCCCCGCGTCGCCGCTTGCACCAGCTCACCGTTTTCATAAATCAGGCTCACCGCTAAGCCATCGAGCTTGGGTTCACAGGTGTAGGTCACCGCTTGCTCAGCGTCTAGCGATAGGCGCTCTTTCAAACGACGTTCAAACGCATCCAAATCAGCGGGTTCAAAGGCATTATCAAGTGAAAGCATCGCCAGCTCGTGAGTCACGGTTTCAAATGCACTCAGGGGCGCGCCCCCTACCCGTTGGCTTGGCGAGTCACTGGTTACCCATTCGGGATGCTCGGCCTCGATGGCCAATAGGGTTTGCATCAGGCGGTCGTATTCAGCGTCGGGCAGCTCTGGGCTGTCTTCTACATAGTAGCGATAGGCATGATAGTTGAGCTGATACTTTAAATCATCGAGTTGTTGTTTGCTGTAAGCCATGTTTGATTCGTCGTCTGAGCAGAGTCGGTTGCGGGCAAGTATATCTATAAATCACATACAGCGGGAGCCATGTCCCGCTGTATGCTTAAACCGTGGTCGCGTTAGCGCAGGCTATTTGGCCATGAAGGCTTTAACGCGCTCGCGATATTCATCCAATCGTGATGGCGTCATCATCGTGCGTGAGTCATCCAGCACTAATCCACCTAACTCATCCGCGATTTGCTGGGCCGTTTGCAGCATAAGCTTAAAGTTTTGCTCTGGCTCACCGTAACACGGCAGCGTCATAAAAAAGCTAATGCCAGGCGTTTCAAAGCTTTCGCTATGACTGACATCGAACGTGCCGGGTTTGACCATATTGGCCACACTGAACAAGACTTTTCCGCTCCCCGATAGATCAGAGTGACGGTGATAAATGCCCATATCACCAAAACGGAGGCCATATTGCTCAAGGGTCGGGATCAGCTCAAGACCACTGAACACGTCGCTATTGTTCGCATGCACATGCAACACAAGTACTTCGGTCTCATCCGCGGGCTCATCTGCCTTTGGTGGTTCATCACTGGGTTGCGGCTC
Organism: Salinivibrio sp. ML198; assembly: GCF_001996015.1. Taxonomy (NCBI): domain Bacteria; kingdom Pseudomonadati; phylum Pseudomonadota; class Gammaproteobacteria; order Vibrionales; family Vibrionaceae; genus Salinivibrio; species Salinivibrio sp. ML198. Next base: position 103,834 of record NZ_MUEZ01000005.1, read on the forward strand.
ACCCTGTTCAGCCGTCTCCGTATCACCTTGATGCACGCTTGGCGCAGGCTCTGATGGCTCATCATCGGCCACCGTAGCGTGTGCCTGCGGCGCCTCTGGTTCTTCGTGAGCTTGACCGGTTACGTGCGGAGTGGCGGCTGAAAGCGAAGGCTCATCATCAGTCGCAGACATTGAAGGATACAGGGTCTGTTCAGATTCAGACACGGTGCCAGTTTGCCCTGCGAACAAGGGATCCACATCAGGTTTATCACCAAAGTTCATCGCGGGCTCTTGGCGCGCAGGCTTATCGCTCTCGCTTTTAGCGCGACTGACAACTCTGACGGCACCAATACCATCTTGGTCAAACTTTTGTTCGTCACTGTCGTCATCCAGTTTTCCCAACGGCTTTTCACCAAACTTGGTCGTCTTTTCTTTCTTGTTTGTCCAGAGGCCATGCAAAAGCAAAGCTGCGATTGCTAGTGCTCCCAACACAATCAGTACAAGGCGCAATTCCTGCATCATCGATTCTCAAATCTATCTATGTTCAGCGTTTTGATTCGCTTATGTCACAACGCCAACCAGTTTGCAAAGGTTTGTGTGATCATAAGCGGGGCCCGTTGGCTGACGCAATGCGTTAATGGTCAACTTAGTTAACTGTATCAAAAGTTGGGGAGAATTTAACGAATCAAGACACACAAATCGTTAAACTTTCCCATTATTGGGTCGTTGTCATCGCAAGGATTCCCCCCGTAATATAGCGCACACCGTTATTTTTGTATCGACCGCATGCATGCGGATTGTTGTGACCTACATTGTTCTCAAGGAGATATCATGGCGAATAATGCTCGCCCCCGTCCCCAAAGTGGTGCTGGCTACCTGTTCCAAGGCTTTTCTCTGATGATGGCCCCCGGCTTACGCCGGTTTGTGATCATTCCTATTTTGATCAATGTGTTGCTGCTTGGCGGCGCATTCATCTATTTGCTTTCACAAGTTGGTGACTGGATCGATCATTGGATGGCCAGCTTACCTGAGTGGTTGTCCTGGCTCTCTTTTTTGATTTGGCCTTTGGTGGTGGTTGCTATCTTGGTCGTGTTCTCCTATGTGTTCAGCACGTTGGCCAACTGGATAGCGGCGCCGTTCAATGGTCTATTGGCCGAACACGTGGAGGCAAAGCTGTCGGGAACGCGTGCGCCTGATGATGGCTTGGCTGGCATCCTTAAAGATATCCCGCGGGTGATGAAACGAGAATGGCAAAAGCTCGCTTACTACATCCCCAGAGCATTAGGCTTTTTACTGCTGCTATGGATACCCGCGGTTGGACAAACCGTGGGGCCAGTGATCTGGTTTTTGTTTAGCGCGTGGATGATGGCGATTCAATACTGTGATTACCCGTTTGACAATCACAAGGTGTCGTTTCCCGCCATGCGCCAGACCTTAAATCAACAGCGGGGCGCATCGCTTGGCTTTGGCGCCGTGGTGATGCTATTTACCATGACCCCTTTTCTCAATCTACTGGTGATGCCTGCGGCCGTATGCGGCGCGACCGCCATGTGGGTGGATAAGCACAAAGCGTCATTGGGACGCAATTAGTCTGTGATCGTCTACGCGAACGTTCACATCATCGGTGTGGGCTTTTTTCGGTTAACCAATCAGTTATTGGTTAATGTCACAATAAGATATAACCAACCGATCCTTTCAAAACCAAGCAGCAGAGATATGCTTGGAGTGTGATTAAAATCGGTGTCATGAAGGAACGATACAATGGGCAAGATTTACGAAGACAATACACAAACCATCGGAAACACACCGCTAGTTCGCCTAAACCGCGTGGCGAAGCCAAACGTGTTAGCCAAAGTTGAAGCACGCAACCCAAGCTTCAGCGTCAAGTGCCGTATCGGCGCCAATATGATCTGGGATGCAGAGAAAAAAGGCACCCTCAAACCCGGTATCGAATTGATTGAGCCAACCAGTGGTAACACGGGGATCGCACTCGCCTATGTCGCGGCGGCACGTGGTTATAAGCTGACCCTTACCATGCCGGAGTCAATGAGCCTTGAGCGCCGTAAACTGCTTAAAGCCATGGGCGCCAAGCTGGTGCTCACCGAAGCGCCAAAAGGCATGAAAGGGGCGATTGCCAAAGCCGAAGAAATCATGGCAGCAGAGCCAGGCAAATACCTGATGCTGCAACAGTTTGATAACCCCGCCAACCCTGAGATCCATGAAAAAACCACAGGGCCTGAAATCTGGGAAGACACCGACGGTGAAATCGATGTATTTGTTGCCGGTGTTGGCACAGGTGGCACCCTAACCGGTGTTAGCCGCTATATCAAAAACACCAAAGGCAAAGCCATCACCACGGTCGCGGTCGAACCTGCTGAATCACCAGTGATTGCACAAACGATCGCGGGCCAAGACGTGCAGCCTGCCCCTCATAAAATTCAAGGTATTGGCGCGGGCTTTGTGCCAAAAAACTTGGATGTCACGCTTGTTGACCAGGTGGTCTCTGTCAGCTCAGACGAAGCCATTGCGATGGCTCGCCGTTTGATGGAAGAAGAAGGCATCTTGGGCGGGATTTCTTCAGGTGCAGCCGTGGTTGCGGCAAACAAAATTGCCGAGCTTCCCGAGTTCGCAAATAAGAAGATCGTCACAATTTTGCCAAGTGCAGCAGAGCGTTATCTCAGCTCGCCACTGTTTGCTGGGATGTTCACCGAGCTGGAAACCGAGCAGTAACAGCAGGTTAGCCAACCAGCCTCCATAACCCCCTATTCGCAAAGGCCCAAATTGGGCCTTTTTTGTTTGATTTTTATATTAAGCTTTAGTAAAACACGTCTGCCTTTTTATTTTCCGCATCAAAATAAAAGCCCTCGCGCCTAATGAGTGGAAGGTCAAAAATGGCAAAAAGATGACACGAAATTGACATGGATTAAGCTATCGGGTCGATTTCTTGGTTAGGTTAGCGTCAACGGATAGCGAAGTCGCCCGTTAGCGGTTAAGCTAACCTTATATTTAATACATAGATTTAAAAAAATAGAGAAACGGGGTGAATCATGTATCAGAAGCAAGTTGAGATTACTGCAGAAAACGGCCTACACACTCGTCCAGCGGCGCAGTTCGTCAAAGAAGCGAAAAGCTACGACGCTGACATCACTGTTGAATCTAACGGTAAGAGCGCGAGCGCAAAAAGCCTATTTAAACTTCAAACCCTTGGCTTGACCAAAGGCACTAAGGTGACTATCTCTGCTGAAGGTGCGCAAGCACAACAGGCCGTTGATCACCTAGTAAAACTGATGGACGAGCTGGAGTAATCCGGCTCTTTTTCTATCGGTTTTAAGTTGGATAAACGTAAGGTAAAGCTATGATTTCAGGCATCCTGGCATCACCTGGTATTGCTTTTGGTAAAGCACTGCTGCTGCAAGAAGAAGACGTTGTTATCAATAAAGATAAGATTGCTGCGTCTCAAATCGACAAAGAAATTCAGCGCGTATTGGATGCTCGCGAACAGTCTAAGACGCAACTTGAAGCGATCAAAGACAAAGCAAGGGAGACCTTTGGCGAAGAGAAAGAAGCTATCTTCGAAGGTCACATCATGCTGCTTGAAGATGAAGAGCTCGAAGAAGAGATCGTCAGCTTCATTAAGTCAAACCTAGCAACCGCTGATCACGCAATCTACAGCGTTATCGAAGAACAAGCGGTGACGCTTGAGTCACTCGACGACGATTATCTGAAAGAGCGTGCCGCGGATATCCGTGATATCGGTTCACGCTTCGTCAAAAACGCACTTGGCATCAACATGGTGTCGTTGAGCGCTATCAACGAAGAAGTGATCCTGGTTGCAAACGATCTGACGCCTTCAGAAACAGCACAGGTTGACCTGAATTATGTGCTTGGTTTCATCACCGACATTGGTGGTCGCACTTCACACTCTTCAATCATGGCGCGCTCGCTTGAGCTACCAGCGATTGTAGGCACCAATGATGCAACCAGCAAAGTAAAAAACGGCGACATGCTGGTGCTTGATGCGATTAACAACCAAATCGTTATCAACCCATCAGACCAAGAGCTCAGCAAGTTCAAAGCGATTCGCGATCAACATATCGCCGAAAAAGCGGAACTGGCTAAGCTTAAAGATCTGCCAGCCATCACGCTGGACGGTCACCAAGTCGAAGTGTGCGGTAACGTGGGTACAGTCAAAGACTGTGACGGCGTGAACCGTAACGGCGGTGAAGGTGTCGGTCTTTATCGCACCGAATTCCTGTTTATGGATCGCGACTCGCTTCCTACCGAAGAAGAGCAATACCAAGCTTATAAAGCGGTAGCGAAAGCGATTGATGGTCACCCAGTGATCATCCGCACCATGGATATCGGCGGTGACAAAGATCTGCCTTATATGGACTTGCCGGAAGAAATGAACCCATTCTTGGGTTGGCGTGCAGTCCGTATTAGCCTCGATCGTCGCGAAATTCTCCGCGATCAGCTTCGTGCCATTCTTCGCGCATCGGCACACGGTAAAATCCGTGTGATGTTCCCGATGATTATTTCTGTGGAAGAAATCCGAGAGCTGAAAGAAGCGATCGAGACCTATAAAGCAGAATTGCGCCAAGAAGGTCACGACTTCGACGCTGATCTGGAAATCGGTGTGATGGTTGAGACGCCAGCCGCGGCTGCGATCGCTCACCACCTCGCAAAAGAAGTGGAATTCTTCAGCATTGGCACCAACGATTTGACCCAGTACACCTTGGCGGTCGATCGTGGTAACGAGCTGATTTCGCACCTGTATAACCCACTGTCTCCTGCTGTATTGACGGTTATCAAGCAAGTGATTGATGCCTCACATGCGGAAGGTAAATGGACGGGTATGTGCGGAGAGCTTGCAGGTGACGAGAAAGCAACGTTACTATTGATGGGAATGGGTTTGGATGAGTTTAGTATGAGTGCCATCTCTATCCCTCGCATCAAGAAGATTATCCGTAATGCCAACTTTGCTGATGTGAAAGCGATGGCCGACAAAGCACTCACTCTGCCAACTGCGGCAGAAATCGAGGCCTATGTCGAAAAATTTATTGCGGAAAAAACCGCTTGCTAATATACAATCAGCAAAGAATCACTGCTTAGGAGCAACACTATGGGTCTGTTCGACAAACTGAAGAAGTTGGTGTCTGAAGACAGCAACGACGCTAGTGCCATTGAAATTATCGCCCCATTGTCGGGTGAGATCGTCAACATCGAAGACGTGCCTGACGTTGTGTTTGCTGAGAAAATCGTCGGTGATGGTGTTGCGATTAAACCATCGGGCGACAAGATGGTTGCGCCAGTTAACGGCACAATCGGTAAGATTTTCGAAACCAACCACGCTTTTTCAATTGAGTCTGATGACGGCGTAGAGCTGTTCGTGCACTTTGGCATCGACACTGTCGAGCTGAAAGGCGAAGGCTTTAAGCGCATTGCGGAAGAAGGTCAAACGGTGAAAGCCGGTGATACCGTGATCGAATTTGATTTAGGCATGCTCGAAGAGAAAGCCAAATCAACGCTAACGCCGGTTGTTATCTCTAACATGGACGAAATCAAAGAGCTGACTAAGCTCTCTGGTGCCGTCACTGTGGGTGAAACATCTGTATTGCGCGTTACTAAGTAATTAGGTTTACTTAGTGAGGAAAAAACGCAGCCTCGTGCTGCGTTTTTTTATGCCCGGCGTTGCCCAGTCTATGTGAACTGATAAAAAAAGCGCTTTACGCGCTGGCTTCTCAGCCAATAAAGGCTCGCCCACACTAACCAAAGCCCGTGCAAGGCAAGCAACCAATCAAACCGTCCCCCCGTCATCGTGAGCGTATGCACCACTTGATAGGCTTCCCACGTCCACAATAGCCACACCCACCAATAACCTAAGTGCCAATGCTGTGTTAACCATTCAGGCGCCTTGTCGCAGCTCCCCACCAACAGTAATAGCCCAAGCGGCACCAGGCCAATCCCTAAACTGAGATAAAACGCAGCGGTGTCCGGATAAACCAGCGCAAGCAGCTCGCTGCCCTGCTCTCGGCTGACACCGGCCATCGCCAGTAGCCACCATGCGCGACTTAACAGTAGCAGGCACAGTACGGCGATCTGGGGGGCCTTGATATACCCTTTGTCGTCGAAATGATGAAACGTGTCCATAAGATTTTTGATTGAGAAGTCACGCATTTACCATGGCGACATGCGATAAAAACTGCAAGCGCAAAAGCAAAATTTGTTATCCTAGGGACGAGCCATTTATTTAGCGTTACATGGAGCCCTCATGGCCAAAACAAAAGCCAAAGCAACGATTTCGCCAGAGACGCAACAAGACGCCATGCGCGTTGCCAAAGCCACGCAAAAGCCTGGACAAACCAAGGCTCAGACGAAACTGATCGCTCAAGGGATTGAGAAAGGGATTGCGCAGTACAAAAAAGAACAAAAAGCAAAGGCGCGGGCGCAGGACAAAGCGCGCAAAAAACAGCAAAAACCGACACCGGCTGTCGACCAACTCAGCGAGCCTGCCTCTTCACCGCAGCCTACTGCACAAGATAAAGGGCACAGCCGTTTACCTTGGCTTTTACTCGTCGTAAGCTGGATAGGGTTTATTGGTTACACGCTCGTGGGGGCATAATGGGAAAAAATCTGCTCGGCCTCATTGTACTTTTTACACTGTTCGGCTGCTCGAAAGGAGGCCCCATGGCAAAACAACCGCCTGTCACTGCCTGTGGTGACAGCCCTAATTGTGTTTCAACAGAAGACACGCGCGCGACATTTCAGTTAGCGCCCTTACCGCTGGCTAACACCGATGTTGCCTTGGCGACCATTGTTGAGAAAGTTGCCTCAATGCCAGGTGCTCAAGTGGTTTCAGCCCAAGAAAACTACGCACACTTGCGCTTCACCACCCGGGTGCTGCGCTTTGTCGATGATGTTGAAGTCTCACTCAGTGATAACCAGCTCGCGCTTCGCTCTGCCTCTCGTATTGGCTATTACGACTTTGGCGCAAACCGTCGGCGTGCTGATGCCATTCGACGCACACTGGTCGAGGCGAAACTGGTCCGTCCCTTAGGCGATCACTAGTTGATATACGAGCGAATGTCTCGCTTTTTATCCTCGACCCAATCGCGACGAAACGGGCCCCAGTCTTTTAGCTGGTAATAACCATCGTTGTGGCGCTTGCCATCTTGGATAAATGTCATATCAATGCCTAGCCCTGACAAAGATTTGAGCACATCCTGGATAGTGCGACGCGGCCAGCCTGTTGCCTCAATCAAACGCGGAACATTTGGGCGCTCCATCTCTTCTACCAGTGCGGCGAGATACAAGCGCCGAGCGAATACCGGGTTGAGTTCCATACGAACCTCCAACAATTACGAATGATCCCATTATTCATGGCGCCTGCTAAGAGGTTTTGCGTTTGATCAAAACGCCATCAAATCGACGTGCTGCAGGCGCATTTACCCACGCATTTCACACGGTTTTGCGCCATCACATGGCGTACATCCCTGCCGCGCCAAGTATTGCGTTCATTAACCAGTGGTGTCACTCTTAAACCTTTGCCAACAATCACGATAAGACCATGACAACTGTATTTGGGATTAAAAACTGCGACACCCTAAAAAAAGCCCTAAAGTGGTTGGATAACCAAGGTATCGACTACCAATATCACGACTACCGGAAAGATGGCTTAGACGCACAAATGCTGCAAACTTTCGTTGCCGAACTGGGCTGGGAAGCGTTAATCAACAAACGTGGCACCACCTACCGCCAACTAAGCGATGAGCAAAAAGCCCATTTAGACCAAGCCAGCGCTATCGCAATCATGCTCGACAACCCAGCGATCATTAAACGCCCATTGCTCGTACACAAAGGTAGCTATTACCTCGGCTTTAAAGAGAACCAATACGCTGATATTTTCGCGTAATGTGATAGTCGATTCATTTTTGTTGTAAGGAAACCCCGATGACTGACTCTGCCACGCTGGCTTTAGCGAAAGATCTGATAAACCGAGAATCGGTCACGCCGGAAGATGCCGGCTGCCAAGATCAAATGATTGCGCGGTTAGAAGCCTTGGGCTTCACCATTGAGACCATGGTGTTTGAAGATACCACTAACCTTTGGGCCAGGCGGGGGACGGAAGGCCCTCTGTTTGCTTTTGCCGGCCACACTGACGTGGTTCCCTCAGGGCCGCGCGAACAATGGCATACACCGCCGTTTGAAGCGACAGTGATTGACGATCACCTCCATGGACGTGGCGCCGCGGATATGAAAGGCTCATTGGCCGCCATGGTTGTCGCGGTTGAGCGTTTTATTGCCCAGCACCCTGACCACTCTGGCTCTCTCGCGTTTTTAATCACCTCAGATGAAGAAGGCCCGTTTATTAACGGCACTACCCGCGTCGTCGATACCCTAATGTCGCGCGGCGAGAAGATCGATATGTGTATTGTTGGCGAACCGTCTAGCACACACCATGTCGGTGATGTGGTGAAAAACGGCCGTCGCGGGTCAATCACCGGGGATCTCTACGTCAAAGGGACACAAGGCCATGTCGCCTATCCGCATCTTGCCAACAACCCAGTGCATCAGGCGATGCCAGCGCTCACCGAGCTTGCGCAAACACTCTGGGACAAAGGCAATGCGTTTTTCCCCCCCACAAGCTTCCAAATCCCCAATATCGAGGCTGGCACAGGCGCGGCCAATGTCATCCCAGGGGAATGCCATGCGCAGTTTAACTTCCGCTTCAGCACCGAGCTGGACAGTGAAACCATCAAAAAGCGGGTTTACTCTATTTTAGACGCCCATGGGCTCGACTATACCCTTGAGTGGACGCACAGTGGTGACCCTTTCTTAACCGATAAAGGTACGTTGCTGGACGCGGTGGTGGCGGCGGTGGAAGAGGTGAATCATCAAACACCGGAACTGCTGACCACTGGCGGCACCTCCGACGGACGTTTTATTGCGCAAATGGGTGCGCAAGTGATTGAGCTGGGCCCGGTGAATGCCACTATCCACAAGGTGAATGAATGTGTCAGTATCCCGGATTTAGAAAAGCTGACGGACATGTATCAAAAGGTGTTGGAGAAAGCACTCCCTTGACCCCAACGTCCGCACAGCTCACTGGCCAAGACGGCTCAGTGCTCGCACCGATCAACAACCAACCTAATGCACCATGCTTGCATCAGGCTGTACTGGCTGATTTTGCCGCCTTACAACAGGCGGCATCACAAGCGGGCTTTACCCTAATGGTCGCCAGCGGCTATCGCTCGTTTGCCCGTCAGTTGGCTATCTGGAATGGTAAATTTAATGGCGAAAAACCGGTGCTAGATGCCGACAGCCAGCCACTGGATATCACGCAACTGTCTGATGATGCGCGCGTCAAGGCAATATTGCGTTGGTCAGCTTTGCCTGGGGCAAGCCGCCATCATTGGGGAACAGATTTAGACGTGTATGACAAGCGTGCACTGGCTCCACATCAAAGGTTGGCGCTCACCCCACCGGAATATGATGATGGCCCTCAGGCCGCGTTTTCTCAGTGGCTTAAAACCCACGCCCCGCAATGGGGGTTCTTCCTTCCTTATGCCGAGGATAAGGGCGGTGTTGCGAGGGAGCCTTGGCATATCAGCCATATCGCCACCAGCGCCACCCTTTTGTCAGCATTTAGCCAAGACATGCTTGCCAACGCGATCGGCAATGCCCCTATTTGTGGTAAACGTACTATTCTTGACCAATTGGATTGGATATATTCAACCTACGTCACCAATCTCTGCGAGGTGGAACAATGGAATGGCTAACCAACCCTTATGTCATTATTGCCATCGTGGTTGCCGTGGTGGTCAGTAATATCATGGCACTCAAGTACACCGCCAACGCAAAGTTTGGCCTTAAGTACAAAGAGAAGCCGGATAAACAGTCGTCATCCAAAGAAAGCGATGCGGGGAATGATCAAGCGCAATCAGACGAGCATAAAGAATAAATAGCGCCATATTGATGGCGCTATTTTTCGCGCGCAAAAAGCAAACGTTTGCTTTTTAAAACCAAAAATTACAAGGTAAGGCCGATACGCTTTGCCACCTCGATGTAAGCATCCACAACACCACCTAGGCCTTGACGGAAACGGTCTTTATCCAGTTTTTCTCGGGTATTGGCATCCCACAATCGGCAACCGTCAGGACTAAACTCGTCACCCAGAACAATATTACCTTGATGATCAACACCAAACTCAAGTTTATAATCGACCAACAACAGCTCTCCTTCCGCAAACAGCGCTTTGAGGACATCGTTCACCTTGTAGGTCAGTGATTTCATCGTCGCCAATTGCGCTTGCGTGGCGTAGCCCAAAGACTCACACAAGGGTTCATTGACCATGGGATCGTGTAGCGCGTCGTTTTTTAAAAACAACTCAAAGGTGGGTGGCGTCAGTGCCGTCCCTTCCTCGACGCCAAGGCGACGGCAAAGTGAACCGGCTGCAATATTGCGCACCACACACTCTACAGGGATCATATCTAGCTTTTTCACCACACACTCGGTATCGGACAACAATTGGTCCATTTGGGTGGGGATGCCCGCCTGCTCAAGCTTTTGCATGATGAAGTGATTAAATTTGTTATTCACTTCGCCTTTTCGCTCAAGCTGCTCAACACGCTCGCCATCAAAAGCCGACGTGTCATTGCGAAAGTGCAGAACAAAGCGGTGCTCATCATCTGTGGCATAGACAGATTTTGCCTTACCGCGATACAACTCAGCACGTTTTTCCATTACCTATACTCTCCATTAGGCGCTAAAAGTAAGGGACGCTCACCGCGTCCCTATAAAATTACTCTGATGCTTGGTTCACTTGGGCAATGACCGCTTTGAGCGCTGGGCTCAGCGCTTCTAACGTCGCCTCATCGACAGGCTTACCATCGCTGTTGGTCACGTTAAGTGACGTGCGGTTGCCTAGATCGCCCAGCAACAAGGTATAGCTGTTGTCCGGGAACGAAATCGGATCAACACCAAGGGATTGCCAACGCTCATCATTTGGCGCGACGTGACGGGTTTTCACCGTGCCTTGCGACTGGTTACGACTTTCTACCGTGAACCCTAAAGGCTTGATGATAGCAGGCAGCTTTTCCCAAACCACATCATATGGGGCGCGCGCGATGATGACCGGCAACCCACTGCGATCGGTACCAAAGCTAATCGGAATATCAGACTGGCGCTGCTCCGCCAAACGGCGCGCTTCGGCACGCAATGCCGCATCGTGACTCACCGTGATAAGGTTAGTCATCAGGGTGTTGTAGCGCTCACGCAACGCAGGGGTGAGCGGTTCATCGCTGGCTTTCGCACGCGAGTCAATCATATTAACCCCTAACGCAAAGCGGCGACCTTGCTCAAGGCGCGATAAACGGAAGCGTGCTTGATGGGCGCTGTCTTCTTTTTCCCAAGCAATCCAACCGGTTTCTACTTGGTCTGCCGTTTGCGACGACACTGGGATGGTCTGCTCGCTGACCAAACGCTCTACCGTTTGCCATACTTTATCGAGTTGCTTTTCATTGGCAACGGCAAGGGTGACGCCACGGCTATCACGTTGTATCCGTGCGCCCGGGATCAGATCCAGCACTTGGCGCGGCGGACGAATATCAACGTTCTGACCGACTTCACCATTAAAATCTTGTGTCGGGATCTGATAATTGGTGGAAAAATACGGCGCTTGATCCGGCAAGGTTTGCCATGGCGACAACGGGGTTGTTTGCAAATAGTCAAAGTCATCTTTGGCTTGACGGCGCTGCTCGACGCCACCACTGCAGGCCACCACACTGGTGGCCATGATGGCACATAGGCCGAGCTTAAATACTGGTTTCATTGACACTCCAACGGCTTAAACAGCACCTGCGACACGCAGTGCCTCACGAACATCTGGACGCAAGTGCTCGCTTAACTCAGTTAATGGCAGACGAAGGTGCCCATCCGCAATCAAGCCCATCTCACGGACTGCCCACTTCACAGGGATCGGATTGGCTTCGTCAAACAGGTGACGATGTAGGGGGATCAAGGTTTCGTTAATGGCATGCGCTTGCTCTGCTTCACCTGCGCGCGCCAGTTTGATCATTTTAGCCATTTGCGCAGCCGCCACATTATTGGTCACAGAGATAACGCCGTGCCCCCCGGCCAAGACAAAATCCAAGCCCGTTAAATCATCGCCACTGAATAAGAGGAAATCGTCGCCACAAAGTTCCCGATGAATCGCCACTCGGCTTACATCAGCGGTGGCATCTTTCAGACCAATGATGTTGTCGAATGCCGCCAGTCGCGCTACTGTCTCAGGCTGAATATCGACCGCGGTACGCCCGGGAACATTATATAAAATCTGTGGCAGGTCCGTGGCTTCAGCAATGGCTTTGTAATGCTGGAACAAACCTTCCTGGGTTGGTTTATTATAATAAGGGGTCACGCTTAGGCAGGCGGCCACACCTGAGCCAGCAAACATTTTGCTGAAAGTGATTGCTTCATGGGTGGCATTGGCGCCAGTTCCCGCAATAACCGGAATACGCCCGTTAGCAAATTCCAAGGTTTTCAGCACAACTTTAATGTGCTCATCCACGGTTACTGTCGACGACTCACCCGTCGTGCCCACTGCGACAATCGCATCAGTGCCCGATTGGATATGAAACTCGACCAGTTTTTCCAGGCTAACGTAATCAACTTCGCCGTGTGCATCCATTGGTGTGACGAGCGCCACAATGCTTCCAGAAACCATGTTCGTCTCCCTTATTAGTGATGCTTGCAATGTTACTTTTGGCGCTGGGCAAACACAAGAATAACCCTGCGTCTAGGCATGTCTTAATCGACATTTTTTCATCGATAGACAATGTGTCTTATCGTTATAATCGAGGAAGGGGTGAGTCTGCGTCAATGGGCAGTCAAATCCTGTCAAGTCAGTGATCCTATTATCAAAAACTTGCGTAATCGCGAACACCCTCTATCATCGTGAATTCGGTTTACCGACAAAAAGGAAACGCAGCGCATGCAAACAATCACCGAAGGCGCACAAGCGCCCGATTTTTCACTGCAAGATCAAAATGGCGACACCGTCACGCTTAGCCAATTCAAAGGTGACAAACGTGTTCTGGTTTATTTCTACCCAAAGGCGATGACACCGGGTTGTACAACGCAGGCCTGCTCGCTACGCGATACGAAAGCCGAGTTGGATGCACTTGACACCGTGGTGCTTGGCATAAGTCCAGATCCGGTGAAAAAACTGGCCCGTTTTGTTGAACGCGACGCACTTAACTTCACGCTGTTGAGCGATGAAGATCATGCCGTCGCCGATGCGTTCGGAGTCTGGGGACCGAAAAAATTCATGGGCAAAGAATACGATGGGATTCATCGTCTAAGCTTTTTGGTTGGCAAAGACGGTAAGATAGAACATGTGTTCAATAAGTTTAAAACCAAGGATCACCACCAAGTGGTGCTTGATTACTTAAACCAAGCGTAACGTCAGTCCACGTTGGCTTTGGCGACACGTTAGCTTTGGCGACAAAGCAGCCTACATGCTGCTGACTAAAAGCGCACGTACACCGTGCGCTTTTTTGTATGATTAGCCGACAGGCTTTGCCAACGCCTCAGGGTATCCGCGGCGTGTCGCAAGCTCGCAAGCGGTATCGATTATCTTCGCGGTGTTGGGGCGAGACAATGGCTGATAAGAGGTAGGAGATATCCAACCTGAATCTTCAAATTGCGTCAGTACTTTATTGATGGCCGTCAGCGCCGACGATGCTTTGACAATTTCCAAACGCGCATAACGTTCACCATCAAACGACACATCCGAGGCACGTAACGAAGGATCATCCCCGGGGATTTGCTGCGCACCACACAAGGGTTTGCCACCTACTTCGGCCTGTTTAAATGCCGGTAACCACTGGCCAAAATGGTCAATCGCACGATCAGTGCGTTCACACACTTCTTGCCAGTCCCAGCCTTTATCGATGTTTTTCACATAACGTGCATCGACAGTCGGTTGCGCCGACTCCGCAGAGCTTTTCACTAAACCACGCTCAAACAAGGTGACGTCTTGAGTCATACCGTGCAGCTGGAAAAAACCATCCGGGTAAGGAGTCAACTGCGCCATTCCCTGTGGGGTGCCCCGTTGACCGTGGACAATGATTTCCGGCCACTGATACTCAGTCCGTGTCCAATGCGCGATATACGCGGCTTTGTATTCGACCAAACGCTCGCGACCAAACCCGGCCATATCATCGATTGTCCCCGTGCGGAATCCGGCCGCATTGATAAGATAGTCAACGTCGGTGGTCTGTATCTGCCCTGACTGGTCTTGATAGGTTACCCGCCACCCTGACGAGATGGGCTGAGTATCCATCACTTTGTGATTGAAATTAAGCTGACAATGAGGCGCGTCGGCAAGGGTCAATTGCGCTTCCGCCGCCAAGCGAAACACGCTAAGCCCGTATTCTTGCACCAGGACCAGAGGGTATTTCATTGCACTTAAATCGAGCGATTGCGCCACGGGCCACATCCATCGATCGGCAGCATCGATCACGCTGTGATAGTCTTGAGCGCGCAATGCTTCCAGTTCCTCTTGCTGATACAAACGGAAATAATCGCTCGGCTCACCCATGACTTTATTATCGCTATCGATCTCAACCAATTGCGCATAACGCTCACGCAGGGTTTCTAAACGTGCAATCACACTGTCTAATGAACCTGGGTCTTGCTGAGGAACGGCGAGGACAGTCGGTCGACGATTGACCGAATGCGGATACATGCGCACCGTGGCCACCGACTGTTCGAGTAAGGTCAGGCATTGATCGAGTGAAATTTCACGATACAAATTGCCGCCCGCGTGCAGATGGCAAATTGGCGGCCCACTCACCAAGCCGGTGCCCGCCTCAAACACCTGGGTGTCCACCCCACGCTCAACCAAGCGCATTGCCGCTGTGGTTCCCGCAACACCGCCACCTATCACCGCGACGCGAAACTTTTCTACTTGCGTTTGTTCTTGCCTGTGTTGTGCCATGCCAACCCTGTTTTCATTACTACTTCTGTGGGCCAAACTGATCACGACGTGTCGATGTTTACCTGCCGCTCAGCCCCTTTTATTAGGGGCGTGAAAACAAGATGGATCACTCAATATCTGTCTTGGGATCGTCATCCAGCTCAATCACTGGCAGCGCTTGCCACACCGCTTTCACTAAGGTCGCCAATGGAATAGCAAAAAATACCCCCCAAAAGCCCCAGAGTCCACCGAAAACCAGTACGGCTATTATGATGGCGACTGGATGTAAATTCACCGCTTCTGAAAAAAGTACGGGGACGAGCACATTGCCATCTAGCGCTTGGATAACGCCATAGGCGATCATTACATACCAAAAACCAGGCTCAAGCCCCCACTGGAACAAGGCAACAATGGCTATCGGGACGGTGACAATCGCCGCACCAATATAAGGCACCAAGACAGAGAAGCCCGTCGCCACACTGAGTAGGACCGCATAGCGAAGGTCTAACAGGCTAAAGGTCAAATAACTGGTCACCCCGACGATAATGATTTCAGTCACTTTGCCCCGGATGTAGTTGGAGATCTGCTGATTCATCTCATGGCCGACTCGAGAGGCAAGACGACGGTTGCGTGGTAACAAGCCTTTGAACATCGCCAACATTTGTACTTTGTCCTTGAGCAAAAAGAACACCAGCAGGGGCACTAAAATCAGGTATACCGCCACCGCGACTAAGTTCACCAAAGACGCCAATGAACCTTTTACCAATGTTTCGCCAAGGTTGAGCACTTTATTTTGCAAGGTATCGACAAAGGTATTGACCATATGGGGATTGATCAGCTCTGGGTAGCGTTCTGGCAAACTCAGCATCAGTGCTTGCATGTTATTAAACATATTTGGCACATCGGCCACCAAGCTGACCCCCTGGTTCCATATGGTCGGCACCAACCCGAATAACGCCATCAAGGTTAAGCTGACAAACACAGTCAGTACCACCAGCACTGACAAAATGCGGGGCAAACCCAGCCGGCAGAGACGATTTACCGGCCAATCAAGTAGATAGGCCATCACGATCGCGACCAATAATGGGGCGAGCAAATTGCCAAAAAAGTAGATGGTAATAAAACCAAAAAGAAGGATCGCCACCAGGCTCACGGCATGTGGGTCAGAAAAACGTCGCCGATACCAGCGATGTAACATATCAAACATAAAAAGCCCGCTATTTCTTTGTGATGAGTAGCCGCGAAGCTGGCGTGTCTAACCACCTCATGCTGAAGCCTTCGCGTTTAAAATACTTGGGGATATCGTCTTTCGCCCCTTGATCACCGAGTAAAATCACCAATTGCTCACCTGACTGCAATAACGCGGCGGCGCGCTTTGCCAGCAATAGCGCCATTGGACAAACATGTTCTCGCAAATCAAGTGTTTGAGATTCCATTCTGGCTCACCGGTCGGTATTATCGTCAGTATTGTAATGGACATTAGATAGAACGCCAACGAAACCCTAACGGGTTTTATCGGTCTGTACCTAAGTACACCCTGCATTTAAAGGTCATCATACTTATGTCATCTCGCGCACTTGGCTCTCACAAAGGCAACAACGCTCGCCGCCTGCTCTGTTATGCACTAGCGGGGGTTTTAGCGAGCGCACCTGTGTCGGCACGTGTTGAGTCATATCAAAGTGACTTACCTGATATCGGTACCGCCGCCGTCAGTACCTTATCGGTTGCCAAAGAGAAAGAGTTTGGTGATGCCTACATGCGGATGCTAAGAGCCAGCAAGCCCATCATCAGCGATCCTCTGCTCAACGAGTATATTAATGGCTTGGGCCATCGACTGGTGGCGAATGCCAACGATGTTCGCACACCCTTTCGATTTATTTTAATCGATAATCAGGCAATCAACGCCTTTGCCTTTTTCGGTGGCTACGTGGCCATGCACTCTGGGCTGTTCCTCCATGCAAAAACGGAAAGCGAATTGGCATCGGTGATGGCCCACGAAATCGCCCATGTCACCCAGCGTCATCTTGCAAGAAGCATGGAGGAGCAAGCGCAAACCTCGCCGCTGACCGTCGCCGCCTTAGTGGGATCGTTGATGCTCGCGATTGCCTCTCCCGAAGCCGGGATTGCAGCGGCACACGCCGCGACAGCGGGCAGTATGCAAAACCAAATAAACTTCACCCGTCGCAATGAAGAAGAAGCCGATCGGATCGGCATTGAAACCCTCGCACGTGCTGATTTTGACGTGCAAGCCATGCCGCGATTTTTCTCACGATTGGCGGATGAGTACCGTTACGCCAGCCAAATGCCCGAGTACTTCAGCACCCACCCTTTACCGGCTTCACGGATCACTGATTCTCGCGCTCGTGCCCGCCAATACCCACAAAAACGGGTACCTGTCTCGCCCGATTATCAACTCGCGCGCGCCCGTATCGTCGCGCGATATAGCGGCATCGCCAGCCGCTCGGCGATGGATTGGTTTGAACGGCGTCATAAAGAGGCCTCGCCGGCCGAAAAGCAAAGCCTCAACTACGGGATGGCGTTGCTTGATATTGATGCCCGTCGTTTTGACGATGCGCGAGAAAAATTAACCCCACTTATCAAGGCGCAACCTAATAATCGATTTTTCCTCGATGCGATGACCGATTTAAACATCGGTGAGAAACAGTACGACAAGGCATTGACGCGCCTTGAAAACGCATTGAACCATCAGCCTAATAACCGCGTATTATTGCTCAATCGTGCCTATACCCTCGTCAAAGCCAAGCGAGGAGGCGAGGCGATCTCCATGCTGGAACGAT
Source organism: Salinivibrio sp. ML198 (assembly GCF_001996015.1). Taxonomy (NCBI): domain Bacteria; kingdom Pseudomonadati; phylum Pseudomonadota; class Gammaproteobacteria; order Vibrionales; family Vibrionaceae; genus Salinivibrio; species Salinivibrio sp. ML198. Next base: position 121,591 of record NZ_MUEZ01000005.1, read on the forward strand.
ATACACACCAGCATCCAGATGACAGCAACGGTTGGTTTTTGTTACAACAAGCGTACGAAAGTACCGGGACGCATCGAGACGGTGAGCTGGCCGCCCAAGGTGAGCGGTATGCCTTACGCGGACAATGGGACAAAGCCATTCGCAATTATACCCAAGCCGCTCAGCTCTCAGAACTAGGTAGCTTGGCGCAGGCACGGTATGATGCGCGTCTTGATCAACTTCGTCGCCAACAAGCCCGCTTTAAAGCGCTTAGCGACCGTTAATTCACTCAAAAAGGATCATTGTTGTGACCGCTATAACCCTCTACCACAACCCCCGTTGTTCAAAAAGTCGTGAAACCCTCAAGTTGTTGGAGTCCAACGGTGTCACGCCAACTATCATCAAGTATCTCGACACCCCTTTGTCTGCTGAAGCGTTGACGATGTTAAAACAGCAACTCGGACTCAGCTCGTTTCGGGAGATGATGCGAACCAAAGAAGCAGACTATAAAGCGGCAAACTTGGGCGATGCCTCCGTGGACGAAGCGCAATTACTCGACGCCATGGTTAACAATCCCAAATTGATCGAACGTCCAATCGCCGTCAAGGGCGAAAAAGCGGTCATTGGTCGTCCACCTGAAAACGTCCTCACGCTAATAAAATGACGAAAGTATTAGTGCTCTACTACAGCCGCTCGGGGAATACACGCAAACTCGCCCAGCAAGTCGCCCGTGGTATCGAGGCGCAAGGCGCTGAAGCGGTATTGCGCACGGTGCCCGAGCTGCCCGCTTACCCTGATGGCCAAGTGCCAGACACAACCGCGAAAGACCCGTTTGTCACTCGGCAAGATTTGCTGGACTGTCATGGCCTAGCCCTCGGCAGTCCGGTGCGTTTTGGCAACATGGCCGCGCCTTTGAAGCAATTTATCGACAGTACCAGTGGGGAGTGGCTATCAGGCGCCCTGATTGATAAACCTGCAGCCGTGTTTGGCGCCGGATCAATGCTGCATGGCGGACAAGAAACCACCCTGCTCACCATGACAGTACCACTGCTTCATCATGGTATGGTGTTGCTCGGTGTGCCACATAGCGAACGTGCGCTACATACCACGCAAGGTGGCGGCTCGCCTTATGGTGCGTCGAGTGTGGCAGAGCCGAACCTGCCTTTAATCGCAGACGAGAAACAAATCGCCAAAACCTTAGGTCAACGTCTTGCACGTTTTGCACAAACCTTTCACCACCACTTGGGACAATAGGATAGTACTGTGACTGACTCTCGGCTTGCATTAATGCGTAGGCTCTCGCTATTGAGTAACCTCGGCCTGATTGGTTGGGTAGTAATCTGGCATGCGTCTTTATCGCCCCACCCACACCTCAATGCTTGGGCGGTAACGATCGGCTGGACCATCCCGCTGCTCCTTCCGCTACCGGGGATCTTGAAAGGAAAGGCCTTTACTCATGCGTGGGCGAACTTTATTTTGATGTTTTACTTTTTGCACGCATTGACCCTTATTTATGTCGATGAAGGGGAACGCTGGTTGGCCGCTATCGAGCTTGTCTTGGTCGCCTGTGCGTTCGCCAGCAATATCGTCTTCGCGCGTTGGATGGGAAAATCACAAGGGCTAAAACTGCCACGCCTGTCTCAAGTGGAACGCGAAGAGCGCCAACGCTTTGAGGGCAAAGATAACGCCTCGTCTGACTGATAACTGACCGTTATCCTCGCCCTTGGTATCTTAACCGCCTCGGCTAAGCCAAGCACCGCGCTTGGCTTACACCGGATAAGGGCGGCGAGAGAAATACCGGTGGCCACACTTGCTACAAGGCGCAATCACATCCACCCGGCTGTGGCGTGACTGGTGGTGGCACTGCTCACATTGCAATACGCCCAGCCCGACAATTTCACCCGCTTCATACACGCCATGGTGCTGAAGGTCGTCAAACACTTCACGCCACTCTAGCTGAGTGCGATCGGTGATTTCTGCCAGCTGTTCCCAAATCGAGTTGGCAATCAGATCGTTAAACACCTGACTGTCCATGTCTTCGCCTTGAGATTTGTCGTACTGCTCACCAAACGCTTTCACATCGCGCTTGAAGTAAGCCTCAATCAGCGCCCACTCATCTTTGGTAAGATCCGCAGCTGCTTTGAGATATTGATCAGACAACTCGACCCAGCGAGACAAAGCCTCTGGACTGTTTTCCAGTGCCTCTTTTACCCGCTCAATGATACTTTGTTGCGGTTCTTTCTCTTTATTCATGGTTCTGTCCTGATTCAAGTGTTGTTGCGGTCTCTGCCTTTCGTTATTCTATGACGATATTTCTCTTTCAGGTTTTACCTTTCTCACAGAATCTCGGAAGCCATCGATGCAAGAACAATATAGCCCGCAAGATATTGAACAAAAAGTTCAAGCCCATTGGGACGACAATAAAACCTTTGTGGCTCATGAAGACCCTAACAAAGAAAAATTCTACTGTCTTTCTATGTTCCCTTACCCCAGTGGCCGACTTCACATGGGGCATGTCCGTAATTATACCATCGGTGATGTGATCTCGCGTTATCAGCGCCTGCAAGGCAAAAATGTGATGCAACCTATTGGTTGGGACGCATTTGGTTTGCCGGCCGAAGGGGCCGCTATCAAAAACAAAACCGCCCCTGCACCTTGGACATATGAAAACATTGATTACATGAAAGGCCAGCTGAAAATGCTGGGCTTTGGTTACGACTGGGATCGCGAAATCGCAACCTGTAGCCCTGATTACTACCGCTGGGAGCAAGAATTCTTTACCACGCTTTATAACAAAGGCTTGGTATACAAAAAAACCTCGTCAGTGAATTGGTGTCCACACGATCAAACCGTGTTGGCGAACGAGCAGGTGCATGAAGGCTGCTGCTGGCGCTGCGATACCCCGGTTGAGCAAAAAGAAATTCCACAGTGGTTTATCAAAATCACCGATTATGCAGAAGAGCTGCTGCAAGACATCGACAAACTGGATGGTTGGCCAGAGATGGTAAAAACCATGCAGCGCAACTGGATTGGCCGTTCAGAAGGCGTTGAGCTGACCTTCGATGTTGAGGGCGATCACCCTGCGCTGGGCGTCTACACCACCCGCCCTGATACCCTGATGGGGGTGACTTATGTCGGTATTGCCGCCGGTCACCCACTGGCCGATGCCGCGGCCAAGAACAACCCAGCCTTGGCGGAGTTTGTGCAAGAGTGCCGTAACACCAAGGTAGCGGAAGCTGAGCTGGCCACCATGGAGAAAAAAGGCATGGCGACGGGCTTGTACGCCACGCACCCATTAAACGGCCGCCGCGTACCTATCTTTGTCGCCAACTTCGTGTTGATGGATTATGGGACGGGCGCAGTCATGGCCGTGCCTGCACACGACCAACGCGATTTTGAATTTGCCAGCAAATATGGCCTCGATATTGAGCCTGTGATCCTGGATGAAAATGGCAACGCACCTGATTTGTCTGAGCAAGCACATACCGAAAAAGGCAAGCTATTTAACTCTGGTGAATTCGATGGCTTAGACTTTGATGCCGCGTTTGGTGCGATTGCCGCTAAGCTTGAGTCTTTGGGTAAAGGGCAAAAAACGGTCAACTTCCGCTTACGTGACTGGGGCGTTTCTCGTCAGCGTTATTGGGGCGCACCTATCCCAATGCTGAACACCGAAGACGGTGACGTGGTCCCTGTCCCGACGGATGAGCTGCCGGTTATCCTGCCAGAAGACGTGGTAATGGACGGGGTGCAAAGCCCGATTAAAGCCGACAAACAATGGGCACAAACCCAGTATCAAGGCAAGCCTGCGCTGCGTGAAACCGACACCTTCGATACCTTTATGGAATCGTCTTGGTACTATGCACGCTATTGCTCGCCGCAGGCCGATCAGATGCTCGACCCAAGCGCTGCCAACTATTGGCTGCCTGTCGATCAGTATATTGGTGGGATTGAGCACGCCTGTATGCACCTGCTTTACTCACGCTTCTTCCACAAGTTGCTGCGTGACGAAAACATGGTCGATAGCGATGAACCCTTCAAGCAACTGCTCTGTCAAGGCATGGTACTGGCTGATGCCTTCTACTATACCGATGACAAAGGCGTGCGCGTGTGGGTCTCGCCAACCGACGTCACCGTTGAGCGTGACAGCAAAGGACAAATTGTTAATGCGGTAGACAGCCAAGGCAATGCGGTGACCCATGCGGGCATGACCAAGATGTCGAAGTCTAAAAACAACGGCATTGATCCGCAGCTCATGGTCGAGAAGTACGGGGCTGATACGGTGCGCCTGTTCATGATGTTCGCCGCGCCTGCGGATATGACGCTGGAGTGGCAAGAATCAGGGGTTGAAGGGTCACACCGCTTCTTGCGTCGCGTCTGGAAACTGGTTTACGAGCACAGCCAACAAGGACCTGTCGTGGCACTGGATGCTAGCGCGCTCACCAATGAGCAAAAAGCGCTGCGCCGCGAGGTGCACAAAGCCATTGCGAAAGTCAGTGATGACATGGGGCGCCGTCAAACCTTTAACACCGCCATCGCGGCGATTATGGAGCTAATGAACCGATTGGTGAAAGCCCCACAACAAAGCGAACAAGACCGCGCGGTGCTCGACGAAGCCCTCAAAGCGGTGGTGCTAATGCTTTACCCCATTACCCCACATATCTGCTTTAGCCTGTGGAATGCATTGGGTGAGACCCACATTGATGACGCAGCGTGGCCAGAGGCAGATAAAGAAGCCATGGTTGAGGACGAAAAGCTGATTATCGTCCAAGTCAACGGTAAGCTACGCGCCAAGATCACCGTCGCCGCAGATGCGGAGAAAGACGCAGTGGAAGCCCAAGCGATGGCAGATGAAAACGTGGTGAAATTTACCGAAGGCAAAACCGTGCGCAAGGTGATTTATGTACCTGGCAAGCTGGTTAACATTGTTGCCAACTAACAAGGAGCGATGGAGTGAATCTGTTTAAGACAATGCTTCGCTCCCTGCTTGTCGCGATGGTCTGTTTGACCATCGCGTCTTGCGGGTTTGCCTTGCGTGGCAGCTACAACCTGCCCGATGAGGTTGATAAGGTGTCGTTAACGAGCTTTGACCCTTATGGTGAGCTCACCCGGCAAATGCGAAATGCCTTACGTCAACACAAGGTCGATCTTGTCTCCCCTTCCAAGGACGTGGCCAATATCCACTTGCTCGGTGAAAGCAATAGCGAACAGACGTTATCGCTTTATCAAAACAGCCGCGTGGCGGAGAAAGAGTTTCGCTATGTCGCGCGCTATCGCGTCACCGTGCCTGATAAAGGCAGTTATACCTACAACACCACCTTAAGCCGTAATTTCCTAGATAACCCGCTGACAGCGCTGGCAAAATCGGTGGAAGAAGATAAGTTAGTCGCTGAGATGCGTACAGAAGCCACTCGGCAAATTATGCGTCAACTTTCCCAATTAAAAGGCGATATCGCCGAGTTTGAACGCCAACAGGCCGAACAAGCGGCCATGGAGAAGCTCGAGCAAGGTGAAACGCCAACAGAGCCCAACGTGATCATCGAAACGCGACAAACCGAGACGAATACCGCGCAATGATGAGAACCTATCCCGACCAATTGGCGCAGCAGCTCAATCAACCGCTGCGCCAAACTTACTTGGTCTTTGGCTCCGACCCATTACTCAAACTCGAAGCGCGTGACGCCATTACAAGCGCGGCACGCACCCAAGGTTTTGAAGAGCATCATAAATTTGTCATCGATGGGCAACTAGATTGGCAAGAGGTTATCGACTGCTGTCAAGCGCTTAGCTTGTTTGCTTCTCGGCAAATTATTGAACTTTCCTGCCCTGATAATGGCCTCACCAGCACGCAAGCCAAGCAGCTTACCGAGCTGGCCGCTTATCTGCATCCTGATATCCTCCTATTGGTGCAAGGGGAAAGACTCAATAAGAAGCAAGAAAGCGCTAAATGGTTTTCAGCGCTCGCCCAACACGGCTTATACGTGGTGTGTAATACCCCGGATGCCCGTCAACTCCCGCGTTTTATTGAGCAACGGTGTCGCCAGTTAGGGCTAAAGCCAGACCAACCAGCGCTACAGTTGTTAGCACAATGGCATGAAGGAAACCTATTGGCATTGGTACAAAGCCTGCACATTCTACAACTGCTCTATCCGGATGGCGCCTTAACCCTGCCACGCATAGAGAGTGCCCTGTCACGCCACCATCACTTTACACCCTTTCAGCTCACCGATGCGCTGCTAGCAGGAAAGGCACAACGCGCGCAACGGATACTTGAGCAACTGCATGCTGAAGGTGAAGAGCCCACTCTCCTTTTACGACTGATCCAAAAGGAGCTCAAACAGTTGTATACCATTCACGAGCAGGGGCAAAAAGGCAGGCCGCTGAATGCCATCTTTGACCAACTTCGTGTATGGCAAACACGTCGTCCCATGCTCACCGCCGCTCTCAATCGGCTCAACAAAGCCCGATTAACCGCACTGCTACGCCGCTTAGCACAGTTAGAGATCAGGCTAAAAACGGACTTTGGTAGCGACCCTTGGCCAGATCTGCATTATTTTTGTGCACTCATGTGCCAAGCGTCCGAACCACTCACGCCCTAGCGTGTCCAACGGGTTAGCAAATGGTATACTGGCCTAATAAGACCATCAGCAACACATAGAGGTTTTCTTTGCAAGCTAACGAGTTAAAACAGTTTGTGACCGATAAGGTCGATGAGTTAAAAGCCAGCGATATTGTGACTCTGGATGTACGCGACAAATCATGCATTACCGACTTTTTAGTGCTGTGCACCGGCAACTCTCGCCGTCATGTTGCCTCCATTGCCGAGCATGTGTGTGAACAGGCCCAAGCGGTCGATATCGACTCTCTCGGCACGGAAGGACAAGATGACAGCGAATGGGTTGTGGTCGATTTAGGTGACGTTATGGTGCATGTCATGCAAGAGGAGCAACGCCAACTCTACCAATTGGAAAAACTCTGGAACTAAACCATGAAAATCCAATTGATTGCGGTGGGTAATAAAATGCCCAAATGGGTGGAGCAAGGCTTTGAAGAATATCAACGCCGCTTTCCAAAAGACATGCCACTCGAGCTGGTAGAGGTACCTGCTGGCAAGCGGGGCAAAAATGCCGATATCACCCGTATCTTGCAAAAAGAAGGGGAAGCGATGTTGGCGGCCGTCAACCGTGGTAGCCGCATTGTGACACTCGATATTCCCGGCAAGCCTTGGGACACACCGCAATTGGCTAACCAGTTGGAAAAGTGGAAACTTGATGGCCGCGATGTCGCCATTTTGATCGGTGGGCCAGAGGGGCTAGCACCACAGTGTAAAGCGGCCGCGGAGCAAAGCTGGTCGCTATCGCCACTGACCCTCCCCCATCCGCTGGTACGCGTCATTATGGCCGAGAGCCTATATCGAGCGTGGAGCTTGACCACCAATCACCCGTATCATCGAGAATAAGCAAAGATGAAGCGCCAACGAGTTGAAATCCGAGACCACAGCGCCGAGGCGGCCTTGTTTGTGCGACGCGCTATCGTCTGCTTTGTCGGTATCATGGCGTTGGTTGGGGTGCTGCTAACCAACCTTTATCATATTCAGGTGACCGAACACCAAGACTACCAAACCCGCTCGAACGATAACCGCATTAAAGTCGTCCCGGTGGCGCCTAACCGTGGCCTCATTTATGACCGCAATGGGAAATTGCTGGCGGAAAACCGCCCCGTTTATCACTTAGAAGTGACGCCTGAGCAAGTCGATGATATGCCGGCAACCCTCGCCCAGCTAAAAGACTTACTCTCATTGACCGACAAAGACATTACGCGCTTTCAAAAAGAGCGTCGCCGCTCGCGACGTTTTAATGCCGTGGCATTGAAAACACAGCTCACCGATAAAGAAGTCGCGATTTTTTCCGCGCACCAGCATCAATTTTCTGGGGTGGAAATCAAAGCCTACTTAAAGCGCCATTACCCTTACGGCGATGCACTGACCCATGTGCTCGGGTATGTCGCCAAAATCAATGATCGCGATATTGCCAAACTCAGGCAAAAAGGGGTGCTCAATAACTACAAAGCAACCCGTGATATTGGCAAGCTGGGGATAGAGAAATACTACGAATCAACACTGCATGGTAAAGCGGGCTACCAAGAAGTTGAGGTGAACAGCCGTGGCCGTGTAATACGTACGCTTAAATATGTGCCCCCGCAACCGGGTAAGGATCTGATTCTTAATCTCGACATTGACCTGCAACTTTACGTGCGCGGCATCCTCGGTGACCGACGAGGCGCGGTGGTGGTGGTCGACCCTGACACCTCGGGCGTCCTGGCGATGGTGTCAACGCCCAGCTACGATCCTAACTTATTTGTGCATGGTATTTCCGGTACCCAATATCGGCAGTTGCTCAATGATAAAGATCGTCCCTTGGTGAATCGCGCCACCCTAGGCATTTACCCGCCAGCTTCCACCGTGAAGCCTTTCATTGCTGTCGCCGCGCTAGAAGAAGGCGTTATCACCACCAAGACCACGCGTAACGACCCTGGTTATTGGCGGATCCCTAACTCGGATACGCGCCCTTTCCGTGACTGGCTCCCTTGGGGGCACGGACGGGTAAATATCGTGCAGTCGATCGAGGAGTCAGTCGATACCTTCTTCTATCAAATCGCTTATGACATGGGGATCGATAAACTCTCTATGTGGATGGAAAAATTTGGCTTTGGCCAATACACAGGCATCGACATTCAAGAAGAAAGCAGCGCTAATATGCCTAACCGTGAATGGAAAATGAGTCGCTACCGCCAACCCTGGTATAAAGGTGACACGATTCCCGTCGGAATTGGGCAAGGTTATTGGACTGCCACCCCGATGCAAATCGTCAAAGCCTTGACCGTGCTGCTCAACCGTGGCGAAGTCAAAGCCCCCAAACTGTTAAATAAAACACGCGATGAACACGGCACCCACAAACCCGACACCGAGCCGTTTCCACCGATTAAAGGGGTCGACGATAAATATTGGGATGTCGGCCTCAAAGGTATGCAACTGGTTAACCACGGTCGCAAAGGGACCGCGCGTCGTTCATTCCGTTCGGCGGAGTATTTATCGGGCGGTAAGTCAGGCACCGCACAGGTTTTCGGGCTGGGTGAAGATGAAGAATATAACGCGGACGAAATTGCTGAACACCTGCGAGACCACGCCCTTTTCATCGGCTTTGCCCCCTTTGAGAACCCGGAAGTCGCGGTCTCTATGGTACTGGAAAACGCAGGGGGTGGCTCGAGCAACGGGGGCCCCATTGCCCGCCGCATCTTCGACCATATCTTGTTAGAAGACAAAGAGACCAAAGAGGCCAAACAATGAGTTCACTTGCCCAAGTCAGCGCGAAACGCTCTTTGTTCGATCGCTTGCATCTCGACTTACCCATGCTCGTGGGCATTTTGTTACTGATGGGCTTCGGCCTGGTGGTGATGTATAGCGCCAGTGGCCAAAGCATGGTGATGATGGAGCGCCAGGCGATCCGCATGCTATTGGCACTCGCGGTCATGTTTGCCCTCGCCCAAGTGCCGCCGCGCCACTATGAGTTTTGGGCGCCCTATTTGTATGCCGTGGGGGTGGTGTTACTGGCGGCGGTACTATTGGTTGGCGAAACCGCAAAGGGCGCGCAGCGCTGGCTTGATCTCGGAGTGGTCACCTTCCAACCCTCAGAGATCATTAAACTTGCGGTACCGCTCATGCTTGCCCGCTTTATTGGCAAAGATCCGCTGCCCCCCAAATTTACTCACTTGCTCATCGCCCTAGTGTTATTGTTTGTGCCCACCATTATGATTGCTAAGCAGCCAGATTTAGGCACCTCAATACTGATTGCCGCCTCTGGGGTGTTCGTGCTGTTTTTGGCCGGGATAAGCTGGAAAATTATCACAGCAGCGGTGATTGCGCTGGCCAGTTTTGTCCCTGTACTCTGGTTTTTCCTAATGCATGATTACCAGCGTACCCGCGTGCTGACCCTGTTTAACCCAGAGTCCGATCCCTTGGGCGCAGGCTATCACATCATTCAATCTAAAATTGCCATTGGCTCTGGTGGCTTAAGCGGCAAAGGCTGGCTACAAGGGACACAGTCTCAATTGGAGTTTCTCCCTGAGCGACACACAGACTTTATTTTCGCCGTTATCGCTGAAGAATGGGGGTTGATCGGTGTCTGTGTCTTGTTAGCCCTGTACCTCTTTTTGATCGGTCGAGGGCTAATGCTCGCCAGCCGCGCCCAAACGGCATTTGGCCGAATGATGGCTGGCAGTATCGTGTTAAGCTTTTTTGTTTATGTTTTTGTCAATATTGGCATGGTCAGCGGCATTCTTCCTGTGGTTGGGGTACCCTTACCACTTATCAGCTATGGCGGCACCTCAATGGTCACACTGATGGCCGGTTTTGGCATTCTGATGTCTATCCACACTCATCGTAAAATGTTATCCAGGGCATAAACATGCGAGCTATTATCGTTTCTAGCGCTATCGTCTTATTAAGTGCATGCAGCAGCCAGCAAGGTCGCTACGACATGCAAAGTGATAAAGCACCCGAGACGGTGCCACAAGTTATTCACGCAGAAAACGCCCAACCCAGGTATGAGCCTTACAGCCTCGCGGGTAACAAAGATTACACGTTAAATGGTCAGCGCTACCAAATCTTACGCGATCCAAAAGGCTACCAAGAGGCGGGCATTGCCTCCTGGTATGGGGAGAAGTTTCATGGCCATCGTACCTCCAATGGCGAGGTGTATGATATGTACTCCATGTCAGCCGCGCACAAAACCCTTCCCCTGCCCAGTTACGTGGAAGTCACCAACCAAAATAATGGTAAAAAGGCCATTGTGCGCGTCAATGACCGAGGGCCCTTTCACAACAAGCGCTTGATAGACCTGAGTTATGCCGCGGCCAAGAAGCTGGATGTATTAAAGACGGGGACAGCCCCCGTGTCACTGCGTCTACTCTCACCGAGTAAACCAGCGGATGACGAGTGGCATTCCGCTCGCCATCATGCCTATTATGTGCAATTGGCTGCCCTCTCTGATGGCCTAAAAGCCAATCAAAAAGCGGAACAATTGGCGAAGACCCATGGTCTACCTACACATATCGCCCGCCGTGATACCGTGTATCGTGTTCGCTTTGGTCCTTTTTATGATCGAGACCAAGCGCAACAAGCGATGCGCACGGCAAAGCAGCATCAGTTGCCGGGGGCATTTATCGTCACCGAAGCACTTGTTAATGGCGACACATCTGTCACAAGTGCTAAAACAAACAATCAATAAGTTAAAGAAATCGAGCCTGTCCCTCTATCCGCAATTTGGTATAGTGAGGGCACAGTATCGACATCGATAACCGACATAAGTACTAACAATGATGAATAAAACCGTTTTCCGCATGCGTACACTGCTTTCTGCAGCCTTATTCGCCTCTGCTACCGCTCAAGCCGCACCTGCTGTTGTCCCTGATGCGCCGCAAATTGCCGCCAAAGGCTACGTATTGATGGATTATCATTCTGGCGAGGTACTGGCTGAAAACAACGCCTATCAACGCCTTAATCCTGCCAGTTTGACGAAAATGATGACCAGTTACGTAATTGGTCAGGAAGTTGAGCGTGGCAATATCTCAATGGATGATGACGTCGTCATTAGTGAGAATGCGTGGGCCAAAAACTTTCCCGGCTCTTCGAAGATGTTCATCGAAGTGGGTACCACGGTGAAAGCGGCCGACCTCAATCGTGGCATTATCATCCAGTCAGGCAACGACGCCTGTGTAGCGATGGCTGAACATGTTGCGGGGTCAGAAGACGCCTTTGTCGACTTGATGAACCGCTGGGGCGAAACCCTAGGTATGGACAGTTCCCATTTTTCCAATGTTCACGGTTTGGACTCCAAAGATCTTTACACCACACCGTACGATATGGCGCTGCTCGGCCAAGCCCTGATTCGCGATGTGCCTGCGGAATATCGTATTTATAAAGAAAAAGCCTTCACTTACAACGGTATCACGCAATACAACCGCAACGGCTTGCTATGGGATAAAAGCTTGAACGTTGACGGTATCAAAACTGGCCACACCGACGGTGCAGGCTACAACTTGGTCACCTCAGCCACTGAAGGCGACATGCGTCTTATCTCGGTGGTGATGGGCACCAAGAGCGCCAACGCCCGCAAAGCAGAGAGCAAAAAACTACTCAACTATGGTTTCCGCTTCTTCGAGACCGTGGCCCCCCATAAAGCCAACGAAACCTTTGTGACTGAGAAGGTCTGGATGGGTGATACAGACGAAGTCGCGCTCGGCGTCACTGAAGATACCTTTGTCACGCTTCCCCGTGGCAAGGCGCAAGATCTGAAAGCCAGTTTTGTCCTCGACAACACATTGGAAGCCCCGATCAGTAAAGGTGATGTCGTCGGTAAACTCTTCTATCAAGTGGATGATGAAGATGTGGCGGAATACCCGCTTGTCGCCCTAAACGATGTTGAAAAAGGCGGGCTTTTTAGTCGCTTAATAGATTACATCGTGATGATGTTTAAAAACCTCGTCGGTTAATCCCTCTCTGTGCCGCCCACCAACTTGGTGGGCGGCTTGTTTTCTCGCGCTTGGCAGATTAGTATTTCGCGTTAATCGTGATCAATCGCACAAACGCGTGCCTCTATCAGCCTGCAGTTGGGAGTTAACATGCAAGAGCAACCGAAATTAAAAGATCTGTTGGAGTTTCCTTGCCAATTCACCTACAAGGTGGTGGGCCAGGCAAAACCTGAACTACCCGATCATGTATTGACCGTGATCCAACGCCACGCGCCAGGCGACTATAGCCCAGCCGTCAAGCCCAGTGCCAAGGGTACCTATCACTCGGTGTCGATCACCATTAAGGCGACCTCCATTGAGCAAGTGGAAATCCTCTATAAAGAGCTGGGTGAAATTGACATCGTCCGCATGGTGCTCTAATTCGAATACCCACACGACTGGCGGCTTTAAATCGCGCTGCCAGCCTCTATAATATCGCCACTGACAACAACATGGGAAATGGGTTTGCAGCACCAACTCGTTGTAAGGCACCTTGGCCGTCAACCGTATCTCCGCGTCTGGGAACAGATGCGCCACTTCACCGATCGGCGTGACGACAATACGCGTGATGAAGTTTGGCTGGTTGAGCATGATCCGGTTTTTACCCAAGGACAAGCGGGAAAAACGGAACATGTGTTGGTCCCAGGCGACATCCCTGTCGTACAATCAGATCGCGGCGGACAGGTGACGTATCATGGGCCAGGGCAACTCGTCGCCTATTTCCTGATTAACCTCAAACGTAAAAAAGTCGGTGTGCGAGCGCTCGTGAGCCATATTGAAGATCTTGTGGTGAACACACTAGCACACTTCCACGTTGACGCTTACGCCCGCCCAGATGCGCCCGGTGTTTACGTTAACGACGCAAAAATATGTTCTCTTGGGCTCCGTATCCGTCGCGGGTGCTCATTCCATGGACTGGCACTCAACATCAATATGGACTTATCACCGTTTCAGCGTATTAACCCATGTGGTTACGCTGGTATGGCCATGACGCAACTGAGCGATCAGGTTGGCAAAGTCACGCTCGAGGACGTTCAACCTGTGCTGGTAGACACTTTAACTCAACAGCTGACGTACTCTGAGGTTGAGTTTACAACGGAAAGCAGCGATTTATGAGCAAACCGATTCAGATGGAACGCGGTGTTAAGTACCGCGACGCCGACAAAATGGCGCTTATCCCGGTCAAAAATATGCCGACCGAGCAAAAAGAAGTGCTGCGCAAGCCTGATTGGATGAAGATCAAACTCCCAGCTGAGACTGCGCGTATTAAAGAAATTAAAGACGCGATGCGTAAAAACAACCTTCACTCCGTGTGTGAAGAGGCATCGTGTCCTAACTTGGCGGAGTGCTTTAGTCACGGCACGGCAACCTTTATGATTCTCGGGGCGATTTGTACCCGCCGTTGCCCTTTCTGTGATGTTGCCCACGGTCGTCCCGTCGCCCCTGATAGCGAAGAGCCAAAGCATCTGGCGCAAACCATCAAAGACATGAAACTGCGCTATGTAGTCATTACCTCGGTTGACCGTGATGATTTACGTGACGGGGGCGCCCAACACTTTGTTGACTGTACCCGAGAAATCCGCGCGCTCAATCCAGAGATCCAAATTGAAACACTGGTTCCTGACTTCCGTGGCCGTATGGATCGCGCACTCGATATCTTGCAAAACAACCCACCCGATGTTTTCAACCATAATTTAGAAACAGCGCCACGGTTGTACCGAAAAGCGCGTCCTGGTGCCAACTATCAATGGTCGCTGGATCTGCTGAAAAAGTTCAAAGAGATGCATCCAGAGGTGCCGACCAAATCGGGCTTGATGATGGGCTTGGGTGAAACCAAAGAAGAGATCATCGAGGTTCTCAAGGACTTGCGTGCTCACGGCGTCACCATGCTCACGCTTGGCCAGTACTTGGCACCAAGCCGCCACCACTTGCCAGTAGAGCGTTACGTCCCGCCTGAAGAGTTTGACGAGCTGAAAGACATTGCTCTTGATTTAGGCTTTACGCATGCCGCATGCGGCCCCTTTGTTCGCTCTTCCTACCATGCCGATCTACAGGCAAAAGGCGTGGAAATTAAATAAACGCCCAAGCTGTTGAGACAAAAAAACCGCTAGCCAGACTAGCGGTTTTTTATTATCGGTTACCTTGGGTACTCAGTGACGTGATAAATAGTCCGCACGCCCCACCCATTTATAGGTAGTCAGCTCCTCAAGCCCCATCGGGCCACGTGCATGCAGCTTTTGCGTCGAAACCGCCACTTCTGCCCCAAGCCCAAACTGCGCACCATCGGTGAAGCGCGTTGAGGCGTTGACGTACACTGCCGCCGAGCCGGCACCATTAATAAAGGTTTCTGCCGCCTGCAAGTCGTTGGTCAAAATGGCATCGGAATGGCTGGCATTGTGCGCGCGCATATGCGCGAGTGCCTCATCCACACTATCAACCACCACCACTCCAAGGGTTGGCCCGAGCCATTCCGTATCAAAGTCTCCTGATTGCGCCTCACGCAGTTGCGCCACACCATCCAGATACGGTAACGCACTTGATCCGGCGACGATGTGCAGCCCATGCTGATTAAACGCCGTCAGCAAGCGAGCGAATAATTGTGCTGCCACGTCTTTGTGAACCAGCAAGGTGTCTAGCGCGTTGCAGGCGGATGGGCGGTCTGTCTTGGCATTGAGGATCACATCGGGTGCTCTATCAAGATCGGCACTGTGATCGACATACAAGTGGCTAATGCCAAACCCCCCGATAATCACAGGGATGGTACTGTTTTGTTTGCACATTTTGTGCAGTCCGGCACCACCGCGTGGAATGATCATGTCGACATAATCATCAAGAGTCAGTAACTCAGAGACCAGCGCACGATCAGGTTTTTCAATATATTGCACCGAGGCATGCGGCAGCCCCGCTTTCTCTAACCCAGTTTGTATCACTTTCACTAATACCTGGTTAGTCGCGAAGGTTTCTTTCCCTCCCCGCAGAATCGCTGCATTGCCCGTTTTTAAGCACAATGCCGCGATATCAATGGTGACATTCGGGCGCGCCTCATAAATGACCCCAATCACTCCTAGCGGTTCACGGCGCTTTGATAATGACATGCCGTTTTCAAGCAGCTTATGATCAAGCATCTGGCCCACGGGATCGGCCAGCGCAATCACTTGCCTCACATCGCTCGCCATATTGGTTAAACGGTCTGGGGTCAGGGTTAAACGGTCCAACATCGCAGGATCCATGTCTGCCTCACGAGCGGCGGCGAGATCGCTTTGGTTGGCGGCTAATATTGCACTTTGCTGTGCATCCAGCTCGTCAGCAATAATGGCGAGTGCTCGGTTCTTGTTGCTCGTCGATGTGACGGCCAGTTGGTGCGCAGCGTCTTTGGCTGCTTTGCCCATGTTTTGTAAACTCATTATGTCCCCGTCTTTGCTCTTTTAATTGTCTACTACGACTAGGTCATCACGGTGCATCGCGACAGGACCGTATTCATAACCAAGAATATCTGCGATTTGCTGGCTATGAGCGCCAGCGATACGGCGCAAATCACTGGCGGTATAGCGACAAATACCGCGCGCGACGCATTTTCCTTCAACCGAGAGAATACGCACCACTTCACCACGCGCAAACGCCCCTTTCACTGCAACAATCCCCTTACTTAACAGGCTGCTACCTTTTTGCGTCACGGCGGTAATCGCGCCCGCATCGACGACAATATCCCCCGCGGGTGGCGGTCCGGCAAGGATCCAGCGTTTACGGCTTTCTAAGGGGCTTTCTAAGGGCAAAAAGCGCGTGCCTGCGTTATCCCCAGCGGTGACTTTTTGAATCACTTCAGGCTTACTCCCCGCGGCGATGGTCACCTCTACCCCCGCTCGACGGCCAATATCAGCCGCTTGAAGCTTGGTCGCCATACCACCTGTGCCCAGGCCCCCTACGCTACCACCTGCTAATTTGCGTAAGGTTTCATCAATGGTATGGACTTCACGAATCAGCTCGGCATCCGGGTTTGAACGCGGATCGGCCGTGAACAAGCCGGGTTGGTCAGTTAAAAGGAGGAGTTTGTCTGCATCGGCGAGGATGGCCACCAAGGCAGATAAGTTATCATTATCGCCCACCTTGATTTCGGACGTTGCAACCGCATCGTTCTCATTCACAATCGGCACAATGCCATTATCCAGTAAGGCCTGAAGCATATCACGCGCGTTGAGAAAGCGTTCACGGTGCTCTAGATCGGCCCGGGTAAGCAGCATCTGTCCGACTTGAAAGCCGTACAAACCAAATAAATGTTCCCAGGTTTGTATTAAACGGCACTGACCCACCGCAGCCAGCATTTGCTTGTTGGCAACCGTGTCAGCGAGTACTGGATAGCCGAGGTGCTCTCTGCCCGCGGCAATCGCAGCTGATGATACGATGATCACCTGATGACCTTGCTGCCGTAAACGGGCACATTGACGCACCAGCTCAACCATGTGTGCCTGATCTAAGCGCGCAGAACCGCCCGTCAACACACTGGTGCCGAGTTTTACCACTAGCGTTTGGGGAGAGACGCTGGCCGCGAGGTCACCGTCTTGAAATACATCTTGAATTGTCATGGTTGCCTGATCCACAAAAGCGTATGTCTCTCTTTTATCAATCCCTCACCTATTTAACAAGGGGTGGGATCAGGCAAATGACGGGTTATTCAGAGCAGGCCAGTTCCGGCTCAGTCAGTGCTTGGCTTGGTGAAAGAGACAGGCCTAGTTCATCGTCCAGCAACGCACTCAATTTGGCATAAAAGTTAGTCAAGGTTTTATCCACGGCCGCTTGCGCTTCACGCGGAATCGACTTGGCGACCCAATCCCCTTTTTTATCAAATAAACCAAACCCATAACGATAGGTAAACCCTTCCCCCTCCGGGGTCATTTCAAACCACCAGCCCCAGAACTCACGTGCGTCAGGATCTTTTTTAGCATCCACACAGACAGAAAGGCTATCGAAGAAGTAGCGCTCGGTGTCTGACTTTCCTTCTCGAAAGTAGGGGCCCAATGCAGTAAAGCGTGTTTTTAATCGTCCATGTGAAAGCGGTAATTTATCGCTCATCGTGTCCTCCAATGGCACTGTGACGTCCTTGTTCATGGTATATCATGGGCTTAGCCATCAGGTGAACGACAATATCCCGCTTTCAGCGGTGGATCACATCTTCATTTTTATCCCTCTCACGGGTAGCGCCTATGCTATCCGTGCCGCGGTATCCCGATTAGAGCACATCCTCGAACCACTTAACGGTTTCGGTCAAGGCACGGTGATAACCATCGTGCAGTGGGGTATTGGGTAACGTCATGGCTTTGCCACCACGACTGTACCTGGCGATCATTTGATTGTCTGACTCCGGACAAACGGGATCATCTTTTAGGCTAAGCGCTAAGATCGGCACCTCAGTGCGTCGGCCAGTAAGCAACCCTTGGTTTTTTAGCGACCACGCCTGTAAGCGCGTTTTTAATGTGTCGATAGGAATACGACGCCCCAAGCGTGATCCGAGGGTATCCAAGTACATAGGCGGCATTTTTTTCATTAAAGAGGCGTCTGTCAGTAACGCATGAACAATACCACCGAGTGACGCACTGGCTTTCACGCGATGCGGCTCGAGAAACGCCATTCTCACTGCCGGATTGGCACCAAAGCGAATGCCCATGGTGCCCACACGGTGATGATCCACCCAAGGGACATCGACCAACTTATCCAACATCGCGGTGTGCAAACGGCTGGTATCTTCATTGAGATGCCAATGGCAGCTATGCCCCACGGAAGGCATATCTAGGGTCAACACAGCAATGTCGGCGGGGGCAAAATAGTCAACAAACAAGCGCCACAAGTCAGTTTGTAAGCTATCTAAGCTGCCGCTTAAGATAACCACCGGTAGCGTGGCGTCGGTGCGGGGTAAATAGAGATATCCTTTCAATGATTTCCCATCTAGCCGCGTCTCCACCGTTTTCACTGTGAACGGCAGTTGTGCAATCGCACTCTCGAACGCCTTAAATGCCAAGGTTTCCGACTGTAGCGCCAAGCTGTCCCCTTTCAAGTGTGGGTAAGCGGCAATACCAAAATATGTGCAAGCTTGTAGCCATTGCTCCCCCGCTTGTTTGGCTTTTCCCTCATCCATCAAGGCTTGGGCGGCTTTTTGATGCTGCATGCCAACCGCTGTCCATTCATAATTCCAGTTTCCCGAGCGGTAGCCTTCAACGGTATCGAGCAATGTTTCTACCGAACGCGAGTTGTCTGAGTGAGCGATACGGGCAAAGATGGCCTCCATTTCCAATGGCTCAACCCCTTGCCACGTCCACTGACCACGACGGCGCATTCGATACCAACTCGACTCACTGTCACCATCAAATGCCGAGTAATCTGACTGTTGGGTTTGCTGAACGGCACCGAACAGGGTCGATGTCTCGGTGGCATGCTTGTGTTTAGCAAACAGCTTGACCGATAGATTTTGTGATTCGTTGTCCGACACACCCGCTCCTAGGCTTTTTATGTAACGTGCTGTTAGTTTAAACCATACACATATCAAGGCCATGATTTTCCGCACTAATCAGCCATACCAGCCAAAAGCGTCACCCCAGAAACCAAAAACGCCGCGTAACAACGCGACGTTTTTTGGGGTGGGAGTATGAATGACTTACTTGGCGATGGGATCAATATAACTGACCGCCATATCCCAAGGCTGTTCAATCCAGGTGTCTTGGGCAATATCGACCACATAGTCATCTACCAAAGGTTTCCCTGCCGGCTTAGCACTGACAGTGACGAAGCGCGCTTTCGGGTATAGCTGGCGGACCATTTCTGCGGTACCCCCGGTATCGACCAGATCATCCACCACGATAAAGCCTTCACCATCACCTGGGGCTTGCTTCACCACTCGCATATCGCGTTGATGGTCATGGTCATAGCTTGAAATACACACAGTATCGACATGACGAATACCCAATTCACGAGCCAGTATGGCTGCGGGTACGAGGCCTCCGCGGCTTACGGCAATAATCCCCTTCCATTGCTCTGCGGGCAGCAATTTCTCCGCCAACTGACGGGTGTACATCTGCATATTGTCCCAAGTGATAATAAACTTATTGCTCATGGTGAAAACCTCGTGGCGACTCTCGCCTTGTTATAACATCAATGTGGGCAGCTGTTTTACACCAAGAAAACGAACTTGAGTAAGAACAACCCCGCCAAAATCCAAATACTGACAGGGACTTCTCGCCCTTTGCCCGCAAAGGTTTTTACGGCACAAAACGCAATAAAGCCAAGCCCGATACCGCTTGCAATCGAATACGTCAGCGGCATCAGCAAACAGACAACCACCACAGGGGCCGCTTCTGTGAGATCTCGCCAATTGATACCGACTAAGCCAGACATCATCAAGATCGCCACATAAAACAATGCGCCGGCGGTCGCATAAGCTGGCACCATCCCTGCGAGCGGCGCAAAAAAGAGCGCGAGCAAAAACAAGATGCCGACAACGACCGCCGTTAGGCCTGTGCGCCCGCCCGCGGCGACCCCGGAGACACTCTCAATGTAAGAAGTCGTGTTTGACGTGCCTAAAAGCGCCCCGACGGAGGTCGCGGTACTGTCTGCCAGTAAAGCACGATTTAAACGCGGTAGTTTACCATCTTTGTCGAGAAGTTCCGCGCGCTGTGCCACACCCACTAAGGTTCCTGCGGTATCAAAAAGGTCAACAAACAAAAATGCGAACACAATCGACACCAACCCCACTTCCAATGCGCCAGAAAAATCTAGCTGCATAAACGTCGGTGCTAAGCTCGGTGGTGCTGACATCACGCCCCCATAAGCCACATCTCCGGCAATCACACCAATCACGGTGACCGCTAAAATCGCAATCATGACCGCCCCTTTCAAACCACGATGCACAAGGCCAATGGTCAGGAAGAACCCGAGTGCCGCCATCGCGGGGGCGAACGCGGTCACATCGCCCAGTGCCACCATGGTGGCTGGATGATCAACCACAATCCCCGCATTTTGTAAGGCAATCAGTGCCAAGAAAAGACCAATACCAGCGGAGATCCCCGTCCTCAATGACATGGGAATGGAGTTAATAATCCACTCTCGCACGCGCAATACACTCAGCAAGATAAAACATAGGCCCGAGATAAAGACCGCCGCTAGCGCAACTTGCCACGAGTGTCCCATTTGCAATACCACCGTGTAGGTGAAGAAAGCATTCAAGCCCATCCCCGGCGCCTGCGCCACCGGATAGTTGGCAACAATCCCCATCACCAAACAACCAATTGCGGCAGCGAGACAGGTGGCGACAAAGACAGCGCCTTTGTCCATGCCCGTTTCGGCTAAAATCGATGGGTTGACGAATATGATGTACGCCATGGTTAAGAAGGTGGTAAACCCAGCAATCACTTCCGTGCGAAGATCTGTGCCATGGGCCTTGAGTTTAAATAAACGCTCTAACATCGGTTATGTCCCAAACTAAAAGTGGTGTATCGCTAGATACCAAAAGGAAAACGTTTGCGTGGTAAAATTTGGCGCAAATCTTACCGATCGATGGCGGAAATTTCCAGCGTAAAAAGACCGGAACAAGGGTAAATATCGCCGACTCGAACAGATAACTGTCAAAATCGTCATTATTTGGTAGCAAACAGGCAAAAAAAACGCCACACATTGTGCGGCGCCAGAATTAAAGCGTTTGCTTCTGGATCAGAAATGTCTCTGTAAGAGCGGGGGAATCGTAAAACTTACTTGCTATACCCGAACGGTGCCGGATACGTAAAACCTTGTGTATAGACTGACTGCTGGTTCCAGTAGTAGCTTGATACCATGCCTTCCATTTTTAACCTCTCTCAAGTTTAAACCAATGTTGTTCACATTTATCTCGGTTCCTTGGAGGCGAATACTCGGGTTCACTCCATGAACAACTGGCAAGCTTGGTTGCCAATGTCTAGATAATACCCCAATGGTAATTTATTTACAAGTATAATGGTGACCATAGTCACAAAAAGTTCATATGTGTAATTTAGTTACAATAAAAACGCCTAGTAATGCCGGCATAAGTGGTTTCTCTCCGTGACTGTTGTCGACATAGAGACAGTGATATCCTTGGGTTTGTTTTTCCATTCCAGAGAGGCCTGCTACGAAAAAGGCCATAGATAAAATAAAATGGAGTCTACCGTGTCTGAAATCAGCCAATTATCACCCCGCCCCGTTTGGGCATTCTTCGACCAGATCTGTGCTATTCCTCATCCCTCTTATCATGAGTCGCAACTTGCTCAATTTATTATCGACTGGGCTAAAGGGCGCGGCCTAGACGTCCGTCAGGATCAAACGGGGAACGTATTTATTCGTAAACCGGCAACGCCCGGAATGGAAAACCGTAAAGGGGTCGTACTCCAAGCCCACTTGGATATGGTGCCGCAGAAAAACGAGCATACCGATCACGATTTCACTCGCGATCCTATTCGTCCTTATGTCGATGGTGACTGGGTGACCGCTGATGGCACGACATTAGGCGCGGACAATGGCATTGGCATGGCTTCATGCCTTGCGGTACTAGATGCGGATGACATTGAGCATGGCCCGCTAGAGGTGCTACTTACCACCAATGAAGAAGCCGGAATGGATGGCGCATTTGGCTTGGAAGCAGGATGGCTAGAAGGCGACGTTTTGCTCAACACGGATTCGGAGCAAGAAGGCGAAGTCTATATGGGGTGTGCCGGTGGCGTCGATGCCAGCATGCATTTTCCGATTGAGCGACAAATCAACGACGAGGGGCTTGCGCGCTTTACCGTGGGGATCAAAGGGCTAAAAGGTGGTCACTCAGGAGTCGACATCCACACCGGACGCGCCAATGCCAATAAATTACTGGCCCGTTTGCTCAGTCATCATCTTGGAGAAACGGATACACGCCTACTCGCATTGCGGGGCGGCACCTTGCGTAATGCCATCCCGCGAGAGGCGTTTGCCGATATCGCCATCCCTAAAGGCCAGCAGCAAGCGCTGGCGGCGGCTGTCGATGATTTTGCCATGCTGATGAAAGACGAACTTGGCCAGCTTGAACAGCAAGTCACTGTCATTCTAGAGCCGTGTGATAACCCCATTGCACCGCTGACACGCGCCGTGCAATCCCGTTTATTGGCGGCCTTGAATGCCGCACCAAACGGCGTTGTCAGAATGAGTGATGATGTTCCGGGCGTGGTCGAAACGTCACTGAATTTAGGGGTTATCAACACCGAAGAGGATCGCATTACTGTGCTATTTCTGATCCGCTCGTTAATCGATTCAGGCAGAGAAATGATGCAGGGGATGCTGCAATCTTTGGCAAGCCTCGCCAATGTCACGGTCGAGTTCTCAGGCGCATATCCAGGCTGGAAGCCCGATCCTGACTCACAAATCATGCATATTTTCCGTGACACCTATGAAGGTATTTATCAGCGTAAGCCTGACATTATGGTGATTCATGCTGGCCTTGAATGTGGCTTGTTTAAGAAGCCGTATCCAACGATGGATATGATCTCCTTCGGCCCGACCATCAAGTTCCCACATTCACCCGATGAAAAAGTGCATATCGACAGTGTGGGCCATTACTGGCAGCAAATGCAGGCGATTTTAAAGGCGATCCCCACTAAATCAGCCTAACCCAGTAAGCTAAGTTGGGGGGCATTATCGTCCCCCAATCCCACCGATAGCCCAATCAGTCGTATGTGTCGTCCCTCGCCACGATAAAACGCCTCATGCAGCAAGGTATCAAACAACGCGCGGTCAAGTGACTCGCATCGATGCGCCACCGTGGTGGTTTGAAAATCATTGAACTTGATTTTTATCCCCTGCCGACAAATTCGGCCACTAGCATCGGCTTTTTCTAAGCGAACCAATAACGCTTGATAGAGGTGATCTATCCAGGGTAGACAGGCCTCGAGCTGGTCAATATCCTCGGAGAGGGTCCGCTCTACGCCCACGGATTTGCGAACTCGCTCAACTTCAACCTCTCGTGGGTCAATACCGTGCGCCCGCTGCCATAGCACGGCACCAAATTTCCCCATCCGCTGTATCAAATCGGTTTGATCGCAGGCCTGGATATCTGCGCAAGTAAAAAGGTTCCATTCATGTAGTTTTGTCAATGTGACTCGACCCACACCAGGAATTGACTGCAAAGGGAGGTCACGGACAAAGTCATCCACCTGCTCAGGCCCCACCACACAAATGCCATCCGGTTTGTTTTTGTCAGAGGCGACTTTAGCGACAAACTTCACCGGTGCTACACCGGCTGATGCGGTGAGACCAAGCTCTTGATAAATATCGCGCCGAATCGCTTGAGCTATCCGCGTCGCAGAGTTTTGTAGACACACAGTGTCGGTGACATCGAGGTAAGCTTCATCCAAAGATAACGGCTCGATGAGATCGGTGTAGCGATGAAAAATAGCATGAAGCTGCTGAGATACTCGGCGGTATTTGCCCATATCGCCGCGCATCACGGTTAACCCAGGGCATAGTTTAAGAGCTTGGGCGGTCGCCATTGCCGAGCGGATCCCAAATCGGCGCGCCGGATAATTACAGGTCGCTATCACACCTCGCCCATCCGCAGACCCACCAATCGCTAAGGGAATGGTTTGTAACGCAGGATTATCCCGCATTTCGACGGCCGCATAAAAACAGTCCATGTCGATATGGATAATTTTCTTGCTCGCTCGGCGGGTTTTTGAGCTCGTCATTATGCTGCGTCGCTAACAGCCCAACCGTGGCGGTCACCACGGTGGGCATTCTCTTTAGATGATTTGGTTTTTCTTCCATTCACGCGTTTTTTCCGCGCGATCTTCTCGCTTTTTCCGCGCATCACATGGCTCTGGGCAGTCGCACTCTTTTTCGATACCGACGGCCCCTAAGCCACCACAGCTACCACTGATCGTTTTCTGCTGCACGATGTAACCAATTGCCATGCCGGCAATGACGAGTACAAAGACAGCAAAGGTGATAAGAAAAACTGACATAATTGCTCACCTACTTTTAGTCGTCACGCTCAGCAACATAACGCTGAACGCTAGTTCCACGCCTAATGCGTGTAATAGTAGCCGCCAGTGCGCGTGACGCACTAACGGTTTAGGTACGGTTTAAAGGCCTCTGACGCCATTTCTGTAAACCCGTCATCGGTTTTGACCACCATAAACGCGGGAATATCCGCTTGGTTGGCCAGCGCCATGGCCTTTTCCGGCCCCAACACCATAAAGCCCGTCGCTAAACCATCAGCGGTCATGCAAGACGGATCAAGCACAGTGACGGACACGAGGTGATGATTAATGGGTCGTCCTGTTTTGGGGTCGATAATGTGCGAATAACGTACACCATCTTGCTCAAAATAGTTACGGTAATCGCCAGACGTAGCGACGGCCATATCACCGGGCTGAATGATCTCTTGCACAGATTGCGCGCCAGCACTGGGTTTTTCGATGGCAATCCGCCACGGGTTTTGATCTTGGTTGACACCCTTTAATTGTAACTCACCGCCAATCTCAACCAAATAATTATCGAGACCAAGCGTGGCGAGATAATTGGCGACCACATCTACCCCATACCCTTTGGCAATCGTCGACAAATCGACATACAGATCAGGATGGGTTTTGGTGAGGGTGTTGCCTTCAACCTGTAAATGCTCCAACCCAATCCTTTCCATGCGTGAGGCGATGTCTTTGTCGCTCGGAATATTCTCTGGGCGTTTCTCGGGGCCAAAGCTCCATAAGTTCACCAACGGGCCTACAGTGACATCGAGCGCCCCTTGAGTGAACTCATTCAGCCGAATCGCTTCTTTCACCACGGTCGCGGTTGCTGGCGATACGTCCATTGGTGTATCCGCTTTCCGCTGATTGAACTGGCTGAGTTCAGAATCGGTACGATACGTCGACATCTGATCGTTGACTCGTTCCAAGCGCTTATCAATTTCAGCTTGAATCACATCCTGTGATGGCGCGTTGTCGGTGGCGATATATTTCACCGAGTAGTATGTTCCCATGGTCTCACCGGTCAGATGCACCAGCTCAGGAGCACGGTCGCAACCGAGCAATCCGACAGCTAGCGCAAATACCCATGCACAGCGTAACCATAACGTCTTCATAGTGGTGTCCTTCGACATCAGTTTCATACGTAAAATGGCTGACCCATAGGCCAGCCATTAAGAGGTAAGACAGACTGTCGGTGTTTACCCGCCGAAATCATCCAGAAGAATGTTTTCGTCTTCGACACCCAGGTCTTTAAGCAAACCAATCACGGCGGCGTTCATCATCGGCGGCCCACACATGTAATATTCACAATCTTCTGGCGCTTCATGATCTTTCAAGTAGTTTTCATAAAGGACATTGTGAATAAAGCCCGTGTCCCCTTCCCAGTTATCCTCTGGAAGTGGATCCGATAGCGCACAATACCACTCGAAGTTATCGTTTTGCTCTTGGAGCATATCGAAGTCTTCGACATAGAACATTTCTCGCTTAGAGCGCGCACCATACCAGAAGGTGATCTTACGATCGGTGTTCAGACGCTTAAGCTGGTCAAAGATGTGTGAGCGCATTGGCGCCATACCGGCACCACCACCCACAAATACCATCTCCGCATCGGTGTCTTTAGCAAAGAACTCACCGAATGGCCCAGAGATTGTACACTTGTCACCTGGCTTGAGTGACCAAATATAGGACGACATCTGACCTGGTGGCACATCAGGATTACGTGGTGGTGGCGTTGCCACACGCACGTTCAGCATGATAATGCCTTCCTCTTCTGGGTAGTTTGCCATCGAGTACGCACGGATGATCTCTTCATCCACCTTCGACTCATAGCGGAAAAGATTAAACTTCTCCCAGTCTTCAAGATATTCCTCTGGAATATCAAAGTCTGAGTATTTGATGTGGTGCGGTGGCGCTTCAATTTGAATATAACCGCCAGCTCGGAAGGGAACCGACTCACCATCAGGGATACGTAGTTTAAGCTCTTTGATGAAGGTGGCTTTGTTATCGTTGGAGATAACTTCACATTCCCATTTTTTCACCCCAAAGATTTCTTCGGGAAGCTCGATTTTCATGTCTTGCTTGACTGCAACCTGACATGAAAGACGCTCACCTTCACGTGCTTCACCTTTGGTGATGTGGTCAAGCTCGGTCGGCAGAATATCACCACCACCTTCTTTGATCTTCACGCGGCACTGACCACATGAACCACCGCCACCACAGGCAGACGATACAAACACACCAGCACCAGCCAGTGCGCCAAGCAGTTTACCGCCTGGCTGAGTAACGATCGCTTTTTCAGGATCGTCATTGATATCAATTGTGACGTCTCCGGTTGGTACCAGCTTGGATTTGGCGAACAAGATCACCAATACCAATGCCAGCACAATCAGAGTAAACATCACTACACCAAGAATAATGTCCATTGACTATTCCTTTTCTCGCAGTTTACCCGGCTTACAGTTGCACACCAGAGAAAGACATAAAGCCCAATGCCATCAGGCCAACAGAGATAAAGGTGATCCCCAATCCCCGCAGTGCTGGCGGCACGTCTGAATACTTCATTTTCTCACGGATACCCGCAAGGGCGACGATGGCTAACATCCAGCCCACCCCAGAGCCGAAGCCATATACGACTGACTCTGCGAAGTTGTAATCACGCTGTACCATGAATGATACGCCACCAAAGATGGCGCAGTTCACCGTGATCAACGGCAGGAAGATACCTAACGCGTTGTAAAGTGGCGGGAAGAAGCGGTCTAATACCATTTCCAAGATCTGGACCAATGCGGCGATAACACCGATAAAGGTCACAAAGTTTAGAAAGCTTAGATCGATCCCCTTCACCAACGCGTCTTCACGCAGGATCAGGTTGTAGACCAAATTGTTAACCGGTACTGCGATAGTCAATACCACCACCACGGCGACACCAAGGCCAAACGCTGTTTTGACTTTCTTAGATACCGCCAAGAACGTACACATGCCGAGGAAGAATGCCAGCGCCATGTTCTCAATAAAGATTGAGCGCACCAGCAGGCTCAAATAATGTTCCATGTGCTGTTACTCCTTCGCTTCAACTTGTTCTGGTTTGAAGGTACGCACAATCCAAATCAAAAAGCCGATTAGGAAGAATGCAGATGGGGCCAATAGCATCATGCCGTTTGGCTGATACCAACCCCCTTCACTGACTACAGGCAGGATAGACACGCCAAAGACAGAGCCTGAGCCCAGAAGCTCGCGGAAGAAGGCAACCGTCATCAGAACGAAACCATAACCTAGTGCGTTACCCAAACCATCGATAAATGACGGCAGCGGCGACGATTTCATCGCATACGCTTCCGCGCGGCCCATCACGATACAGTTGGTAATGATAAGGCCAACAAATACCGATAGCTGCTTGGAAATATCGTAGACAAAGGCTTTGAGTGTCTGGTCAACCACGATAACCAATGACGCGATGATCGCCATTTGCACGATGATACGTACACTGTTAGGAATGTGATTGCGGATCAGCGATACGAACAAGTTAGACATGGCAGTCACGAACATCACCGCCAAGGTCATAACAAAGGCCGTTTGCATCTGCGTCGTCACCGCCAGTGCCGAACATACACCGAGAACCTGAAGGGCAATCGGGTTATTGTCTAACACCGGCGATAGCAGATTTTTCTTCAGTTCTTTCGCTTCAGCCATTGGTCAGGCCTCCCTCACGAACTTTTGCTAGGAATGGACCAAAGCCCAAATCACCTAGCCAGAAATCAAATTGTTTCTCCACACCGTTACTGGTCAGGGTTGCACCCGATAGCGCATCAATACCGTGTTCACTATCACTCGGTGCACCGCCTTTAACCACCTTGATAGCAGGCTCGCCTTGGTCGTTAAACAGCTTTTTGCCATCCCACTTCGCGCGCCATTTCGGGTTTTCAACTTCGCCACCCAAGCCCGGGGTTTCCCCTTGCTCATAATAGACGATGTCTGCCACCGTATTGCCATCGGGCTCGACCGCAACAAACGCATACATCATGCTCCAAAGACCCGAGCCTTTAACTGGCAAGATGAGACGTTGCAAATCACCTGCGTCGTTTTTCACTAAGTAGATCTTTGCGATATCAGCACGACGGCCAAAACCCGCAATGTTTTCCTCACCACTCAGTTTTCTTGACAATTCAGGGTCTTTGGCGGCTTCACGCTGATCATAGTCAGCGACTTCCTCAACATTCACCGCATCAGCGCTAACAAAGTCGCCTTTTTCTAGGCTAACTAGACGCGGCTCAATGTACTTGTTGTACGCATCGTTGATCGCACTCTTACCGCCCGACACCTCAATGCCGGCGACTGAAAGAATGTTCTTTTGTACGTCTAGCTTTGCGTTCATCTGCTGCAAAGGACGTAGCGCTACCGCTGCACCGGATACTACGATTGAGCACACCAAGCTCAACGCGATAACAACGATCAGCGTTTTCTTAATACTATCGTTACTACTTGCCATTACGAGCCAGTCTCCGTTTGATGTTGCCCTGAATCACCAAGTTATCGAACAAGGGTGCAAACAGGTTAGCGAACAGGATCGCCAGCATCATGCCTTCAGGGTATGCTGGGTTGACCACGCGAATGATCACAGCCATGGCACCGATCAATGCGCCGTACCACCACTTCGCTTTGTTAGTAAACGCGGCTGAAACGGGATCCGTTGCCATAAACATCATGCCGAATGCAAAGCCACCTAGTACCAAGTGCCAGTAAAAAGGCATGCTAAACATCGGGTTAGTGTCGGAACCAATCAGGTTAAACAGGGTTGCCGCAACGGCCATACCCAAGAAGGTACCTAAGATGATGCGCCATGAGGCAATGCGCATGTACACCAAGGCCGCACCACCAATCAAGATAGCCAAGGTTGACACTTCACCGATAGAGCCTGGGATATTACCGATAAAGGCATCCATCCAAGACATCGTTTGTCCAGTGACATTGTGTTGCAGTGCTTCTTCACCACCTGAATACCATTGGCTCAGTGCCGTTGCGCCTGAGTAGCCGTCTGCAGCTGTCCACACCAAATCGCCAGAGATCTGCGCGGGATAAGCAAAGAACAAGAACGCGCGTCCGGCAAGCGCCGGGTTCAAGAAGTTACGCCCAGTTCCCCCGAAGATTTCTTTTGCAACCACCACACCAAAGGTAATACCCAGTGCAGCCTGCCACAATGGCAAGGTTGGCGGCACGATCAGCGCAAAGAGAATCGAGGTAACGAAGAAACCTTCGTTGACTTCATGCTTACGCACGATGCAGAACAGGACTTCCCAAAAACCACCTACAATAAATACGGTGGCATAAATAGGCAGGAAGTAGGTGGCGCCTAGAATGGTTTTGGTTCCCCACCCCGCGGCGGTTAGCGGCCCCGCAATCGACTCGGTGAGCCAATAATGCCAGTTACCACTGATCACCTGTGCCAGTTGATCACCAGAATACAAGTCCATCAATCCCATGATGGCTTGGTTACCTGTGTTATACATGCCCCAGAACATCGCGGGGAACACCGCAAACCACACCATGATCATGATGCGTTTCAAATCGATGCTGTCACGCACGTGCGCGCCGGCTTTGGTCACCATACCCGGGGTGTACAAAATGGTGGCAACCGCTTCGTACAGGGCAAACCATTTTTCATGTTTGCCGCCTGGCTCAAAGTGTGGCTCGATTTGCTCTAGAAAATTTTTAAGGCTCATCAGTTACCCTTCCTTCTCAATCTTTTCTAGGCTTTCGCGGAGCATTGGTCCGTATTCGTACTTGCCTGGACAGACAAAGGTACAAAGGGCCAAATCCTCAGGATCTAACTCCAGCGCGCCCAGCTGTTGCATGCTATCTGTATCGCCAGCACAGATATCACGCAGCAGCATTGTTGGCTCGATATCTAGTGGCATTACTCGCTCATAATTACCGATTGGTACCATGGAACGATCACTGCCATTGGTCGAGGTGGTCAAATTGAAAAGTTGGCCTTTGAATAGGTGGCCAAGGTAAGCACGCGTCACTGAGAAACGGTTTTTACCTGGCGACAACCAACCAAACAGCTCTTTCTCATTGCCTTCGCGCAATACAGAGACTTGCAAGTGGAAGCGACCCAAATAAGCATGTGGGCCAGACGCTTTTGTCCCCGACAGCACAGAGCCAGAGATAACACGGCTTTCACCCGCCATTAGCTCGCCTTCAGTCAGCTCATCAAGGTTCGCGCCTAACTGCGTGCGCACCAAGCGTGGCTTGTTAACCATCGGACCAGCCAAAGAGACCACTCGGTCGGTATTGATTTCACCGGTAAGGAACAAGTGGCCGAACGCTATCACATCTTGGTAATTAAGATGCCACACCTTTTTCTCCATGCTTGCTGAGCGCAAGTGGTGGATATGGGTGCCCACTAAGCCTGCTGGGTGAGGACCAGCGAAGACATGTTGTTCAACGTTAGGTTGCTGACTGGTAGGTAACTCAACATCCGCCTTACAGACAAACACTTTTTTGTCAGTTAAACGGGAGAGTACATCAAGACCTGCAATGAAGGCCTCTTTTTGCTCATCAATGATCACTTTCGGATCCGCGGCGAGCGGATTAGTGTCCATCGCATTAACAAAAATGGCTTCCGGCACCGCATCAATAGCGGGTGAACGGCTGAACGGACGTGTACGGAGCGCGGTCCACATACCCGACTCAACCAATTGATCAACCACCGCTTGACGCTCAATGGAGGCCAATTGCGAGGCTTCGTACTTGTTGAATGTCACTTGCTCGTTGCCATCGACTTCAATGACGACAGACTGAAGAACACGTTTGGCACCGCGGTTGACTTCAACCACTTTACCGGCTGCGGGAGCAGTAAATATAACACCAGGATTTTTCTTATCTTCGAAAAGGCCCTGGCCTTTTTTCACCACATCACCCACTCGCACATGCATAGTGGGGCGCATTCCAACGTACTCTTCGCCAAGCAAGGCGACTTTCTTGACGGCTGGGCCATCATTTATCACCTGAGCAGGAGTCCCAGCAATGGGGATATCCAAACCCTTTTTTATTGTAATCATACGCACTTGCACTACATTAACGGGAAAAAGAATTCTGTTATTGCGCAGTTAAAGACACGACTTTCGACTGTATGGTGGCCTGAGGGCGCACCGTCGCAACATCCTGCTAACCATGACGTTACACAAAGGTAGCCTAGGTTAGTCTTTAAGCACGGCATTCTATCACTAACCCCAGTATTGATTCTATGGGTATTGTCACCAGGGCGTGGCAATTATGCATACCTGTACAAACAATGCTCGTTGTAAGCTCACAGTTTTACTGTTGTTTTTTTGCTCGCTTTAAGGTTAGGGTACCCAACCTCAAGCCCTTGGCGTTGTGTGCCAAGCGACGCATTGATAGGCACGCCAACGACGACTTTATGTAAGAATTTGTTGCCATAACGTGAAGAATCAACACGCCTAAGCACATTGGCTAACTCTTATTTCAAACCACCACCGCGACATGCGGGTGAGTCTGGCGCGTGTGCTTGCTCTTGCCACTCTTGTGGGGTGTAAGTGTGAATGGCCAATGCATGAATATCATCAGCAAGCTCGTCCGCCAATGTGGTATTGATAGCACGATGACGCTGTATTAAACGCTTACCTTCAAACTCATCTGATACCACGACAACCTTAAAGTGGCTCTCTGCCCCTTCAGGTACGTTATGCATGTAGCTTTCATTGCGGACATCAAGATGAACAGGCGCAAAAGCCTGGGTCAGTTTCTCTGTAATTTGCGTTTGAATTTTCATGGCTTCCCCAACCGATTAAGGGCAAGTTGCCCAGATCTTAGTCGTTATCGATAAAATTGCGAATTCAATAGCCTGATCACGCCATCATTAATGGCATACGCACCGAGTTTGAATTGCAGTTGTGGTGTGAGTGCGACAATATACGCAGTCTGTGACCTCCGACGCAAACGCTCCCATGAAAACAGAACTTGCAACCCCAAGCGGCGAATCTCCCCTGACACTGCACCGCTACCCGCGCCGAAAAAATGAAACGCTTCAAGCCTTTGATGCGGCAGATGAATATATCATTGAGCACGCCAGCACCTGGCAACTTGAGGCCGGCGATCGGGTTTTAATTCTCAATGATCAATTTGGCGCGTTGAGTTGTTGGGCAAGCGCGCTGGGTTGTGACGTGGTCTCCGTCAGCGACTCCGTGGTGTCACAACAAGCAACCCTAGAGAATCTTCGCCAAAACCAGCTTCCAGACATTGAGCTGGTAAAGAGTACGGAACCACTGCCTAAACGGTTTGATGCGGTGCTCATGCGGGTGCCTAAAAGCAGTAAAATGTTGGCATGGCAACTCCAGCAACTGGCTTCTGTGACGACACCGGCCACACGCATCCTCGCCGGTGCCAAGGCAAAAGAGATCCATACCTCTACGCTGAATCAGTTTGAGCACTGGCTTGGGGCAACCACCACCTCGTTGGCAAAGAAAAAAGCGCGCTTGATTTTTGTTACCGCTAACGCCCAGACTCAAAAGCCAATCGAGCCACTTAGCTATGTCGATGTGCCTGAGTTTTCGATGCGCTTGGCTAATTGGCCCAATGTTTTTTCCGCCAAAAAGCTGGATATCGCGGCTTACTTAATGCTTCCGCAAATCCCAAGTTCGCGCGACGAAAGAAAAATAGTGGATTTAGGCTGTGGTAATGGTGTGCTTGCCCTGCAGGCGGCACGTACCAACCCACAGGCATACATTTATGCGGTCGATGAAAGCCATATGGCCGTCGCCAGCGCAAAACACAACCTTGAAAGCCATGGTATTGACGCGCGCCGTTTCCAATGTGAAGCACGAGATTGCCTTACCGGTTTTGAACCCACAGATATTGACCTAGTGTTATGTAACCCACCCTTTCACCAGCAACAAACCATCACTGATCACATTGCTTGGCAAATGTTTTGTGACGCAAAACGTGTTCTGACCACGAATGGTGCGCTTTTAGTCATTGGCAATCGTCATCTTGGCTATCATACTAAGCTAAAACGTCTTTTTGGTAACGTGACTGTCGTTGCGTCAAATAAAAAATTCGTTATTCTCAAGGCAGTCAACGCCCAATTTTAACAAAAGGATGCTGAACCCCATGAAGAAACTGATTATTGCCGCCGCTGTGCTAGTCCTAGCGGGCTGCTCAACACCTCGCGAGCCACAACTAACGATTGCACCGTCTCCAGCGTCATCCAATCAGCAACAGGTCAACAATCTTCCTGTGGTGGTAAAGAGTAAGGACTTACGGACGGCTCAGTTCGTCGCGGTGATTGATAGCGGTCGCTCCAATGTCAAACCTTTACATGCCAGCCAAAACTTGCGCGTGGTTCTTGAAGACACACTTTCACGCCAGCTTTCTGCACAAGGGTTCCGCGTCGTGGCGAACGGCCCTGGCATGCTACGTTTAGATATTCTCGACGCGTTAGTTCGTGTAAAACACACGGTGTTTAAGCACGATATGGAAGCGTCCGTACAGCTGCAACTGGTCGCTGAATCGCCCGATGGCCGCTTTGTAAAACGTTATACCGGCAAATCAACCCAAAGCGGCGTTAGCAGCGCCTCGCCTGATGATATCGAAATGGCATTAAACAACCTGCTGGAAGCTGTCTTACAAGACATCGCCAATGATGAGCAACTGCTTGATCACATGAAAGCGCACTTTTAATCATGAAGGTACGCGCACTTTTATGGGTACTTACACTGGCGGTTGCGCCAGTGCAAGCCAATGTGATGGTAGCCGTTGAAACAACCCAAGGAGACTTTGTCTTGCAACTTAATGAGGACAAAGCCCCCAAGACGGTCAGCAACTTTTTACGCTATGTCGAGGATGGCAGTTACATTGGCACCCAATTTCATCGGGTGATCCCACGTTTTGTCGTACAAGGAGGCGGATTTGATAAAGACTTCAATCGCCGTCCATCCTATGAGCCAGTCGATAATGAGTCGCGTAATGGCCTGCGTAACCGTCGCGCGACTATCGCGATGGCCAGAACCCAAGATCCGGACTCTGCCACCCGCCAGTTTTACATCAATGTCAGTGATAATGGCTTTTTAGATGCAACTCCCAATAAGCTGGGGTATACCGTGTTTGGCCGCGTGGTGGAAGGATTTAACACTATCTTGACCATGACCGAGCAGCCAACCGTTACTATCCCCAGCAAACGGATGCAGGACGTCCCCCAACAACCGATTATTATTACCGCTATCGACCGTGTGTCGTCACCCTAGTATTCATGTAGGCCCTTTGCTATGCAGTCATCCAAGCTAAAAACGACCTTGGCGGCCTACGCCGACCGTCGCCTGCTCTTTGTTTTTTTAATGGGGTGCTGCAGTGGTTTCCCTTGGGTATTAATTGGCTCCAACTTAAATGGTTGGCTCGCCGATGAGGGGTTATCGCGCACGGCCATTGGCCTTTTTGGCTCTGTGTTTGTCCTTTACGCCGTCAACTTTTTGTGGGCTCCCCTGCTCGATAGGCTTAAGATCCCGGTATTGAATAAGAAGCTCGGCCATCGCCGCAGCTGGATTGTGGTGACACAATTATTGATGCTTTTAGCCACCTTGGCCTTGTCTCGCGTTAACATGCAAGGCCTGCAAGCGATCGACCCATGGGTCACCACTCTGGTCCTTTCGTCATTGATTTTTTCTATCGCCCTCGCATCAGCCACGCAAGATATTGCCATTGATGCCTTCCGTATCGATAACTTCGCCGAGCACGAAACCGAGAAGTTTCCGCTCGCCTCGGCCATGTCGGTCATTGGTTGGTGGACAGGTTATTCCGTGCCTGGCTATATCGGTTTTATTAATGCCGATGCCATGGGGTGGAACCAAGTCTATGTGATTATGGCCGGCTTTGTTGGCTTAATGATCTTGGCTACCCTGTATGTCAAAGAGCCTGTCAGTGATCGCGAACAGCGCCAAGACAAGGCCACCAAACATTACCTCAATCAAGGCTATAGTGGCTTCCAAACTTGGTTTGCCGTCACCGTCGTGGAACCTTTTGCCGAGTTCTTTCGTCGCAACGGTATCAATGTGGCCCTCACGCTGTTGTTGTTTGTGTTTTTGTTCAAATTGGGCGAAGCCTTTCTCGGCCGTATGTCGATTGTGTTTTACAAAGATGTCGGCTTTACCAATGAGCAAATTGGCTATTACTCCAAGCTGGTCGGCTGGGGACTCACCGTGGTCTACACCCTGATTGGCAGCTACATTAATCTGCGTTTTGGCGTGATTAAAGGCCTATTTATTGGCGGTGTCGCCATGGCATCCAGCAACTTAATGTTCGCGTGGATTGCGATGGTCGGCCCCAACGAGCATCTGCTACTGGGTGCCATCTTGGTAGACAACTTTACCTCAGCGTTTGCCACCATTGCGTTTGTCTCCTTTTTAACCTTCTTAACCGGTCGCGCGTTCTCAGCTACCCAATATGCGCTGCTCGCGTCCTTGGGGAACTTAGGTCGCACCACAGTCGCGTCATTCAGTGGCATGATGGTCGACTGGCTCGATAGCTGGTCAACATTTTTCGTAATAACTGCGTTAATGGTGATCCCGGGACTGGTCATGCTGATCTATATTGGCAGGCACTTTCGTCAACCTCCGTCACAAAATGATAAGCGTGCTGGACACTGCCTAGATTCCCGTCGCGACTAACCCTGACATATCACAGTGGAGTGCAAAATTTTGTACGACGCTGTGAGTGTTTTAGTAACAAAGATCACATAAAACTGTCATGCAACGCTTTACAACTTGCCACTGATCACAGCCTATTTTTGTGTCTATGTTTATTACATTCTTTATAGTGAACTTAATCAATATACTACCTCTGTCCAATGCGCACTGCGCAACAACAAGACCCAGCAGAGGCAGTCACTATGAAAAAATCCCTACTCGCACTCGCCGTTATCGCCGCCAGCGGTGTATCCGTTGCCAACGCCGCCGATTACTCGGATGACATTTACAAAAATGATCATAAATGGCTTCAGTTTAATGCCATGTATGCCATTAACGAAAAGCCGCAATTTGGTGATGACACCGATAAAGACCACAACTATCTAGAAATGGAGTTTGGCGGCCGTAAAGGCGTGGTCGATCTCTATGGTTATGTGGATATTTTTGACTTGGCAGAAAGCGACAGCGACAACAACAATAAGAAAGACGCCGCTAAGTCCTTCATGAAATTGGCGCCACGCTTCTCGATTGATGGCATCACCGGACAAGACTTGTCGTTTGGCCCTGTACAAGAAGTCTACTTCTCGACCTTGTTTAACTGGGGGGGCGGTAAGTCAGACACAAATAATTCATTCTGGGGTATCGGTGCCGATGTTGAGCTACCTTGGTTTGGCAAAGTGGGCATGAACCTTTATGGCTTGTATGACATCAATAAAAAAGATTGGAATGGCTATCAGTTCTCGACTAACTGGTTTAAACCTTTCCACTTTTTCGACAATGGCAGCTTCCTGTCGTACCAAGGTTATATCGATTACCAATTCGGTGCTGACGACACCTTTAAAGGCAGCAGTCAGGCGACCCATGGCGGTGCGATGTTTAACGGCCTGTACTGGCACTCAGACAACTACGCCCTCGGCTATGGCCTAAAAGCGTACAATGACGTCTACTTAATTGAAGATGCCGGTACAACTGAAAGCTCGGGTATTTCTCACTACCTTAGCGCGACCTACAAGTTCTAATCTATCCAGCGCCGGTCCCTGCCGGCGCTTTGCTCCCTGCTCTATATTGTCTGTGATACACTGGCCTTTTCATTGATAGGCAAGTGTCATGCGGATCACCTTGATAGGCGCTGGTGCGATCGGCACCTTATGGGCGGTAAAATTAAGCCAAGCGGGTCATCACGTTCATCTTATCACCCGCGATAGCGCTCATCAGCGAGAGCTCAACCTGGACGGCGCCTCCCTTACCTTGCCCGCCAATCAACCAGACGTACTTCGATACAGTGATCTTTGGCTGGTATGCACCAAAGCCTATGACGTGCAAGCAGCCTTAACCCCGTGCTTTACTCATCTTGAGCCGGAGACCATGGTGATGTTGATGCATAACGGCATGGGACCGCATCAATGGCTCATTGATTCTCTACCAGCCAGCCAACCGCTGCTACTCGCAACCACCTCACAAGGTGTATTTCGTGCTGAAACAGGCGAGTATCAACACACGGGCAATGGCCCCACGGCGCTCGGGGCAGGTAACAAAGCCGGTGAAGCCTGCCAGTTTCTCGCCGATGTGTTGGATCATGCCTTGCCGACAGCAACCTGGCAAACCAATATCATTGAATCGCTATGGTATAAACTGGCAGTCAATAGCGTCATCAACCCGCTCACCGCTTTACACGGGATAAAAAATGGTGAGTTGCTCAAGCTTGATTATGAGCCAATCATTGATGCGCTGTGCCAAGAGTTGGCCACTGTAATGCGAGCAGAGCGGATCCTTGCCTCTGCCACCGAAGTGCGTCAACGCGTGGAAACGGTCGCCAAGGCAACCGCAGACAACTACTCTTCAATGAATCGGGATGTGTTTTATCAGCGCTCCACAGAGCTGGAATACATTACAGGCTATGTGTTACAACGCGCACAGGCACACCAGATCTCAACCCCACATCACCAGCAGCTTTATCAAGCCATGCAACAAGCACAAAGGAATAAGGAATCATCATGAGTGACAAACGCATCCTGATTTGTATTGCTAACGGCACTGAAGAAATGGAAGCCGTGACCGCCATTGATGTCATGAAGCGCGCCGGCTTTAACGTCACTGTCGCCAGTGCTGATCCGGATGGCGCGCTGACGCTAACCTGCTCGCGTGGCGTGAAGCTAGTTTGCGACGCGGCGCTGGCGATGGTGGCCGATCAACCATTTGACTGTGTGATCTTACCCGGAGGGATTGAAGGCGCGCAGTGTTTGGGGGACAGCAACCTTGTGACTGAAATGGTTAAACAACAACAGAGCGACAATGCTTGGGTCGCTGCGATTTGTGCCGCACCAGCTTTGGTACTACAACGCCACCAGCTATTCCCACAGTCACACATGAGTTGTCACCCGAGCGTTAGCGATCAGATCCCAGAGCAATGGCTAAGCCGCCGCCGCGTGATGACCGATTATGACCACCGTTTAATTACCAGTCAGGGGCCAGGCTCGGCAATGGAGTTCGCGATTGAAATCGTTCACGTGCTCGGCGGCAAAGCCTTGGCATGGCAAGTCGCGGAGCCGATGATGCCTCTGCCTCAACTGCATTATGAGAAAAAGTTTACAGAAGGCTAGGCTCATGCAAGGCTCAAACGTAAACAGGCAGCCAAATGGCTGCCTGTTTTTATTGCGGCAAAACTGCGTTACACCCGATACACTTTGACATTCTCAAAGCCCATATCTTTAAGATACAGCGCCTGCAAGCGACTCATCACGCCTCGCTCGCAATAGAGCAAATAGGTTTTCGTTTGGTCAAGGTCGCCAAACTGGGTCGCCAGTTTAAAGAAGGGAATATGCACGACATCGACGCCTTCAATCTCAAGAGGCTTATCTTCTTGCTCTTCACGGCTGCGAATATCAAGCACTACTGCGCCGTTCTCTACCTCATTAACCAGCTCCGCTTCCGGCGCTTTTTCTTGGCTCAATGCTTCGATATCACGGATATCCATCACAGTGGCGTTATCAACCACTTGTTCTAGCAAGCTAAAATCAAATTTGGTTTCTTCGTGTTCCAGCTTAGCTTTTTCGGCTTTCACCGTTGGCTTTTTGGAAATCACGCCACAATACTCAGGCATGGTCTTGGCGAAATCTTCCGTACCAATTTTACGCGCCGTTTGAATAATGTCTTCTTTGTCCCAATTAATCAGTGGACGCAAAATCAAGCTATCGGTGACATTATCAATCATGCGCAGGTTGGTCAGTGTTTGGCTCGACACCTGTCCTAACGCCTCACCGGTCACCAGTGCCTGAATACCAAACCGTTTGGCCACCATGGCCGCCGCACGCATAAACATACGCTTAAGCACCACGCCCATTTGCGCGTTATCGATATTTTCCAGGATGTTGTTAACAAC
This sequence comes from Salinivibrio sp. ML198, assembly GCF_001996015.1. Classification (NCBI taxonomy): domain Bacteria; kingdom Pseudomonadati; phylum Pseudomonadota; class Gammaproteobacteria; order Vibrionales; family Vibrionaceae; genus Salinivibrio; species Salinivibrio sp. ML198. Next base: position 161,187 of record NZ_MUEZ01000005.1, read on the forward strand.
TGGCTCAAAATCAATCGAAATAAACTTCACTTTGGCCGACGAGCCAAATTTATTCCATAGGTAATGAGACACCTGCTGCACACCCGTTTCATGCGATTTTCCGCCTAGATTAAAGAAACAGTAGTGCACTTTACTGCCGCGTTTAATGTGCAAATAACTGGAAACGCCTGAATCGAACCCGCCAGAGATCAAGCTCAATACATCTTCCTGTGTACCGAGCGGAAAGCCCCCTAAGCCTGCGTGACGATGTTTCACCACGTTGAGCTTGTCGTGGTCCACTTCCATCATCACGGTGACATCCGGTTTTTTCAGTTGCACGCTGGCCGACGGGACGGCTTGGTTTAATCCGCCACCGACATAGCGCTCAAGATCGATAGAGGTAAAGTCATGCTGCCCACGACGCTTAGCGCGCACACAAAAGGTTTTGCCTTCGATTTGATGACGTACGTCCGCCAAAGTGAGCTCATAGATATGATGTAAATCGTTAAACAGGGTTTGCTCAACCTCAAGCACGGTTTGCACGCCTGGTGTGTTGGTCAGCACATCCAAAACCAATTGGCGCTCGTTAGGTTGTTTTAACGTCACCTCAATGTGATCCCGACGGTTATATACCGCCGTATTATCAGTCCGACGCTTTAAAATATTACGAATATTGCATTCGAGGATTTTTGTAAAACGCTTTCTGACTGACTCACTTTTGACGATCACCTCAGGGTGAATTTTAACGATAAACTTCATAACCGGTTCGATACAGCTGGAAACAAGGCCGCGGATTATACAATAACCAGGCTGCCGCTGAAACCGGGTATTTTTGCGTCGCTAAAAAGTGGGAGTGACCGGTGACAACTTGCCTTATCAGACAGTCAGTTATCACCGGGATAGGCCGCTAGGGGGCATTGGGGGACGCGTTCTCGGTAGAGATTTCATCCGAATAGGTGGGTTTTCCTTGGATCACAGCAATTTCCACGCGTCGGTTAGATGCACGGTTTTCCGGTGAGTTGTTCGGGGCACGCGGCTTGGTATCCGCCAGGCCTTCCACTTTCATCCTTAAATGGTTAAAACCAGGCACTTTCTCCATCTCTTGTGCCACTGACACCGCACGCTGTGCGGAGAGATCCCAATTGGATCGGTACAGCTCTGACTCCAAAGGTGTGCTGTCGGTATGTCCTGAGACTTTTATTTCCCCCGGCACGTCTTTTACCAGTTGCGCGATTTGACGCACCATGGGGCGGAACTTAGGCTGCAGAAACGCCGAGTTTTGTGGAAACGCCCCTTTTTCGCGGATCCTTATCACCAACTGTTGCCCTAAATTCTCTACTTCAACCGCGCCTTCATCGATTTCGCGTTGCAACGCCTGCATCAACGCCTTTTGCAGCTGCTCAAGTTGCTGCTGCATTCGCTGCTGCTCCAATTGTGACGCCACTTGGGCGCTGGTGCCGCCTTCCTTATCTGATGTATTGCGTTGGGAGCCGCCCGACCGATCATCTTCGCCCTCTTGAAAGTCCAAGGTGCGCTGCGTCATATCAATGGTTTGCTGCATGATGACTTCAATCGGTGTCGGCTCTGGGCGTCCCGGACGGAACTCTTGGGCAATCACACTGGTTCCTTTGGGAATGTCTTTCACCTCAAGGACATTTTGTACCCCGAAAGCGAACTTCATCGAACCGGCAATTTGCTTAAACTTAAGCACATCCATCTCTGAAAATGACAACAGAAGGACGAAAAAGCACATAAGAAGCGACATCAAGTCCGCAAACGTCCCCATCCACGGCGGTAAGCCGGGAGGCGGACATTTACATTCCTCTTCTTCTTGTTGTTGTGCCATGAAGACTCCTTAATTGGCGATCGCTGAAGCCAAAACCTCAGTCCGATTAATTATCGACATCAACCTCACGCTTACCCTCATTGAGATAGTTTTTCAAAAAGCCATCAATGACACGCGGGTTTTGTCCATCTTGAATCGCAAGTAAGCCGTCCATAATCAAGCGTCGATTCAGTTTCTCTTGCTCCTTGCGCAAGGCAAGTTTATTGGCGATGGGGGTCGCCACCATGTTGGCCAACATCGCACCGTACATGGTGGTCAACAAAGCAACCGCCATTGCAGGGCCAATCGCCTTCGGATCATCCATGTTCGATAGCATGGCCACCAGCCCTATCAAGGTCCCTATCATCCCCATCGCTGGCGCCACATCAGCCAAGGCACTGTAAAAACCGATGCCATGATCGTGGCGCTCCTCGGTAAGGTTAATATCTTTGTGCAGCGTGGCGCGAACCACGTCGGCATCATGACCATCGACGAGCAAGTCCACGCCTTTTTGCATAAACGAGTTACTGACCTCCATCTCTTCGAGCGCGAGGAAGCCACCCTTACGGGCGGCGTCAGCCATCTCAATGATTTTGGCAATCAGATCCTCGGGGTCATCAGATTTGAACATGAACGCCTTGCCTGCAATTTTAAAACAGGCAAAAAACTGTCCTACGGTGTATTTGGTGAGAACAACAAATAAACTCCCGCCAATGACGATAAGCACCGATGGCACATCAAAATACATGTTCATGGTGCCGCCCAACAGCATCGCCATTATTACGAATGCGAACGAGCCGATAATGCCGATGAGCGTCGCTATATCCACGTCAGTCTCCCTTAAATTACATCAAGTCATTGTTTTTCATTTTTTAGGGTATTGATTATATCGGCAACCAACCCTATAGGTTTAGCGTAAATACGCCGATACCAACAAGGATAACATGCCTTTTACTACGGTGGCGCCAAGCACACAAAAACACGCCGAGTGGTTTGACCGCCCTTAACCACTGAGTTACCGTCTAGCCTCTCTTTTCTAATTTTATGGCATCATGGCTGTGAAGAAACCAGAAAATATGACCTTTGAGGACACGCTCAAAGAGTTAGATAGCATTGTCGGTGCGCTAGAGTCCGGCGAACTCCCCCTCGATACCGCGATGAAACGTTTTGAACGCGGCATTGCACTCACGCGTCAAGGACAAAAAACCCTTGCAGACGCAGAGCAACGCGTCGAGATCTTGCTTTCGCAAGAAGATGATGGGCCACTGACTGAGTTTTCTCCTCAAGACGATGATTAACACTGTTGTACACGATGCGCTGCGCGAAACGCAAACCCGAAGTAATCAACAACTCGAAGCGTGGCTTGATACCTTATCCTCTCAAGATCAACCGCTTATCCAGGCAATGCGCCATGGTTTGCTCTTGGGTGGTAAACGCATTCGCCCCTTTCTAACCTATGCCACAGGGCAGTTGTTTGGTGTGCCACTTGCGCAAATTGATACACCGGCTGTCGCCGTGGAGTGTATTCACGCCTACTCGTTGATTCATGATGATTTGCCTGCCATGGATAACGACAGTTTGCGACGCGGGCAGCCAACCTGTCATGTCGCCTTTGATGAAGCGACCGCGATTTTGGCCGGTGACGCGTTACAAACACTGGCCTTTACCGTGCTGGCTGAAGGCGAACTCAATCCAGCGGCCGAACCTTACCGTATACATATGGTGAAAACCTTGGCTACGGCCAGCGGTGCTGCGGGTATGTGCCTAGGACAATCATTAGATTTAGCCGCGGAGGGACGTGCTGTTGATCTTGAAGCACTCAAACGCATTCACCACAATAAAACCGGTGCATTGATCAAAGGGGCGGTGAGGCTCGGTGCTTATGCCGCTGGCGAGTCCGGCGTGCGCCATTTAAGTGCGCTTGATCGCTTTGCTGACGCCATCGGTCTCGCGTTTCAAGTTCAAGACGACATTTTGGACATTACCAGCGATACCCAAACACTGGGTAAGCCACAAGGGTCAGACGTAAACGCAGATAAAAGTACCTACCCGGCATTGCTGGGGCTGGCCGGTGCACAAGAAAAAGCCGAACAACTTTACCGAGAGGCACTACACGCCTTGGAGGCAATCCCCTACAATACCGAACAATTGGAAGTTTTTGCCCGATATATCATCGAGCGCAACAACTAGCATGATTAATAAAAGCGCCGAACCATTATGACACTGGATATATCAAAATACCCCACTCTCGCTCTTGCTGATACGCCGGAAGAGTTGCGTACCTTACCACGCGATCACCTGCCGCAGCTTTGTGAAGAGTTACGTACCTATTTACTCAACACGGTCAGTCACTCAAGTGGCCACTTTGCCTCTGGGCTAGGTACCGTGGAGCTGACTGTGGCGCTGCACTATGTGTATAACACGCCCTTCGATCACCTCGTTTGGGACGTAGGGCACCAAGCCTATCCGCACAAGATCCTGACTGGACGACGTGAGCGCATGCAAACTATCCGGAAAAAAGACGGTTTGCACCCCTTTCCGTGGCGCGGAGAAAGCCCCTACGATGTGCTGTCGGTTGGTCATTCCTCAACGTCCATCAGCGCCGCGCTCGGTATGGCCATTAGTGCGCAAAAAGAGGGGCAGAATCGACGTGTAGTCAGTGTGATAGGCGATGGCGCAATCACCGCTGGGATGGCATTTGAAGCCATGAACCATGCCGGCGATATCAAACCCGATATGCTCGTGGTACTCAACGACAACGAGATGTCCATTTCTGAAAACGTCGGCGCGCTGAATAATCACTTTGCCCAACTCCTCTCTGGCAATGTCTACACCAGTATTCGTGAAGGCGGTAAGAAAGTATTGTCGGGCGCGCCACCAATTAAAGAGTTAGTGCGCCGCGCGGAAGAGCACCTTAAAGGCATGGTTGTCCCAGGCACCATGTTTGAAGAGCTGGGCTTTAACTACATTGGCCCGATTGATGGCCACGATGTCGAAGAGTTAGTCAAAACCCTCAAAAACATGCGCCATTTAAAAGGGCCGCAGTTTTTGCACGTCATGACCAAAAAAGGCAAAGGGTACGAGCCGGCGGAAAAAGATCCGATTGGGTACCATGCCGTGCCTAAGTTTGATCCCAGTGTACACACGCTGCCTAAATCCAAGCCAGCGAGCCCAACGTTTTCTAATGTGTTCGGCGACTGGCTATGTGATATGGCGGCGCAAGATGACAAGTTACTCGCGATTACGCCAGCCATGCGCGAAGGCTCCGGCATGGTGCGCTTTTCTAAAACGCACCCAGACAAATATTTTGATGTCGCCATTGCTGAGCAGCACTCAGTGACGCTGGCTGCAGGCATGGCAATCGGTACCTACCACCCTGTGGTGGCCATTTATTCGACCTTCCTACAGCGCGCCTATGATCAAGTCATTCACGATGTCGCGATCATGAATTTACCCGTGCTGTTTGCCATTGACCGTGGCGGGATTGTTGGCGCAGATGGCCAAACCCACCAAGGCGCTTTTGATTTAAGCTATTTACGCTGTGTCCCCAACTTGGTGGTGATGACGCCAAGTGATGAAAACGAGTGTCGCCAAATGCTGTATACCGGCCATATTCATAATGGGCCAGCGGCGGTGCGCTATCCTCGCGGCAGTGGTATCGATGCAGAGATTGAACAGAAGATGCAAGCGATGCCGATTGGCAAAGGCGTGATCAAACGTCGGGGAACACGGTTAGCCATCCTCAACTTTGGTACCTTATTGCCGCATGCTCAGGAAGCAGCAGACGAGCTGGATGCCACCTTGGTTGATATGCGCTTTGCTAAACCTTTAGATGAAGCGCTGCTACTCGACATGGCCAAGACGCATGACTGCCTGGTCACCGTGGAAGAAAATGCGATCGCAGGTGGTGCAGGCTCCGGGGTGATTGAAGCGATGATGCGCCATGGGGTTATCAAGCCTGTACGGCAAATCGGTTTACCCGATCGCTTTATCTCTCAAGGCACCCAGCAAGAAGTGCACGCCGAGCTTGAGCTCGATGGCCCCGGCATTAAGGCTCAAATTCAGCGTTACTTGGCCACGTTGGCTGAATAGGGGCGTTGACTGCGTAGAGGCGTCGTTTTTGCAACACGAGTCAGGCGCTATCTTCTGGTATGAAAAAACCCGCTACCAATGAGCGGGTTTTTTATGCTTCAGCGGACATTGACGCAGTGGCTTAGCCCGCTCACGCACGCTTACTTGGTACCAAAAATCTTATCACCGGCATCACCAAGCCCAGGTACAATGTACCCTTTGTCATCCAGCTTTTCATCGATAGCCGCCGTATAAAGCTCAATATCAGGATGCGCTTTTTTCAATGCCTCAATCCCTTCTGGGGCAGAGACCAATACCAAGACTTTGATCTGCTGACAGCCCTGCTCTTTGAGCAAGTCGATAGTCGCAATCATCGACCCCCCCGTGGCCAACATCGGATCCACAACCAAGGCCATGCGCTCGTCGATATTACTGGCTAGTTTATGAAAGTAAGGGACAGGCTCTAGGGTTTCTTCATCGCGATACACACCGACGACACTGATGCGCGCACCTGGGACATGCTCAAGCACCCCATCCATCATGCCCAAGCCTGCACGCAAAATAGGCACCACGGTGACTTTTTTGCCTTTGATTTGATCGACATTAACTGGGCCATCCCAGCCATCAATCGTTACTGTTTCTGTATCGAAGTCAGACGTCGCTTCATAAGTCAGCAGACTGCCCACTTCGGTCGCAAGCTCGCGAAACCGTTTGGTGCTAATATCTCGCTCGCGCATCAAGCCGATTTTATGTTTGACTAACGGGTGCCTTACTTCCACGACCTTCATCTTAGACTCCTTACAAAAAACAAATTCTCGGTAGTATACATGAAAGGTTTTTGCTAGCGTAGGCTTAGGGCTTGACATATCGCCCAGATTCTCGCCAAACAGCCTACGCAAACGTTTTCCTTTCTCTGAATCCACTGATAGAATAGCGCCGACTTTTGACTTCCAACTCCGGCGAGGAATTGCAGTGAGCGGTAAACAATCATCTCTTAGCTATAAGGACGCTGGTGTCGATATTGACGCTGGTAACGCACTAGTCGACCGCATTAAAGGGGTAGTAAAACAAACGCACCGGCCCGAAGTCATGGGAGGCCTAGGAGGCTTTGGCGCGCTTTGTTCATTGCCAACCAAATACAAAGAACCGGTATTGGTCTCTGGTACAGACGGCGTAGGTACCAAGCTGCGCTTAGCACTGGATGCGAATAAACACGATACTATCGGCATCGATCTGGTTGCAATGTGCGTTAACGATCTGATCGTGCAAGGTGCTGAGCCTCTCTTTTTCCTCGACTACTATGCAACAGGCAAGTTGGATGTTGACGTCGCGGCGGACGTTGTGACGGGTATCGCCCAAGGCTGTCAGCAAGCAGGTTGCGCCCTTATCGGCGGCGAGACCGCGGAAATGCCTGGCATGTACAGCGGCGATGATTACGATGTGGCTGGTTTTTGTGTCGGTGTTGCCGAGAAGTCTGCCATCATTGATGGGAGCCAAGTCAGCGATGGCGACGTCTTGATTGGCCTTGCGTCTAGTGGCCCGCATTCAAACGGCTACTCGCTGATCCGAAAGATCCTCGAAATCAGTCAAGCAAACCTGAGTGACGACCTAGAAGGCCAACCACTCATCGATCACTTGCTAGCCCCGACCCGCATTTACGTCAAATCGGTATTAGCCCTGCTTGAGCAAATCCCCGTTCACGCGATTTCTCATATCACAGGTGGCGGCTTTTGGGAGAACATCCCCCGCGTATTGCCCGATGGAGCCAAGGCGGTGATCGACAACACCAGTTGGCAATGGCCGGCTGTGTTTAACTGGTTGCAAGAAAAAGGCAACGTCAGTGACTATGAAATGCTACGCACCTTTAACTGTGGTGTGGGACTTGTGATTGCACTCCCTCAGGCTGAAGCTGACAAAGCGATTACCCTGTTAAATCAAGCGGGCGAAACCGCCTGGCAACTGGGCCATATTGCTCACGCGACGGGCGACGACGCACAGGTGGAGCTGAAAGCATGAAGCGCATTGTCGTCTTGATTTCCGGCAGCGGTTCCAATTTGCAAGCATTGATTGATAACATTCACGCGCAGCACGCGAACATTGTCGCCGTGATTGCCAATAAAGCTGACGCCTATGGGCTCACGCGTGCCAAGCACGCGGGGATACCGGATCAAGTGGTTGCCAACACCGATTATGCTAGCCGGGAAGAGTATGATGCGGCGCTTATTCGAGCGCTAGATGCCTATCAGCCCGACCTCGTCGTACTGGCGGGTTTTATGCGTATTTTAACCCCAGGTTTCGTTGCCCACTATGCGGGGCGAATGCTCAACATTCACCCCTCCCTGCTCCCCAAGTACACAGGACTGCATACCCACCAGCGTGCGATTGATGCTGGCGATACCGAGCATGGTACATCGGTGCATTTTGTCACTGAAGAGCTCGACGGTGGCCCCGTGATACTCCAAGCTCGTGTACCTATTTTTGAGGACGACGACGCAGAGTCTGTCGCCGCGCGCGTCCAACAACAAGAGCACAGGATCTACCCACTGGTGGTCAAGTGGTTTGTCGATGGCCGCCTGAAGATGATGGAAGATCACGCTTGGCTTGATGGTCAGGCACTCGGCCACGCCGGCTATGCCGCAGACGCGTAGCTCGTATAGACACTGACAACATAAAATAAGGCGCATTCGCGCCTTTTTTATTCGCTAAGATACCGATGTGTGATTGGCGCAATACACCTCGCCAAAGTGAAACACACAATATTCCCCTTCAGCCATTTTATGCCAGCGCTCGTTGTTGGTAAGGGGTTGCGTGGCAATCACGGTCACCACATCGTTAGGCGTGGTTTGCTCATGAAAATCGACCGTCATCTCTTGGTCGATCAGGCTAGCTTTTCCAAACGGAGCGCGACGCGTGATCCAATGGAGGTTATTGGTACAATACGCCATGACATAGTCGCCATCGCTAAACAGCATGTTGTAGACACCCAACGCGCGCAGGCGATCACAGCGTGAAGCGATAAAGTCAAACACCTCACACATATTGTCTGGCTGTTGCGGATAGTGCTTAAACAACTCATTCAATAACCAACAAAACGCTTTCTCACTGTCCGTTTCCCCGACAGGCTTAAAGTGGCCAGTATCCAGGCTCTCAAACCCAGATAACTGCCCATTGTGAGCAAACGTCCAATAACGCCCCCAGATCTCACGAGTGAAAGGATGTGTGTTTTCTAAGCTGATCCCACCTCGATTTGCTTGGCGAATATGGCTAACCACCGCACAGCTTTTTATCGGATAACTGGTGACCAGCTCTGCGACCTTGGATTGGCTACTGGGTGCCGGATCTTTAAAGGTGCGAAACCCTTTGCCTTCATAAAAGGTGATCCCCCAGCCATCGCGATGCGGGCCCGTTTTACCGCCGCGCTGAATCAAGCCAGTAAAGCTAAAACAAATATCGGTTGGGACGTTGGCACTCATGCCAAGCAGCTCGCACATTCTTTCATCTACCTCCGAGGGGTTACGCTGCCATTTCCTTTTCCACTAGCTGGATAAGAATATGGATAATTTTGATATGGACTTCCTGAATACGATCCGCATAACCAAAGTGAGGCACACGGATTTCAATATCAGCGAGACCTGCCATTTTGCCGCCGTCTTTTCCTGTAAGCATAATGGTCTTCATGCCTTTTTGTTTGGCGACATCAATGGCATTGAGGATATTCCCCGAATTGCCCGATGTAGATAGCCCAAACAACACGTCGCCTTTCATGCCCACCGCCTCAAGATAACGCGAGAAAACATACTCGTAGCCAAAGTCATTCGACACGCACGAAATATGGCTTGGATCTGAAATGGCAATCGCGGGATAACCAGGACGGTTTTCTCGGTAGCGACCGGTTAATTCTTCAGCAAAATGCATGGCATCACAATGCGAGCCGCCATTGCCACAAGAGAGCACCTTGCCACTGGCCTTAAAACTATCGGCCAACAGTTTCGCGGCTTTCTCGATTTGCTGAATGTTATTGTCATCACTTAAAAACGCTGTTAACACATCGGCAGCTTCTGTCAGCTCACCGCGAATAATATCTTGGTACATGGCACCTTCCCACTGTTAACAAATATCTGACGTTCTTGCCTGACAGGCATAACGTCACATGACTGCCAGTGTACCCGCATCGTTTTACGGCTGTCGACTGCCGCGCCCTTCCGACAAGCGAGCCAGGTCACGTTTGCTTGAATGGCAACCTATCTTGCCAGTTGTCCTCATCCTCAAGTGGTGATTTTCTCACCTTGCAAGCTAGGTCACACCGTATCATTTTACAATTCGTTAATTATTTGCTTACATTGAGTGGTACGACCTCTTACCACGACAGTAAGGGCAAACCAAAACCTAAGGAGATGACGTGATGGCAACAGGGTTATATATCGCCGCCATGCTAATACTGGCCGGTGTACTCGCATACCATCGTGCTAAGCTGCTGGTATCGACTGCCGTGCTCGCAGCCGGACTAGTTGTAGGGACAATCATGGGCAGCGTCGGGGAGATCACTTGGTTGATCTTTGCCGTGATCGCGTTGCCCCTCAATATCGTGACGTTTCGTCGCAACTGGCTCAGCAAGCCCGCTTTCAAAGCATTTAAATCCGTGATGCCAGAAATGTCAGCGACGGAAAAAGAAGCGATTGATGCGGGAACAGTCTGGTGGGAAGCCGACCTATTCCGCGGCGCGCCGGATTGGAACAAACTGCATGACATTCCCGCCCCGACGCTGAGTGCGGAAGAGCAGGCATTTTTAGATGGACCGGTCAACGAAGTCTGCCGCATGGTCGATGACTACCAAGTCACGCATGAACTCGCTGACCTGCCCGAGGATGTTTGGCAATATTTGAAAGACAACAAATTCTTCGCCATGATCATCAAAAAGCAATATGGTGGCTTGGAATTTTCTGCCTACGCACAATCCTTGGTGCTGCAAAAATTGTCAGGCGTCTCTGGTGTGCTGTCATCCACCGTGGGGGTCCCTAACTCACTAGGCCCAGGTGAATTGCTCCAGCATTACGGCACCACAGAGCAAAAAGACCATTACCTCCCTCGTTTGGCCCAAGGTAAAGAAATCCCTTGTTTTGCGTTGACCAGCCCAGAGGCGGGCTCTGATGCAGGCTCGATTCCTGATTATGGTGTGGTCACCAAAGGTATGTGGCAAGGTGAAGAAGTGCTGGGGATGAAAATCACCTGGAACAAACGTTATATTACCCTCGCCCCGGTTGCCACTGTGTTGGGTCTGGCGTTTAAGCTACGCGATCCTGAACACCTATTAGGCGATCAGGATGAACTTGGCATTACCTGTGCGTTGATCCCAACGGACCTCGAAGGGGTTGAAATTGGCCGTCGCCATTTCCCGCTTAACGTGCCTTTCCAAAACGGTCCAACTCAAGGCAACGACGTCTTCGTACCGATGGACTTTATTATTGGTGGCCAGAAAATGGCAGGCCAAGGCTGGCGTATGCTGATGGAGTGCTTGTCCATCGGTCGCGGTATTACCCTACCCTCCAATACCACGGGGGGACTAAAGTCAGCCGCCCTAGCAACAGGGGCTTACGCACGCATTCGCCGTCAGTTCAAACTCCCCATTGGTAAAATGGAAGGGATTGAAGAGCCTCTCGCGCGTATTGCTGGCAACGCCTACGTGATGGATGCCGCCAGCGCGCTGACGGTGACGGGTATCGATATCGGCGAGAAGCCCTCGGTCATTTCTGCCATCGTTAAATATCACTGTACCCACCGCAGTCAACAAGGTGTGATTGATGCGATGGATGTGGTAGGCGGTAAAGGCATCTGCCTGGGACCAAAAAACTTCCTGGGACGCAACTATCAAGGTTCGCCGATCGCCATCACGGTGGAAGGCGCTAACATCCTGACGCGTTCAATGATCATCTTCGGTCAAGGTGCGATTCGTTGCCATCCATTCGTGTTGGATGAGATTCGTGCCAGCGAAAATAGCGATCAGCAAGCCGCCCTCGCAGCGTTTGATAAGGCCTTATTTGGTCATGTTGGCTTTGTGTTTAGCAATGTTGCACGTGCTTTCTGGCTTGGTCTTACCGATGGTCGTTTGTCTAAAGCTCCCCGCAAAGACGCGACACGTCGTTATTACCAGCAGATGAATCGCTACAGTGCCGCGCTCGCGCTCCTCGCCGATGTCTCTATGGCAGTATTAGGCGGTAACCTCAAGCGTAAAGAGCGCTTGTCAGCGCGCCTTGGCGATGTGCTGAGCCAGCTTTATCTTGCGTCAGCCACCATGAAACGCTATGCCGATGAAGGCTATCAGAAAGAGGATCTCCCTCTGGTGCATTGGGGCATGCAAGACGCCATGTACCAAGCTGAACAAGCACTGGATGGCTTTATCGCTAACTTCCCGAATCGAGTAGTTGCTGGCTTAGTGCGCGTACTGGTATTCCCGCTGGGTAAAGGACGCCGTCAGCCTGGCGATCGCCTCGATGGCAAACTGGCTGTCATTTTACAATCACCCAGTGCAACGCGTGATCGCCTCGGCCGAGGTCAGTACTTCGAGCCAGGTAATGCGATTGGTAATATTGAAAAGGCACTGCATGACATTTTGAATGCCGAGCCTATTCATAAAAAAGTGTGTGATGGCATCGGTGAGAAGCTGCCGTTTATGTTCCTCGACCAAGTCGCGGATAAAGGCTTGAGCGCCGGCGTAATTACCGAGCAAGAAGCTGCACTATTGCGAGAAGCCGAGCAAGGCCGCCTTGAAACGATCAATGTGGATGACTTTGACCCGTCAGAGCTGCCCGCCGCGTCGGTCAAGGAGAGCAAGATGCATAACGCGGCTTAACCGCTTTTTCCTGCATCAATGGCGTGACGTAAAAAGAGAGGGCTTCCCTCTCTTTTTTTATTGCCCGTATAGATGGGCTTACTCGCACCACAGTGCTAGTCGTTTTTATCCGGCCTATCCATGTCAAGCTCACTGGCTTGGTCGTCGCCGTCGCTGTCCAGTGGAGGGGCTTCCAGCTCTTGCGCCGCTTCAGCCAATTTGCGTGCTTTGCGTTTTCGCAAGACAAACCAAGTGGCGGCACCTATCAGCATCACCAGTAAGTTACCTAATCCAATGATCAACAGGGAAGTGGTTCGTGCTTCTTCTCGCTCTCGTTGTTGGCGGCGCGCCTCCGCCGCTTCCATCATGGCTTTTTCACGCGCTTCACGCTCTGCTTCGGCTTCTTCCAGCGCCGCGTAATCGGTGACCGCAAAGGTTTGTTCTGGAAGAGGAAAAACCAAGGGTCGTCCCGATAACTGATCCGTCGCATACAAGGTTGTCCGCCATTTGTATTGTCCAGGTGTGCTGGCATAAGGAATATCGAGCGTAATCGTTTGCTGCTCTTCCTCAGCGGTTGTTTGGTAGACCGTCGTTTTTCCTTCGGTATCGGTGAATTTGGCGTGAACAGACACGCTACCTGGCTCAATACTGGCCTGCTCCGACTCAACAACCAATTGATGCGGTTCGCCCTCTCCTTGGCTTTGTTTAAATGTGGCCATTAACGGTGTCGGGTAAACTAAGACTTGTTGCTCTAAAGTACGGAAAAAAATACCGTTACCCGAGGTCACGCGTGCGCGGTATTTTCCTGGCATGACGTTAATCGGCAAAGACACGGTGAAAACGCCGTCATTGGGTGCTTCATCAAGCCCCGAGCCGTCGTCACTAAATTGCCCTAATGCTTTGGGCTGTGGCCGCTGATCGAGATTAAGCGACTCCGGATCTTCGATGAACTCAGTAAAGTGTACAGTCAAATCGACACGCTCAATGAAGTCACGCAAGTTAAGGGGCTTATCGCCCAGCATGAGCTGTGCGGTAAACTTCACCGCCTCGCCTTGATAAAGACGACTGGGTAAGTCTTCAACCTGCATACGCAAGTCGCTTAAAACACGGACTTTGTTGTCAGGGCTCACTCGGCCAATCGCTTGCCATGGTCCTGGCATGGGGTCGGTAATCGACACGATGTCCATGTCTGATTCTTGATGCCAGGATACTTTGTCTGGGTGGCGCCATGCATAATATTTGGTGCCGTCCGGGCGTACCAACACCACTGGCATGCTTGGCTTTTCTCGATAAATCACGAAGGCCGCACGTTCAATGGTTGGATCAACACGGAAGCGATTTTCCAGCAGACGAATTTCTTGCTCGTTAGCGTGTGCCAACAAGGGAAAACAAACACACACCGCCCACCATCGCTTCTTCATGCCTTCTCCTACTGCCGCCAAAGACAGCTACCGTTTTGCTCAATAAAGTCTAAACGCGCTTCGTGCGCACTCATTTCATCGGCCGATGCGGGAATAACCTTTAGCGATTTCTGACGCTTAACGGTTCTTGGTGCCATTGGACTCGCATTATCCGTCTCAGTACCCGCATTAAATGACAAGTTAGTTTGTCCCCCGGTCATTAATAGGTATACGTCAGCAAGGATCTCCGCATCCAACAAAGCGCCGTGAAGCGTTCGCCGAGAGTTATCAATACCGTAGCGATCGCACAACACATCAAGGTTGTTACGCTTTCCAGGGAAGATTTTCTTCGCCATCGCTAAGGTGTCTGTGATGGTGCAAAGCTCAGTGGTTTGCAGCGAGACACCTAGGTTTTTGAATTCATAATCCATAAACCCCACATCAAAGGGCGCGTTATGGGCGATCAGCTCCGCCCCTTGAATAAAATCAACAAAGGCTTGATGGATTTGCGCGTATCGCGGCTTGTCGGCCAAAAAGGCATCGGTGATACCGTGTACCGAAATCGCCTCAGGATCGATCGCGCGTGTAGGCTGAATGTAGGCATGAAAGTGCCGCCCCGTCAGCTTACGGTTGATAATCTCAACCGCACCGATTTCAATAATATTGTGGCCTTGGTAATGTGGCCCCCCTTCGCGGTTCATACCGGTGGTTTCGGTATCAAGCACAACGAGGCGATCGTAATTCGCTTTCATGGCAATAACTGTGTCAAACTTGGCTCAGATGAATAGCCAATAGTATCAAAGATGACCAAGCAGGTAGAAATTTTCACAGACGGTTCTTGTCTCGGCAACCCGGGGCCGGGCGGGTATGGTGTGGTGATGCGCTACAAACAACATGAAAAAACCTTGAGTGCCGGTTTCACCCTCACCACCAACAATCGCATGGAACTAATGGCGGCAATTGTCGGCTTAAATGCGCTTAATACAAGCTGTAACGTGGTTCTCACTACAGACAGCCAGTACGTTCGACAAGGGATCACCCAATGGATCCATAATTGGAAAAAACGCCAATGGAAGACGGCGGATAAGAAACCGGTGAAAAATGCCGATTTATGGCAACAGCTTGATCAAGCGGCATCTAAGCACCAAATCACCTGGAACTGGGTGAAAGGCCACGCTGGACACCCGGAAAATGAGCGTTGTGACGAGCTCGCGCGCGACGCTGCCAACCACCCTACCGAGATCGATGAAGGCTATGAGCCTGCAGACTAATCCTATTTCTAGCCGCCGTTGGGAACAACGCCGCCCAGCGGTGAGACCGCTTGCTTGAGTTTCCAACGAGGCTTAATGGGTTTTAGTGGGTAGCTACGCTTACGCGCAATGATCAAATAAATGGACCCAAGCGCAGGTGTCACCATACTGGCGCTACTCTCTACCCAAGCATGGCGGGCACTGGGTCGATGAGTCGGCCACAGTCCCATCTGGTGCGCCTCAACCACCTCATAGTTCATGACACTCAACCAATCTTTAACGCGAAGAGGTGAAAACATCCGTCCCCCCCACGGAAGCCGTTGATGCCTGCCACGTAGCACTTTTTTTACGCCCAAAAAGCTTGCGGGGTTAACACCCGATATGATCAAGCAACCGTCATCAATCATCACACGATCAACCTCTCGTAATAAACGGTGCGGATCATCGCTATAATCAAGTTGGTGCGCTAATACACACGCATCAAAAGATTTCTCGATAAATGGCAAGGCATAATGTGTCGCGGTCACATTGCGCATTGGGTTATGTTGGTCGACACAGACTTGGTGTTGAATGTTACACTGTTCACTGACTAGCTCGCAGCTTAAGCCGCCCAATTTCAGCAAATGGTAGCCAAATAAGGTCGGCAACCATTCATCCAGCCGAGTTTGCAATTGGGTGCGCGCCCAATCACCGTAAGCAACTTGGTCCCACGTATAGGGATAGTCAAACTGATGTTCTATGCGCGCTGGTTTCATTGATTAAGGCTCATTCTATCGCTGGAGAACCCAATGCTTCATGTAAAAAGCATACCTGCATTTAACGATAATTACATATGGCTCATTATTAGTGAAGATAATCGCTGCGCCGTGGTCGATCCGGGTGAGGCAAGTCAGGTTATTGACTACCTCAAAGCGAATTCATTGACTTTATCGTGCATTCTTATCACACACCACCATTGGGATCACACCAATGGCATTGACGATCTTGTACGCTATGCCCCAAGCGCCAAAGTGATCGGCCCAGATGTTCACCCGATACCTCAACGTTCAATGGCGGTTGGTGACGGTGACCAAATTGATGTCTTTGACCATCGCTTTTTGGTCGTCGGTGTCGAAGGCCACACCGACGATCACATTGCATTTGTCGGCGATGGTAAGCTGTTCTGTGGCGATGCATTGTTTTCAGCCGGTTGTGGCCGTTTACTCGGTGGTACCGCTGAACAATCACTCAACTCATTGAAAAAACTGGCATCGCTCCCCATCGAAACCCAAGTGTATTGTGCCCATGAGTATACCGCCGCCAATGTCGCGTTTGCGCTGACTGTGGAGCCTGAAAACGATGCATTACATCTATACCGGGAAGAAGTGAACCGCTTACGCGCCCAAGGTAAGCAAACGCTCCCCAGTACCATAGAGCGAGAAAAGCGCATTAATCCATTTTTGCGCACTCAAGAGCCGACGGTCATTCAAGCGGTCGTAGGTCGCACCACTGCCGACGATGAGCTTGCCGTTTTCCGTGCGCTGCGTCAGTGGAAGGACGAATTTTGAGCTGAGTCTCTTGTCATCAATGAGGCCAGCCCCTATCATCATCGGCTATTTTGGACGAAGGTTTTATGCAATGAAGTACCGTTTTATTATATTGAGCACGCTGTTGCTGAGCGGCTGTCAGTCTATCGGCGACGCTCAAAATACGGATATCGCCTCCGAGGCACCGCCCGTTGTCGCAAAAGAAACAACGCGCTCGCCTGATAAAGCCACAGAGACGCCCAAGAAAGCCACCCCCGCGACGCCTACGGTACTTTCCCCGCAAAAACAGAGTGATGTGTGGCAACGCATCAGTATGCAGCTTTCGCTTCCAGTACCTGATAACGCCTCGGTGCGCCGTTATCGTAATTGGTACTTAAAGTACCCTAATCACCTTGCCACGGTCGCTGAGCGCGCCACGCCATTTTTGCACCTGATCGTAGAGAAAGTCGAAGCACGCAACATGCCACTCGAGCTGGCATTGCTTCCAGTCGTAGAAAGCTCGTTTGATCAATTTGCTTACTCGCATGGCCGGGCTGCTGGCCTTTGGCAATTTGTCCCAGCAACCGGCCGCCGTTTTGGCCTGGAACAAAATTGGTGGTACGACGGCCGACGTGATGTGGTGCAATCAACCGATGCAGCGCTCGATTACCTCGAGTACTTGCATGGCATGTTTGATGGTAATTGGTTACACGCAATCGCTGCATATAACTCCGGCGAGGGACGCGTGGCTCGTGCTATTCGTCGCAACAAGCAACGCGGCCAACCCACCGATTTTTGGCATTTGGATCTCCCCAAAGAAACCAGCAGTTATGTTCCTAAGCTGATTGCACTTGGCGATGTACTACGCCATCAAGATCAATATGGCTTAGAGGTCCCTGCGATCCCTAACCAGCCAGCACTGACCTTGGTCGATCCTAAGATGCAAATGGATCTCGCTCTCGCGGCTAACTATGCCGGTTTAAGTGTTTCTGAGCTGCAAAGCCTTAACCCTGCGTATAACCATTGGGCAACGTCACCATCAGGCCCCACCCACTTATTGTTGCCCAACGAAAATGTGGAACGCTTTAATACTGAGTTGGCTAAAAATGACAACCAAGGGCTTCGTGTGGAACGTTATGCGGTGAAGTCAGGTGATAGCCTGAGTGAAATCGCGGCTGAGTACAACACCACCGTCAAAGTATTAAAACGTGCTAACCAACTCCACTCCTCACGTATTCGCGTGGGTCAGCGCCTGATGATCCCTGTTTCGCTGAAAGATGAATCACAATATACGCTAAGCGCACCACAGCGCCTCGCAGCATTGCAAGCGGCGGAGCGAGACGGCCACAAGCGCACCCACACAGTCCGCCAAGGCGACAGCTTTTGGACAATCGCCCGTCGTTATGACGTTGATTATCGTCAGCTCGCTAAGTGGAACGGCATGAGTCCTCGCGACACCCTCAGCATTGGCCAGAAGTTGGTCGTTTGGGATAAAGAGGGGGATGCACGTCGCATCCGCACGATTACCTACCGAATTCGACAAGGTGATTCGTTGAGCAGTATTGCACAACGCTACAATGTATCAGTCGCCGAGCTGGTTAAATGGAACCAGTTACGCCAAAACGCGTATATCCAACCAGGTCAAAAGCTAACACTGCATATCGACATTTCTCGGAGTAGCGGCTCATGATGCAAGCTTCAGCCAATCCATTGTTCGCCTTAAGAGACATCGTCCTTCGTCCCAGTGCGTGCTTTGCTGCATTAAGCCAGCGCCCGGTATGGGGTTGGTTGGCTTATTTGCTCATGTGCCTAAGCGCTATTGCATTTTGGAGTGCTTATTTTGATCACACCAACCTTGCCGCGCTTCAGCAAGCACTCGCGCAACAATTATCGATGCCACCTGCAGACGCTGAAAAGTGGTTACAACGTGAAACACTTCTTGCCTCTGAAGTGCTCGGAGATTGGTTTGGCCGAGCGGCGGTCATTTTTGCCTTGGCATTGTGGTTTCGGTTAGCCACCAAACAAGAAGCCCCTAACTTTGGCTATCGTCACTGGCTCGCGGCCTCTTGCTTTATTTTTTTGCCCGCCGTCGTAGGCGATTTAGCAAGCTATACCAATATGACTTTATCATCCGGTTTTATTTTGCCGGCTCATGCGGACTTAAATAGTCTTAATGGCTTGCTAAAATTGCCGCTCGCCTCCTCATGGAGTGCATGGGCAGCAAGCTTACCACTACTGCTCCCGTGGTACTGGGTATTAAGCATTACGGTTATCGGCACTTGGACACCACTCAATCATGGCAAAGCGATTGTCGTCGCTACCCTGCCTTGGGTTGCCGTTTTTGCCAGTTGGGCCATCGTCATAGCACTAAGTTAGGAAAGTTCAGCGAGGGGGCTCCCCTCGTTGCCTCTATCCTGTCACTTTCAGTTGTGCCTCTATCGCTGCATGATCGGAGGCACCATTATCTATCGCACTCGCCTTTTCTACCGATAACCCACGGTAGAAAACATGATCCAACGGCAACCCAAATTTAGTCATTCGCTCATCGGGGTGATAACTCATTTCTTGTAATGATAAGCGCGTAACCATCGCTCTCACCGCGTCTAACCGCCGTTGAGACCAAGTATTAAAATCACCGGCTAAAATAATAGGCCCTTCGACACGCGCCAAAGCTTGCTCCAATGCCGCCAACTGTTTCTTATAAGCGGCCATTGCATAAGTAAAGTTAATGCTATGAATATTCACCACCGCAAGGCGCTGTCCATTGGAGAGCTGGTACTCACTATACAAAGCACTTTTAGGAAGGCGCAGGTAAGGCTCGACCGCAGTATACGCACAACTGTGCAAAGGGTTCACTTTGGAAAGGTTCATCACCCCTGCAACAGCATCTTGCATCGCAAACGCATAAGCTTGGTCATAGTGCAATGATGCTTGCGTGATCCAACGCGCCAATTGTGGACCAAAGCTTGCCTCTTGCAACAACATCAAACGGTGAGGTTGATGATACTGGTTTAACGCCGTGTCCCACTGAGGGCGCTGCTGTTTATAGATATTCCACACCAACAAAGAAAAACGGCCTTGTTCGTCAAGCGGCGAAGAATGTGTGTAATCAACGCACTGGCGATGTATACCAGACACTGTATGGAGCTGGGTGCTGTCAGGCACGGTGAAGTAGCCATTGACACCAATCACCGCAGCAGGGACAAAAATAGCACTGCCCCATGCCACTACCTTGCCAATACGTTTTTTCATTGCTTGATCACCACCATAACGCTTGCCAGTGTGAGTATAGGTTGTTACTAGAATGGGCGCCGATTTTGCGATCATGAAGGCTGAAATACAAGTGGTTGCACTGACTTATTACTTGCTGCTTGCTTCAACTCAGAGATAGGATAGAAAAGAAATAATAACAAAGTGCATTCATGGAGCGACGCCTATGCTTAACAACCTCTTCGTATACGGAACCCTGTGTCCAGAAGGCACAAATCACCATGTGCTCGCGGAAGTCCATGGTCAGTGGTTCCCTGCGAGTATACAAGCAATACGCACCGACCGTGGTTGGGGATCGGCCTCAGGTTATCCCGGCATTGAGCTCAGCGATTCTGTCAATGATCGCGTTGAGGGTTGGCTTTTAAAAGCAGAGGACTTATCCCATTTTCTACCTAAACTTGATGCATTTGAGGGGTCGGGGTATCAGAGAGTGATTGTGGAAGTCGAATATCACAGTGAGAGCCGAACAGAGCCAATGCATACCACGGCATTTGCTTATGAGCTTTGTTTCAGTCACCAGCCCGATGCAACAGGTCCAAGCCAATTTGTGGCCAAAAACTATTAGAAGACTTGTTTGAATAGATCAAAAAAAGCACTGACGGATGTCAGTGCTTTTCGAGTGGCAGGGGTAGAGGGATTCGATCGGACTGGCGCCTCAGCCCCCAACACGCGGACTTCGATGTCACACCAAAAACCATCCATAAGTTAGTCTATCGGTAAGATTGAAATAAAAAAAAAGCACTGACGGATGTCAGTGCTTTTCGAGTGGCAGGGGTAGAGGGATTCGAACCCCCAACACGCGGATTTGGAATCCGCTGCTCTGCCAATTGGAGCTATACCCCTATAAATAGTGGCGGAGTGGACGGGACTCGAACCCGCGACCCCCGGCGTGACAGGCCGGTATTCTAACCAACTGAACTACCACTCCGCACCAATCCTGTCTCATCAAAGTCTTACGTCAATCTGCTTTGATGCTTAAATCCGTTTTTGCCTTCAGATTTTTCCAAAAATCTGAAAACAAGAAAGCAAGCCTGGCGATGTCCTACTCTCACATGGGGAGACCCCACACTACCATCGG